>SXSK01000376.1 GCA_005793375.1 Verrucomicrobiales bacterium | reverse complement strand
GCTCCTCACCAACAGGTCCGAAACATGCGCGCAGATCCCTGTCCCGCTCTTCAGCCGAAGGTCGCCACGAACTGTTCAAGATTTACTACACCCCAATGCGGACTCCTTGAAACCCATTGGGGTGGTAACACCGTTCCCTGGGGCAGCGTATGCGCCATTCCAAGGAACCCAGCACCTACAAAGGACATAACAGCGCAACCCAACGACCAGGTCAGCGCGATCTGGTTTGGATGTTTCCGGCCGCCCTTCTTTGCCATCGCCAGGGCATAGACTGCCATGCCTAGGAATGCGAGCGGTTCGAGTGCGGAGAAGATGCCTCCAATGATGAGCCAATAACGGGGCGTTCCGATGTAGTAATAATGGTGTCCAGTGCCAAGGATGCCGGAGAGAAACGTGAGTCCGACAATGATGTACAGCCACTTCTCGACGATCTCGCGGTCGACGCCGGTTAGCTTGATGAGCAAGAAACAAAGGATGCCACCCATGATGAGTTCCCAGACTCCCTCCACCCAAAGATGAACGACCCACCAACGATAGAATGAATCCAAAGTCTGATTCCTGAATTGTATCATCCCGGGCAGATATAGGAGGGCTGCGAACAGCAGGCCCATGAAGAGCACTATGGAGGTGGTCGTGCGTTTCGTTCCCTTCCAGAGCGTGACGCCAATATTGGCGATGAACATCAGCACATTGACAACCACCAGATAATCGAGTGGGCGTGGGATTTCCAAAACTTGCGTCCTTCCCAAATATTGAAGTGGTAGCACCCAATCGCGGCAACGCCCACGGCGAGCAGCGAGAAGTATTGTAACCACGCCAACCAGGGCCATTCCAACTCACGATCTACCTCCTCGGGAATGATGTAATAAGCGGACCCCATGAAACCGCAGAGTAACCAGACCACCAGCAGATTGGTATGGACGGCACGAGCGGTGTTGAATGGAATCCAGTCATGGAGGACGTCCAGGCCGACATGGGCAAAGCCCATGATGAAACCGTAGACGATCTGCAACGAGAAGAGCACCATCGCGGCTGCAAAGAACCAGTAGGCGATCTTTTGGGATTGGTATTTCATTCGTAGGTTTCCTGAGGTTTGGCGGGTGCCAAGGGAGCGCCTGCGGCGCCAGTGAGGCTGAGAAGGTAATCGACAATTTCAGCCCGCTGCGCGTCACTCATTTCGATCTGAGGCATGGCCGTTCCTGGCTTGATGGTCTGTGGATTAGCTATCCACGCCAATAGATCCGCGCGGTTCTTCCGTTGGCGGACATCATCGAGCGGCGGACCCACGACCCCACCCACACCACCGACGGCATGGCAGGCAACACAGATGGTTTTGAACAACTCCGGCTGAGGTCCTCCGCTTAAGCCTCCCGAGGAGATCACCGATTGCATCTTCGCCGCCAGTGGGGGTTTCGGGGGGAAACCTTGAAGGTTCACATTGCCGCACCATTCAAGGAAGGCGATCACGTCATCCATCTGCTCATTGGTAAAATGGTACTGTACCATCTTCCGTTCTCCGGGAAACATCCTCTGTGGATCTTTGAGGAACAGTTTGATCCAAGGCTTCCCACGACGTGCCACCACCTGCGTCAGTTCGGGAGCATAATAGGCACCCTCGCCAAACAGCGTGTGGCAACCCATGCAGTTATTCTTCTCCCAAATATTTTTGCCACGTTCGACTGCCGGGGTGATCTGGTCGTCGTGAGTGAGCGCTGGAATCTGGTTCATCGAATCCAGGGTCAGTCCGAGAAACGCCGCCGTGAAAACGCCGGTGCCTCCGAGAAAGAACACGCGTGCCTGTGATTTGCTCAACATGGCAAGGCCTCCAGATGCAAGGAACAAATTGGATTCATCGGGGACCGACTCTGCCTGATTTCAAATGTCACGCCTTGATGCAGGTCAAGGTTCGCGAAGGGGGACGCTTCCGCTTGCCGGCTGGGTGGTTGTCAACTGTCCTACTTCAAACCCGTTTCTGGACGCGTTTAGTCTGTCTTGCGGTGGGGTCCCACGCCGGGGACATCCAATCCTTCCTTGGGTTGGTGCTTTTCTCCGAGCCTTCGGGGGCCTATACACACGGGGCTTTGGCATCCAAGAAGTCTCTTGCTGGATCCACGGAAGCTCCCGTGGCGACACCCATCGACTCCCCACAACGGCGTCGACTGCCTCCGTTGTTGCGTCGGGCGTGGTATGGGTTGAATCAGGCGTTTCGACGACGAATCGCCCACACCGGCGTCACCCCGGATCAGTTCACCGCTCTGCGCACGCTGCTGGAGGGAGACCCGGCGGGCATGACCCAGCGGGATCTGACGCATGCCATGTCCAGCGACCCCAATACCGTGGCGTCACTCCTTGAGAGAATGGAAACCGCGGGTTGGATTCGGCGCCAGGCCCATGAAAGTGATCGAAGGGCCTATCGGATCCTACTGTTGCCAGCCGGACTCGCCCAATATGAAGACTGTCGGGTCGTCGCAATGAACCTGCAACAAGAAGTCCTGAGTGGACTTCCCGAGAATGCACGCGAGGCCTTTCTGGAACAGTTGGAAATCGTTTCCGCAGCCTGCCGCAAGGCCGCAGACACCTCACCACGCCAATCCCGCTAAGTCCATGGATGCCCCCCCCGTCCTTCCCGAATCTCTCCCGCCTTTTCTCGCCGAGGCAGTCCCTCCACCAGGACCCATCGCGACTTGGCGCCGGGCTGTCATGCTCTCGATCCTGCTCACCTACATCGTCAGCTTTGCCATCGTTGGCGCCCAGCAAGGCCAAAAAGACGGTCCTATCCTGCCTGCGACCAAAGGATTGCTCCTCCTGACGTTCGTCCAGGAAATGGGCTTATTTGTCCTGGTTTTTGGGATTGCCTGGGCGTTTGGGCGTCCCTCCAAAGAGGAACTCTTCCTGAAGCGCTGGGATGGTTGGATGACGCTGGTCTGGTCCGTGGTCTGGTCCGTGGGCGTCCGATTGCTGGCGATCCCCGCCATGCTGGCATTCGCAGGAGGGACGTTTCTGTACCGATCTCTCAGCCACCCCGGAGAGGGACTCGACCTTCAGAAACTACGGCCGTCTGTGGAACGTCTATTACCCATGGAGGCGTTTCAGGATCCTTGGTATGTGGTGTTAGCGGCGACAGTGCTGAGTTTTGGGCTAGGTGGCATCCGGGAAGAACTCTGGCGAGCCGGGGTCTTATCGTCCTTTCGGTCGCTGCTGCCACCGGAGTGGAAGAACTGGAAGGGATGGGCCGCCGGAATCGTCCTTGCATCCTTGGTGTTCGGGGGGGCTCATATCACCCAAGGCATGGCCGGGGTGGTCATGACCGCCGCAGTCGGATTGGGTTTGGGTGTCGTGATGGTCTGGCGGCGGTCCTATTGGGAAGCCTCGCTCGCCCACGGGTTCTTCAACGCCACCACGATGGGAGCACTTTGGTTCATCCAGCGGTTTCATCCCGAAATGCTTCAGTCCTTGATCCCGAAATGAATCGTCCTTTGGAATCCCAACTCCATTGTTCCCTGAGGGTTGGAGCGTCGTCGGGAGGCGCTCCAACGGTGGCATGTCTCTCGTTATCCTTAGAGAAACATGTTCCTTTCCATCGAAGGATGGTCTAATTCGAGTTCCGGTTCATGTTTCGCGACCTCGGTTCCATCCTGCTTTTGTTCGTAGCCACGGTGCGCGCGTTATCACGCGTGTGGCGTGAGCGCCGCAAAGTCCTCGAACAGTTCTTTGAGATTGGCAATGCGAGCCTGTTCATGGCGTGTACACTTTCCTTCTTCATCGGCGGCGTCCTCGCGTTGCAGACCGGACCGCTCCTGGTTGAGCAAGGACTCGGTTCGACACTCGGCAGTATCGTTGGCATGTCCATGATCAAGGAGCTGGCTCCCGTGATGATGGGTATCTTACTCGCAGGCCGCATCGGCTCCGCTATGGCGGCTGAATTAGGGTCCATGCGGGTCTATCAGGAAATCGATGCCCTCAAGACCCTCAACATCGATCCGGTGTCCTACCTGGTATTGCCGCGCGTCGTCGCCATCACTTTGGCGCTGCCATGCCTGGTCATCTTTTCCAATCTGGTGGGCTGCTTTGGTGGCGCGTTGGTTTCGAACTACAACCGCGAAATCGCCGTATCATTTGGCGCTTTCTTCGAAAACCTCCGTCAAGCTGTCGAAACCAAACACATTCTCAACGGCTTGTTGAAATCGGTCATTTTCGCACTCACTGTCGGCGTCGTCTCGTGTCAACAAGGCCTCGCGACACTGGGGGGGCCACGTGCCATCGGACGTACTGTGACCAAAGCGGTCGTCAATTCACTCGTGTTCATCCTCCTGCTGGATTACGTCCTCACACGATTACTCCTCCCGTTCGATCGATGAATCCTCCCGGCACAACTTCGACTGGCATCTCCGTCCATGTCCGGGACTTGAAGAAATCCTTAGGCGGAGAGCTGGTCTTGCGGGGCCTCAACCTGCAAGTCGCTGCGGGTGAACGCTTCGTCATCATGGGGCCAAGTGGCAGCGGCAAAAGCGTCTTCCTGCGCCAAGTAATCGGACTTGAAACACCGGATTCTGGTGAAATCCGACTCAATGGGGAGATTTTGCAGGACGCCAACCGCGGTCGTTTCCGGTTGGCCATGGTGTTTCAAAGCGGCGGCTTGCTCAATTCGTTGACTGTTGCAGAGAATGTGGGGCTCTACCTTATCGAACATCGGCTCAAATCGCTGGCTGAAATCGACCAAATTGTTCGCGAGAAGCTTGAAGCCGTGGCTCTGGATCCGGAGATCGGGGAACGGTTGCCTGCCGAATTATCCGGCGGCATGCGCAAACGCGTTGCCATCGCCCGGGCACTGGTGATCGAACCCCAGTTGATACTTTACGATGAACCCACCAGCGAACTCGACCCTTTGGTCGCCCGCACCATCGGCCGAGAAATTGTCGAGCTCAATGAACGCAACAGAGCGACGACGCTGGTAGTGACGCACGATCGCGACCTGGCCTTTGGGATCGCCCATCGCATCGCGTTTTTGCACGAGGGTCAGTTCCTTGAGGTGGGCACACCTGCCGAACTCAGGGCCACCAAGCACCCCTTGATCCGGGAATTTATGAATGCTGAATTTTCCCCGCCAATTGATACCGTCGAAAGCGCATAGACCCAGTTTCCACAGCGTCGAGAGACTAATTATTTATGAAAAACTCCCTTGAAACCCGACTGGGCGTCTTCTTCGCCCTGGTTGTCATCGGTGCCTTCATCCTGTTCGAAATGATCGGTGGTGCGAGCTTCTTCCGTCGCGGCAAAGATCTGCGGGCCTATTTCGATTCCGTGCGTGAATTGAAAGTGGGCGATCCGGTGAAGCTGGCTGGCGTCATGGTTGGGCGAGTCGATGACATCCGACTTGCCACCAACAAGGTTGAAGTGGTGATGCGCGTGAACCGCGATGCCACCGTACGAACCGACAGCATTGCGGCGGTGCAATTTACCGGATTGATGGGCCAAAACTTCGTCTCGCTCACGTTCGGAACTGCCAATGCGCCCGTGGCGGAGGCGGGCGCGGTCCTGAGTGCCAAGGATCAACCCGACTTGTCGCAGCTCATGGAAAAACTGCAGGGCGTGGCGGATGGCATGCAGAACATGACCAAGAGTTTCAGCGGCGAAGAATTTACCAAACTGCTCGGGCCGTTCACCGATTTCCTTAAGGACAACAACCTCAAACTCGCGTCCATTTTCGGGAACATGCAAAATATCTCGAGCGCTATCGCCGATGGCAAAGGCACGTTGGGACGCTTGATCAACGACGATTCGGTGTACACGAATGTCGTGAGCATGATGACCAATCTCACTCGGGCTTCCGGACGCTTGGACAGTGTTCTTAACAACGCCGAAGGCCTGTTGGTGGACGCGCGTTCGGCGGTTGGGACCGCAACCAATGTTATGGCAGGAATTCAGCGCGGTGACGGCACTATGGGCAAACTACTCCACGACGAAACGCTCTACAAGGAAACCACCGGAGCCATGAGCAATCTGCGGGAGATTATGCAAAAAATAAACAGTGGGCAGGGGAGCGTCGGGAAACTGGTGAACGATGACAATTTCCTGAAGAATGTGAAGCTGACACTTCAGAAGGTCGACAAGGCAACCGAAGGTCTCGAGGACCAAGGTCCCCTCAGCATCATTGGCATCTTCAGCAACAGCCTGTTCTAGTTCAAACTACTGGCTCCTGCAGTTGCCGGAGTTTTTGCGCCGCCGCCCCGCTATCCAGCGCGTCTACCGAACGCGTCCAGCCTTCCGCAACACTCGTCGCGACCCCGGCCACAAACAACGCCGTGCCAGCTCCCAACAGGATGGCGTCACGTTTTGGACCCCGTTCGGCTCCCGAGAAAATTCGGCGGATGATCTCTGCATTCACATGGCGATCGCCGCCCGCCAGGTCGGCCAGCGTGGCGGGTTGCAATGGGTAGTCGCCGACGGACCATTCGGATTGGTGAAAGCCATGGTCATGATGAAATTCGGCGACGTAGTTGGGGCCTAGTATGGAGACTTCATCCATCCAGACCACGTCACCCGTGGTGCCCGGGGCGGGAGGGACGGAACCGCTCACGACCATGGCACGGTGCACCCCCAGGGACTGCAAAGCGCGGGCCATGGGTTCGCATAGGGCGGGGCGAGGAACGCCGACCAATTGTGCTGTCGGACGCGCTGGGTTTAGTAGAGGGCCGAGAAAATTGAAGATGGTTCTTTGGCCCTGCTCGGCGCAGAGCTTGCGGGCGGGACCAATATTTTTGAAGGCCGGATGATACTTCGGAGCGAACAAGAACGCGAAACCGTTGGAGACCAAGGCGCGGGCGGCTTCCTCGGGTGTCAGATCGATTCGAATGCCGAGTGCCTCTAAGACATCGGCACTGCCGCTTCCAGAAGTCACCGCTCGATTTCCATGTTTCGCCACCGTTACACCAGCAGCCGCACAGACGATCCCGATGGCAGTCGAGATGTTAAAAGTATTTAACCGATCGCCGCCCGTACCGCAGACGTCCAGCAGGACGCGGGATGCCCGCCAAGATGGGTCGAGTGGAACGGGGGTCGCTCGCTCGCGCAATTCAGCCGCAAACCCTGCGATTTCCTCAGGAGTCTCACCACGTTGCGCCAAGGCGGTCAGAAACACTGCCTTTTCTGCAGGCGTATGGACTTCAGTCGTCAAGGCCTCCACCGTCTCCTGAATCTGTGGACGGGAGAGCGGGCTGACGATCTGACGGACATCCAGGGGTGAGAAGGACATGGACGGATACTGAATCGATGGGGGGGCGTTGCCAATGTTTCAGTGGGCGTGGGGGTGGAGGAGAACGACCCGTACCGGATGCTTGGAAAATCGAATGCCGGTTGGATTGGCAGAGTTCATGTCGGCCATTATACTGGGGCTCCATGAATTTTGACTGGTTGGCGGACCCCAATGCGTGGGTGAGCCTACTCACCCTATCGCTTCTCGAGATCGTTCTCGGGATCGACAACCTCATCTTCATCTCCATTCTGAGCGGAAAGTTGCCCCCGGTACAACAAGCCAAAGCGCGCAAGACCGGTCTCGCCCTGGCCCTCATTACGCGAATTCTTCTCCTGTGTTCGTTGGCTTGGGTAATGAAACTCACCGGTGAACTCTGGTCGTGGAAACCATTTGGACTCCAAATCCCCAATTCCGGCAAGGATCTCATTTTGTTTTTCGGCGGGTTGTTCCTGGTGTTCAAGAGCGTTCGCGAGATCCATGAAAAACTCGAAGGCCCTGATGGGGAACGCAGCGTCAAAATCGCCCCTAAATTTGCCCTAATCGTCACCGAGATCCTCATCATGGACATTATCTTCTCGCTCGATTCGGTCATCACGGCCGTCGGT
>SXSK01000375.1 GCA_005793375.1 Verrucomicrobiales bacterium | reverse complement strand
TGCCGGCGCGACAATCCTTCATTGCGGAAATTGCGGCCGATTTCAAAGACCTTGTCGATACCACCCACCAGCAGACGCTTGAGGTACAATTCCAGGGCGATGCGCATGAAGAAGTCACAGCCCAAGGCATTGTGAAACGTCTTGAAGGGTTGAGCCGCGGCACCCCCTGGGATGGCCTGCATCATGGGCGTCTCCACTTCCACGTACCCGCGGCCATGGAAGAAGGCACGGATTTCTTTCACCAACCGGGATCGAAGCAGGAACGTATGCTTGACCTCATCATTAGCCATGAGGTCGAGGTAGCGCTGCCGGTACCGAATCTCCGTGTCCTCCAGGCCATGCCACTTGGCGGGCGGCGGACGCAGCGATTTACCCAAAATCACAAATCGTTCCACCTTCACGCTGGGCTCGCCAGCTCGAGTGCGAAACAAGGTTCCCTCCACGCCAATGAAATCGGCGAGGTCCAAATGTTTGAAGACCTCGAACTGGTCATCGCCCAAGGTCTGCTTCTGGGCGTAGAGCTGGATCCTGCCAGAAGTATCTTTCAAATCGAGGAATTGGCTCTTGCCCATGTCCCGATGCGCCGTGATTCGACCCGCCAAACGAACCGCAGCGCCTTCAGTCAGTTCAGCCGCCTCAAACCGGGTGCGCGCCTCGCCGCAGCCCAGGCCAGGCTTAAACTTGTTCATGAACGGGTTCAGCCCTTGCTTTTGTAACGCCGCAAGTTTGGCCTTCCGCTGTTCGATCAAGGAATTTGTGTCATCCATCGCAGGGGGCGGAGAAAAGCACGCCAATGCCCGACCCGCAAGCCGTGGCTTTTATATCCGTGTGTCATTGTCGTCTCAGTGTGAACGGACAAGCCTGCGCAGCCCGTCACAAAATTCCAGCAATCGCCCTCGATCAGCAACCATAGAAACGACACAGTCCACTGCAAAGGAGGCAGTTACGAAACAAGCCGGGGCGTCCAACTTCTTGGTGCAATTCCTGATACAGGATCTCAGGAAACCGACGGAAGCCCGCAGGAAACTTCGGATCATCCGTCAGGAATCATGAGACAATTAGCGAACCATAAACCTAAGAACTAA
Organism: Verrucomicrobiales bacterium; assembly: GCA_005793375.1. Lineage (GTDB taxonomy): Bacteria > Verrucomicrobiota > Verrucomicrobiia > Limisphaerales > UBA9464 > SXSK01. Next base: position 6,094 of record SXSK01000375.1, on the reverse strand, counting down.
AGAAAAACGTACTATGAACCACCTCACACGTTGGGATCCATTCAAGGAACTGGAAGAACTCCGCAACCGCTTCTCAACAGCATTCACCCGAGCAGCCGCTCAGCCGGCCTCCGGCAAGGAATCTATGACCGTCGCGGAATGGTCGCCACTGGTCGACATCACCGAAGACGACAAGGAGTACCTGATTAAGGCCGAGTTGCCCGAAGTGAAGAAGGACGACGTGAAAGTCACGGTCGAGCAGGGTGTTTTGACCATCACTGGCGAACGAAAATTTGAGAAGGACGAGAAAAGCACGAAATACCATCGTATCGAACGTTCCTACGGCAGTTTCGTTCGGAGCTTCAGCGTTCCGGATGATTCCGACCCCTCAAAAGTGGTGGCCGAGTTTAAGGATGGAATCTTGAAAGTTCACCTGACCAAGAGCGAGCAAGCGCGTCCGCGCCAGGTAGAAGTCAAGGTCTCCTAATCGGTCGCTGGAGAATCCAAGGATAAGCGCCATGGCGCCCAGGCGCTGTGGCGCTTATCGTTGCCGCCTAACTTTGTCATGGAATTCAAAGACTATTACGCCTCGCTCGGGGTAACGCGCGACGCCAGCCCGGAAGACATTAAGAAAGCCTTTCGCAAACTGGCGCGGAAATACCATCCGGATGTGGCGAAGGACAAGAAGGTGGCGGAAGAGAAGTTCAAGGCCATCAATGAAGCCCACGAAGTTCTGAGCGATCCTCAAAAGCGCCAGCGTTACGATGCACTCGGCGCCGGGTGGAAAGACGCTGCTGCCTCCGAATCGACTTCACGTACCGGCAATGGGCGAGCCCGGCGGCATCGCCCCGGCTCCGCCCCCGATGTCCATTTTGAAGGGACCGGCTTCAGCGATTTCTTTGAGCGCTTTTTTGGCGGCACACCGGGAGGAGCGGGGCGAGGAGCGGACGCCGACTATGGCACCCAATGGTTTGGGGAGGACACGGCACCCCAGCGCGGTCGAAACATCGAAGGAGATCTCTTGGTACGCTTAGAGGAGGTGCTGAACGGCTCCGTTCGTGCCATCTCGCTCCAACGCACTCACCCCGTCACGGGCGCTTCAGAAACTCACACCTTTAAGGTTCGCATCCCGGCGGGTGTCTCCGAGGGACAAACCATTCGCGTGGCCGGCAAAGGGGAACCTGGAGCCGATGGCGGCGAATCTGGAGATCTGTATCTGAGAGCGCGCTTCGCCGCGCATCCCGACTTCCGAACTCAGAGTGCGGATTTGGTCCACGAACTGGTCTTGGCACCGTGGGAAGCCGTGTTGGGAATCACTGCGAGTGTCCCGACCTTGGACGGCCGGGTAAGTGTCCGCATTCCACCTGGCACCAACCCTGGCCAACAATTGCGCGTGCGCGAACGCGGGCTGCCTCGCGGCGGGGGCGGACGCGGCGATCTCTTCGTCAGCGTTCAGGTGAAACTACCCGCTCAGCTCAGCGACGAAGAACGCGCTCTCTGGACCCAACTCAGCCAAGTCTCGAAGTTTAATCCGAGGACGGAATGAAGGTGCGACTAGGCGATCAGTTCCTTCACCACTCGGCATGGTTTGGCGTCCGTGAGACGCTGTTCCTGGCCGTTGTAGTGATAAACCAGCTGCTCGTGGTCCAGGCCGAACAGATGCAACAGAGTTGCGTGGTAATCGTGAGAACTGACCGGATTCACCACTGCCTTGTGGCCAAATTCGTCCGTCTCACCATAGGTCATGCCGCCACGGAAACCACCACCGGCAAACCAGGAACTGAAACCTTGGCCGTTGTGATCGCGTCCCGCTTTTTCTGGGGCCCCATGATTCTCCGTGACGGGTAATCGTCCGATCTCGCCACCCCAGTGAACCACGGTGGAATCCAAAAGCCCCCGCGATTTCAGATCCTTGACCAAGGCCGCGCTGGGTTTGTCGGTCTTCGCGCAGCAAGTGGCTAGATTCTTCACGATGCCTTCGTGATTATCCCAAATCTGGCCATTGATGAAAATCTGGACGAATCGCACACCACGTTCGACGAGTCGGCGGGCGATCAGGCATCGAGTGCCATACTCACGGGTGACTGGATCGTCGAGACCGTAGAGCCGTCGAGTGGCTTCGGATTCTCCGGAGATATCCAGGGCTTCTTTGGCGGCGCTCTGCATGCGCGCAGCCAATTCATAACTGGCGATTCGCGCTTCGAGATCGGCTTCACCGGGATGACGCTGGGCATGATCCCGATTGAGCTGTCTCAAGAAGGCGAGATTTTGTTCCTGCAAGTCACCCTTGAGGTGAGTGGGCGGGTCGAGATTGAGAATTCGAGGTTCGGTGGGCCGGATGACGGTTCCTTGGAACAGCGGTGGCATCCATCCATTGGACCAGTTCCGCACACCATCGACTGGCAAACCACCCGGATCGGTCAGCACCAAATAGGCCGGCAAGCTTTGACTTTCAGTGCCCAAACCGTAAGTCAGCCACGAACCCAGATGGGGGCGACCCGGCTGGGCGCGGCCCGTGTGCATCGACCAGATCGACGGTTCATGGCCATTGATGTCCGTATGCATCGAGCGCACGAGGCAGACATCGTCCACGATGCCGGCGAAGTGGGGCAGCAACTCGCTGACCTCCGTGCCGCATTGACCACGGCGTTGGAATTTCCAGGGACTGCCAAAGAGCTTCTTGCTGGCGCGATCGACGAAGCTGAAGGTGATTTCTCCCGAATAATCCTGCCCGCTGCGCCGACTTAATTCAGGTTTGGGATCCAGCAGATCCACGTGGCTGGGCCCGCCATGCATGAAAAGCGAAATCATGGCCCGCGCTCGCGGGACTAACGGTCCAGACTTAGACTTGAGATCAAACGACAAAGGCCCGCGGGGTTTCCCCGGAGGCGTGGCCAGCAACCGATCTTGGCGCAGCATCCATGCGAGCGCGACCGAGCCAACGCCCAGTGCATTGCGCGATAAGAATTCCCGACGACTGAAATATCGCCTGTTCATGGGTCAATCAATGTAGAGAAATTCATTAGAACTTAACAGAGCCTGACAGAGGCTCGTCAGGGCCTGTGCCGTCGGTCCGGTGGGTTCCTGAGGCGGCAGTGCCCCGGTGGCTTCGGTTTTTTTTGGTTTTGAATCCGGCGTGGCCGTCTGGATTTCCTTCATACGCGCGGTCTGGCGCTCGATGAATTCCTGGGCTCCAAGCATCTCTTTGGCCGTGGGCGGCCGACCAAATGCCAGTTGCCACGCACGGATAAGTTGGTTCTGGACGCCTTCGGGAGCTTCGCGCTGCAACCGGGCCGCAAACCGCGCGGATTGCTTCAGAATAAAATCACTATTCATCAGCATCAACGCCTGTGGAGCCACCGTCGAGGCTGGGCGCCGCTCGCAGTTCACTTCCATGACCGGCGAGTCAAAGGTGGTCAACAGCGCGAGCGGTTTGCTTCGGCGCACCTGTACATAAACGCTTCGACGAGACTCCTCACCGTCCATCGACACTTCCACCGGTTGTTTTGAATCCCCTTCTTTCTTGTCAATGCCCACAACGATTTGCCCGAAAGCATCTTCGCGAACGGGAATCGGCGGTCCAAACGGCTTGAGATTGAGAGCTCCCGAGACCGCCAGGACAGAATCGCGGATGACTTCGGCATCCATGCGGCGCAGCCCGACGTGGGAATAGGGTCGCGGTTCAGTCATCGATACTGCCTGCCAACGCCGCGATTTCACCGAAACCACCGTGTTTGGAGCTCCTGAAGCCTGGCGCCAGACCGTCGAAGTGAGGATCAATCGATGGAGACGTTTGAGACTCCATTGGCATCCGAGGAACTGGTTGCTGGCCTCCGGAGGTGACACGAAAACCCAGGCCAACCAATCCAGCAGTTCTGGATGAGATGGCTTGTCGCCATTGAGTCCAAAATCAGCGGGCGTATTGACCAAGCCCTGGCCGAAATGGTGCATCCAAACACGGTTGACCAAAACTCGCGGCAACAACGGATTGTTGGTGCTGGTGAGCCATTCGGCAAAGGCCAGTCGACGTCCGGAATTTTGTCCGGCGCCAGCGTTTTCTGGGAAGGAAACAGGGCCGCCGGGCAGGACTGTCAATCCTCCCGGGCCAAATGCCTCGCGCGGTTGATTTGGGTCGCCTCGATGGAACAAAAAGGTCGCTGGCGACGCGGAGGCTGGCTCCGTGAGCGCATGGACAAAATCCTCCTTCGGCTTCCTGACCCGTACTTCCTGGATCTTGGCATCCATTGATTTGAGCTCATCCGCGGCCTTGGGATTGTATTGGTAGAGTACGCCTGGACTGATCTTCACGCTGGGGTTGTCATCGATCAGGCGTTTCTGTTCGGAACTCCGCTCTTTTTCCGGCGTCTCCATCGCCGCTCGGAGTTTTCCCCGAAGCGGTTCCTCAAATTTCTGCTGGAGATGTTTCGCGAGTGCCTCGGCAATGAACTCCTTCTGTTTCACCTCGCGCTCGCCTGCCAGCGTTCCCGCCTCAGCCTCGACTTCCGCCGCCTTGGCCCGATCGGCGTCCGTATACAATGAGACCAGTCGTTGCGAGGGAGTCCTCCAATCCTTCCAGTTCAGCGCGGGCTCAAACACCGCCCGGAGACGATAATAGTCCGACTGCGGAATCGGATCATAACGGTGGTCATGACACTGCGCACATCCCACCGAAAGGCCCAAAAGGGAAGTGCTCACAATCTTCAAGGTGTCCGCAACCACAGCATTTCGGAAGGCGGTTTGATCGACCCCACCCGACTGAGTCCCATCCGCGGCCATTCGCAAAAATCCGGTGGCCACTAAATGATCGACCTGATAAGGGGACAGATTCTTTGTGGGATAAGGGACGAACGTATCACCAGCCAGCTGTTCGGTAATAAACCGATTCAGCGGCATGTCCGCATTTAATGCCCGAATGACCCAATCGCGGTATTTCCAGGCGAATTCCCTTGGGTTATCGGCATCGACAAAGCCGTCGGAATCCGCATAACCCGCGATATCGAGCCAATGGCGCCCCCAGCGTTCGCCGTAGTGTGATGAGTCAAGCAATCGATCCACCTGCCTCTCGTATGCATCTGTGGAATGATCCAGCAGAAACGATTGGGACGCCTCGGGGGATGGCATCAGTCCGGTCAAATCCAAAAATAACCGACGAAGAAGCGTGGCAGCCGGCGCGTCTGGTCGAAACGTTTGGCCGTGGGTTTTGAGATCTGTGTGGATGAATGCATCGATGGGATTCCGTACGCGGTCCGCACGTTGGGTGGAGGGGACCCGGGGCAACCGGAGTGGCTGAAACGCCCAATGCCGACGCTCCGCTTCCGAGATCAGCATTCCCCGGGGAACCTCGGAGGGTTCAGGGCCAAGCGTGGGAGCGCCTTGGGCGACCCAGTCTCTCAATCGATCAATCTCTTGCGCGCTCAGCTTGCGGGTCCGTTTAGGCATCTCACCGCTCGTCACTAACTGGATGAGAGGACTTTGTTCAGGGTTGCCAGGGACTAACGCCGGACCGGATTTGCCGCCTTGGAGCATGAGCCGCCTCAATCGCAGGTCCAGACCTGCTTTGGGGGATTCGGACTCGCCATGGCAATCGAAACAATTTGCCTTGAGGATTGGGCGAATGTGCTCCTCATAGGTCAGTTGAGGCACCTTCAGCCGTGAGGTCTTTGAGAAGGTCGCCGGGGCGGCCGCCAATGAATCGAGCCGGGTGGAAACCCCCAGGCCGAGGACGATCACCAACGGGGTCCAGCGCCGGAGGCCTAGGCCATCCAGGAACACCGACCATACACGGTTGGGGCGGATCGTCATGTTGGAGTCATGTTGGAACTTACCGCGAAGTTAACCGGTCGACGCGGGGTTCGTCGAGGGAGGATCCGGAGCCTCGAACGACAAAAAAAAGGGCTCCGTCCGAGCAGATGTGTTCGAACGGAGCCCAAAGGTGGGAGTGGGAGCTCGCCACGCTCTCTTTCCCTTGTGCCAGCATTAGCACTACAGCGACAGTTCACTTAAAGTTTGGAAGATGAAGGGGAAAAGCGCCGTTCTTGGCGCGACGGCTGGAAAGCTGTCGATCGCACCCGACGACATTTTTAGCTTGCGCGGAACTGGCCCGCCCGTTAATCTG
>SXSK01000374.1 GCA_005793375.1 Verrucomicrobiales bacterium | reverse complement strand
CAGATTAACGGGCGGGCCAGTTCCGCGCAAGCTAAAAATGTCGTCGGGTGCGATCGACAGCTTTCCAGCCGTCGCGCCAAGAACGGCGCTTTTCCCCTTCATCTTCCAAACTTTAAGTGAACTGTCGCTGTAGTGTTAGCACGAATCCCGCCAAAGTCTGGAAACCGGTGCTCTTCACTTCACCCAGCTTAAATCCAGTTGGTGAGCACTCGGTGGACTAGCGCCTCGTGGTCTGCCCCAAGAAACTGGATACCTCCGCCCACGCCTGCATGACCTCACGCAGGGTTTCCAAATAACTCAGATGAACGGCGGCCCAGTCCCGCCGGACCGGAAGCACGTCCGTCAAGGCGCTATCACCAGCTGCATAGCGCAGCTCCGCCGATTTCAGAACCGTTTCGGCACGGGGCAGGATCTGGGTCCGGAACGTTTTGAGGTTGTCCAATGCTGAGGTCAGTGCGACGTAGGATTCACGCAGGTTGAGATTCAATTCGTTAGCCGTAGAGCGCGCCCGGGCTTCGGCCGCGACGGCTTCGGAGCGCGCCTCGCGAAGCCGGCCTTGGTTCCGGTTGAACAAGGGCAGCGGGATGCTAAGACCCAAGTCGAAGGCATTCTGTCCACTGACTTCCAGACGGCGGTAAAGGGCCTCCACCTTCACGTCGGGAATCCGCTCGGCCGTGGCGAGATCAATTCGGGCATTGCTGGCGCGAACCCCCGCCTCCGCCGCTTGCAGCTCGGGTTGCGAGGAAAGGTTGGCGGCCAGCGAGTCCAAGGTTGGGACTTCGAAGGCGACATCCAGGCTGCCTTCGACCGATTTCAGCTCCAGGTTCGGGTCACCCATGGCGGCGGAGAGTGCAATCAGACTCTGCTTCCGCAGTGACTCGCTGCGCCTCAACTCAACTTCGGCTCGGGCCAATTCCATTTCCGGGCGGGCAAGGTCCTGGGGGATGACATCTCCAGCGTCCAGCCGTGCTTTGGAGATGGTCACCGCCGAGACTAATCCTGCCGTAATTCGGGTTTGGGCTTGGAATGCACTTTCCTGATAGAGCGCGGTGGCAAAGCTGCCCTGCACTCGTTTGCGCAGTTGGCGGTAGACACCCTCCAGTCCTCGCAGGCGGACCTCGCGCTCCAGCAGTTCCATATCCCGAGCCTTGGAGAGCCGGTTGCCTAGCGGGATGGTTTGACTGAAGCCCGCCACGTATTGGCGGTCGGGTATGGGATAACTTTGTACCGGGATTTGCTGAGCACCAAGGATCGCTTCGGGATTCGGAAACGTTCCCGCCTGCTGGGCACGACCGGAGGCGGCATCGACCAGAGCCAGGGCCTCTGCCAGTTGGGGATGTCGACGCTCGGCCATTTCCAGCGCCTGATCGAACGTGAGCAACTCGATCTGGTTGGTGGCGCCGCATGCACCCGGAGCGCCGCCAAGGACGCCTAACAGGGTCAGGAGAATTACAATCTTCATAGACGGATACCTTACAGGTTTACACCAAACCGTTTCGACGCTTCGGAAATGGCCACAACCAACGCAGTGGTGAGCAGAATCTTGATGATGTAGTAAGTCATTTCACGAATTGGTTTGAAGGTGCGACGATCGCCCCAGTTTCAGGTAAAGCGCGGGAACGATGACCATGTTCAATACCATGGAGGTCAGCAGACCGAACAGGATCACGATGGCCATTGGGGTTTGGATTTCGTTCCCGGGCTTCTCGCCGCCGACCGCGAGCGGAATCAGTGCCAGTCCGGCGGCGAGCGCGGTCATCAGGATCGGCACCAGCCGTTCCATGGCACCGCGGCGCACGGCTTCGCGAAAATCGGCGACGCCCTCGTGTTCCTGTAAATGCCGGATATGCGAAACGAGCATGATGCCATTCCGCGTCGCGATCCCGAACACAGTGATGAACCCGATGAGCGAGGCGACGCTCAACACGCCGCCCCCCACGAAGACGCCTGCCACGCCGCCGATGAGCGCCAGCGGCAGGTTTAGCATGATGAGCGCGGCATCTCGGACCGAGCGGAAAGCGAGGTGCAGCAGGAAACCGATCCCAATCACCACACCAACACTGGCGAGCGTGAGCGTGCGTCCTGCCTCAGCGGCGCTCTCGAATTGTCCGGCGTATTCCACGCGGTAGCCGGGCGTCGCCGCTAAAATCGGGTTCACGAGTCTTTGGATGTCGTTGACCACGCCGGTCACGTCGCGTCCGGCGACGTTGCATTGCACGACGATCTTTCGCTCGACCTGTTCGTGCAGAATCTGGTTCGGGCCGGTGTCGCGCTGGAAACGCGCCAGCGACCGCAACGGCACCCGAGCACCAGCGGGTGTGTCCACCAGGAGGTCGCCGAGGGTACCGAGTTGCCATCCCTCTGCATTCTCCAGGCGCACCACCAAATCATAGGAGGTCTGGCCTTCGAGGACCCGCGAGGCTTTCACGCCCTGGAGCGCAGCCTCGACTGTGTACGCAACGTCGCGGATAGTCAGGGCATGGCGGGCGATCGCTTCGCGCTCAAACTTGATCTTCAGCACCGGCACTTCGGTTTGCTGCTCGACGGACAAATCCACCACACCCGCGACGCCTTGCATGGACTGGCGCGCCTTCTCCGCCAGCGAACGAAGGTGATAAAGGTCAGCGCCGAAAATTTTCACGGCAATGTTCGCCCGTGTACCGGAGAGCATGTGGTCGATCCGGTGCGAAATTGGCTGGCCGATGGTGATGTTCATGCCGGGAACTTGTGAGAACGCGGCGCGCAATGCTTCCAGAAACTCCTTCTTTTTTCGCTCCTTCCTAACGATGGAAACATCCAGTTCGGCGGCCTCGACGCCCTGGGCGTGCTCATCCAACTCCGCCCGCCCGGTGCGGCGAGCCACCGAAACGACCTCCGGGAAATCCAGGAGCGTCTGTTCGACCACCCGCCCCAGCCCATCGGATTCTCCGAGCGAGGTTCCGGGCAGCGTCACCGCACTGATGGTCAACGAACCCTCGTTGAACTCAGGCAGGAACGCGCGACCCATCCGTCCCGTCGCCAGCAACGCGAGGGCAAGCAGCGCCACGGCAGGCAAGGTGAAGCGCCACGGGTGAGTGAGAGCGGAATGCAGAATCGGCGCGTAACAGGACTTGAGCCATTGCGCGAATTGAGGTTCGTGGTCGGCCAGCACCCCCCTGCTCTTCGGCAGCAAAAAATAGCAGAGCACCGGCGTCACGGTGACGGCGACCACCAGCGACGCTGCGAGCGCCACAAGGTAGGCAACACCCAGCGGTTGCAGCAACCGGCCTTCGACGCCCGCAAGGAAGAAGATCGGAATGAACACCAGCGCGATGATGAGCGTGGCGAAGACGATGGAACTCCGAATCTCCACGCTCGCGTCGAACACGACCTGCAAAGTGGGGCGGCGTTTACCCTCGGGCTGATGATGATTCTCACGCAACCGTCGGAAGACGTTTTCCACGTCAATCACCGCGTCGTCCACCAGTGCGCCGATGGCGATGGCCATGCCGCCCAAGGTCATCGTGTTGATAGAGGCACCGAACCATTTCAAGGCGAGCACCGCGGTAACGAGCGACAGCGGAATTGCCGTGAGCGTGATGAGCGTGGCGCGGAAGTTCGCGAGGAACAGCAGCACAATGATGGTGACGAGCACGATGCCTTCAAGGAGGGCCGTCTGAACATTGCGCACCGACACGGAAATGAAATCCGCCTGCCGGAAGATGTCCGTCTTGAGTTTCATCCCGGCCGGGAGCTTGGTCGTGACATCCGCGAGCACGGTGTCGAGGCGCTTGGTCAGTTCCAGCGTGTTCGCGCCGGGCTGCTTCTGGATGCCGAGGATGACGGCGGGCTTGCCCATCGCCGACCCTTCGCCGCGCTTCTGCGCTTCGCCGACCTTCACTTCGCCAAGGTCGCGCACCAGCGTCGGCACGCCTCTTTGCGCGGCGACGACGGTGGCGCCGATGTCGTCGAGGGAGTGGATGCGACCCACTCCCGTGATCAGCCATTCCGCGCCGCGTTCGTTGATGATGCCCGCAGAGACGTTTTCGTTGCCTTGCTCCAGCGCGCGGATGACCTGGTTCAACGTGACGCTGTGCGCCTGCAACGCGGCGGGATTCAGGACGACTTGGAACTGCTTGTCGCCGCCACCAATCGGCGTCACTTGGGAGACGCCGGGCACAGCCAGCAGGCGGCGACGCAGCGAAACTTCCGCGTAGCTGCGAAGTTCAGCGGGTGAATGCTGCTCAGAGGAAAGCGAGAGGAAGAGGATTTCGCCCATGATGGACGATTGCGGTGCCAGCGTAGGCCGTTCGACTTCGGGTGGCAGCTCACCCGTCACGCCGCTGATCTTCTCACTGACAATTTGCCGAGCGTTGCGGATGTCGGTGCCCCACTCGAATTCCACCCACACGACGGAAATGCCGACTGCCGTGGCTGAACGCACCCGTCGCACACCGGACGCGCCGTTTACCGCCGTCTCGATGGGAAAGGTGATTTGCGTTTCCACTTCCGTCGGCGACATGCCGTGCGCTTCGGTGATGACCGTGACGGTGGGCGCAGTCAGATCGGGGAACACGTCCACCGGCATCCGCGTGGCCGTGTGGATGCCGAAGACGGTGAGGAGCAGCGCGGCGACGATCACCAGCGCGCGGTTGCCCAATGCCCATTGAATGAGTTTATCCATGAGCGTGTCTCAATGAGCGTGGCCGTGCGCGGGGATGACGCCCGAGATGGACGAGAGCCGAATGGCATAAGCGCCCTTCGTGACCACACGCTCGCCTTCTTTGATACCATCGAGCACCTGCACAAATCCGGTGTCGCGGATGCCCGCTTGGATCTCGCGCTTCTCGAACGTTTCGCCGCTAACCTGCACGAAGGCGACCAATTGGTCGCCTTCGTCGACGAGCGCGCTTTCAGGAACGGCAACCATCTCGTCCACGCGCGCCGTCTCCACATGGAGGGTGAGGTTCTGGCCAAGGCGAAACTTGCCGTCGCGGTTGGCCGTCTCGTAAATGAGTGGCACGGTACGCGTGGCAGCATCCACTTCCAGTCCGAGTGACAGGAGTTGACCGCGACCGTCGCCGGTGATGGGGGCAAAAGGTCCGGGTTCGCCGGTCGACTCGACTGCGGCGTCCTTGGCGTTGCTCAGTCGGGCCACGCCCGATTCGGGAATGCTCGCTTCGATCCAAACCGTTTCCGGGTTCAGTACGGTGAACACTGGTTGGCTCGCCGCGACGACTTCGCCCGGCCCGGCAGCCACGGAATTGAGCACGCCCGCAATGGGCGCGCGAAGCTCCATCAAAAGCGGCGCATCCGGCGATGACGTTCCGCCCGCCTGCTTGAACGTCGCAATCAGGCCGACGGCCGCACCATAGCGGGCCTTGGCAGATTGATAGGCGAGTTCCGTTTCCTGCAATTCACGCGCTGACTTCGCTTGTTCCGCAGCAAGCTTCTTCGTGCGGTTGTAAGCCGTCTCAGCTTGGTCGAGTCCCGCTCTGGACGTGATGAACTCCGCTTGGGCTTCGGCCACTTTTGCGCCCGCTTCGGAGAAGTTAGGTTTAAGCAATGCCAGCAACTGACCCGCCTCCACCCGCTGACCGGGTTGCGGCAGAGGTTGTCCGGATACTACAACCAATTGGCCCGACACCGGAGCGGTGATCGTTGCGCTAAAACCCGGCTTGGCACGCACGCGAGCGGGTAAGCGCACGCGCTCCACGAGACGACGCCGGGTCACCAGCTCGGTTTTCGAGAGGATCTTCCATTGCTGTTCCTTGAGGAAGCTCACGCCTTCCGGTCCGTCAGCGATCTCCGCGTGTTCGGCGGAATGTTCATCCGCATAGACCTTGATCGTGCCCAGTTCAACCGGCGCATTCGTGCCGTCCGTCGGAATGAGCAGCGTTACCTGCCAGTCGCCTGCCTTCGGAAAGATGATACCCGGCAGGTAAATCCCCGCCCGCGCCGCAGTGGCCTGCGGATGCTCAGCCACCGTTTCGCCCTGGCGCAGAATGAACTTCACCATTCCTTCGCGTCGCGGCTCCAGCGTGTGCAACTCGGTGATGTGCGTGATGAACGTCGTCGCCTTGTTTGCCACCGCAGCACGATGTTCGGCAAAGACTTCATAGCGGTCAGTCCAAACGGTAATCTGTGCCGTCTTGGGTTCGTCCCCGTGGTCATGGCCGTGGTCATGGCCGTGATCGTTGGATGGCTTTCGACAGCCGGTGCTGACCAGGAGTGTCGCCGAAAGTAACGTGAGGCAAATGGTGTGAGTCCGCATGATACTTCCGGTTCAGTGGACATGTTTCGAGCCCTTGGGAAACGAGAACGAGATATTAGTGAATGTCCTTCCGTTCAGCGTGATCGACGGGATGCGGCCATCAAATTCCTTCGTCGTCTTCAACCACTCGGACTGTGCCTCGAACAGCGATGATTTTTCCGGCACTTTGCCCGAAGCAGGTTCGGCAGCACGTTGGAAGGCTAGCTGTTCCTCTTTAGCACCTGTCTTGGCGAGGAGCAGAAAGTTGGTCTCCGTCACCGCGACATAGCTCTCCAAATGCCCATCGAGCACGAAAGCCTGCATCCTTGCGGCGGATGCATCGAGCACGAGCTCCAGATGGAACTTGTCCTCCGCCACTATCACCGGAGTGCCGCCGTGAGGTGGGGCGTGGTCGTCGTGGGTATGGCCGGGCGCGTGTTGGGTGGTGGACTGGGAGTCTCCACAACCATTAAGAAATGCCCGCGCCACCAGAGCGCCGACAAAAGGAGTTATGAATCGGGACAACGAATAGTTTTTCATATCGGTCAGAGTTATTTTTCAATTTCCTGCCGTTCGAACTGTCGCCTTTGAGGCGGGCTGCCCAGAGCGGATTTGGGCTGCCGAATGGAATAAGACCGAAGCAGGATGACATGGAGTCACCGTGCCAATTTATGAGGGATCCGTCCGGAGTGGACAGTCAGCAAACCAACGAAGGCGCGCGGATGGGAAGCGCCGCGCGGAGAGAGAATCGCCAGATTTGGAATAGTTCCGGAGGCGAAGTACCTGGCGGGGATGGCCCGGCCCGATCCAGACCAACGGTCAGCGTGTCAGGGAGACACCAAATCACCGCCGCATACAAAGCCGCTTCGATGAGATGAGATGTAACGACTGGCACATCGACGCCACTGGCTTCCGTCCGGCAAATGCCGTCCGCAAGGTCGTGGATAATGCCGTCGTGCTCGTGCTCGTGTGAAGCCTCAGAGTTGTGATCAGGGTGTCGCTCATGAACAAGGCCCAAGCTATAGAGTAATTCATGAGAAGACGCTGGCAGCCAGAAGGCAGCCAAAATCAACGACAGAATGACCCAGGATCGACGCAACGTTATAGGCTCTTCTCATTATCTAAGTATTGGCAAGGTTTTATTGTTGCTTGCACAACCGGGGGGGCCTCTTGGGTTTGCCATGACTTCAGGCTCCAAGGAGCGGATAGATCGAAGTCGTCACTTGCCCACCTGTCGTGCAGCACTCGCCTGGATCTCACTCTCGGAAAGAGCGCGCTCGTGGATCTGCAGGTCGGCAAGCTGACCATTGAAGGGACCGTTCATGCCGCTGCCGAGGCGCAAGGGCGCATCGCTCTCGAGATTCCACGAGGAAAGATCAAAGCCGGTACTTTCGGCGACTTGCTTTCCATCGACATGCAGGGCTAGGCGTCCATCAGTCTTCACAGCGGCGATGTGGTGCCAGCCCGGGGGCATGGTGTGATCCCAAGAGACCTGACGACCATGTCGTGCGGCCCAGACTTTGCCGGAAGGCAGCGTGCTGCAATACACCTCGCCGGCATGCTCAGCCATGGTCCAGGCTCGCCGATAATCGACGTCCGGCGTGAAATCAAGACGCTGCCACAGCGACCACTTGCCATTGCCATCATAGGCATGGACCTGCGCCAACGGCAGGGTACCGCCAATGAAACGGCCATTGTGGACCATCATTCCCATGACTTCTAATTCTTCGCCAAGGCGACCGATGTCCGTCCAGCTGCCCACATCCTCAAAACGGTACACGCGCCCGCTGCGCCAGGTGGCCACGTGCAGTCGCCCCCCATATCGGGTGAAGGCGTATGTTTGCGTGTTGTCGCCGATTTGACCACAGTTCGTCCACTGTGGGTGTCAGAAAGTCCGCCGGGCCGCCTTCTTGTAACGGCAAACTTCGCTCTGCTACGGTTTCGCGGAGCGACAAAAGCAATCGCTTATCCCTGAAAAAGCAAGTGCTTCCCAGTTACTCAAATGCAGCACGCGACAAATCAGCGACTTATGGATTTGGCATTTTGGTCGATGGTGATCCAATTTTGGAACCAGTTACTGTGAGGCCAACTATCGGCTGGCCCGTTGAGTTGCTTATCAATAAATGTCACATCTATGAATGCCCGGTTCCTCTCATGCGTCTGTACTGCATTCCAAACGGCGACCTGTATTTCACCGACCCGCCTTATGGTCTGGAGAAAAGTCTCAATGACCCGAAGAAGGAACTCGGCTTCCAGTGCGTGTATCGAGTCCAACCCGATGGCGAAGTCACCTTGCTCACCGACCAGATCAGGTGGCCCAACGGAATCGCCTTTTCCCCGGACGAGAAAACTCTCTACGTGGAAAACAACGATCCGTAACATTCCGTATGGATGGCCTATGATGAACCGCTTTAAGGACCAGGCAATCATCGTGACCGCGGCCGCACTCAATGGTAATATCGGACAGGGCGCAGTCCTGCGGTATCGCGCAGAGGGCGGCGGCCTCCTCCATAAAGAACAAAGACCATCCAATGCTTCTCGAACCAACACCCTTCAGTGACCTCAAACCCTATCGTGGCGGGCCTAAGATAAAGGAGATCCGCGCGCTTGTCTCAAGGGCGGATGGCTACGGCGCCAGCGACGTGCATGACACTCCAGAGACTCATTGGATCCTGGGACAATCCACCGCGGACGGAAGCTGGGATCATGAGATAACGCATCCGCCCATCGCCAACCCCATGTCTCGGTTTCCCAAGTATTCGGGTTCCCGGAAATCCTGGGGGGTGGCCAATGTACCTTCGGTCATCGTGGAAATTGAGGACGAGAACGGTCTCGTGGGCATCGGTCTCAGCACCGGAGGAGAGGCTGCGGCCTTCATCATCGAAAAACACCTGGCTCTTTTCGTGGAGGGGCAGTCGGCCTGCGACCGAACCCATATCTGGGACCAAATGTTCCGGGCCTCGATCCACTATGGACGCAAGGGACTGGCCCTGCATGCCATCAGCGCCATCGATCTCGCATTGTGGGACCTTTACGGAAAGACCGTCGGTGAGCCAGTGTACAACCTGATGGGTGGGCGAACCAAGGAGCGCATTCCGGTTTATGCCACGACATCGCGTCCTGACATCGCAAAAGACCTTGGGTTTCATGGTGCCAAGCTTCCGCTTCCCTACGGTCCATCGGCGGGCCACGCAGGAATGAAATCCAACGTCGCGTTCATCGAAAAATGGCGGAGGAAAGTCGGCTCGGAATTCCCATTGATGCTCGATTGCTACATGGCTCTCGATGTGGAATACACCGCCGACCTTGCTCACCGGCTGAAGCCCTTCGACCTGACGTGGATCGAAGAGCCCTTGATGCCGGATGATTACGCGGGTCATGCGACGCTGGGACGGAGGTTTCAAAGCATGAACGGCTGCGCGACGTTTGCCACGGGCGAACACGAGTACACCCAATTCGGCTACCAGCAGTTGATCGACGCCGGTGTCCAGTTGCTGCAGCCGGACGTCATGTGGATGGGTGGGCCCACCGAGTTTTCAAAAATCGTCACTCTCGCCGCTGCCCAATCGGTGGCCTTGGTCCCGCACGGCTGCGGGGTTTACGGTTACTACATGGCGATGGCCTTCGATCATATCCGCCTGGCCGAGTTCATGATGATGAGCGATAGAGCGGATCAGATTGAGGCGAACTTTGGCAAGATGTTCAAAAGCGAACCGCTGCCCGAGCGGGGTTACATCCAGCTTCCCACGACCCCCGGCTTTGGCCTTGAACTGAACCGCGATGAGGTTCATTTGATCCGTCCCTACAATCGGAAGGGAGTGAAATGAACAACGAATCCGGGGCCGAATTTCACAGCCCGGAAACGGCGCCTGCTACGCGATTGCCGTGGGGCATCGTCGGCTTGCTCATGGCCTTCAGTTTCATGAGTTATTTCAATCGCACCAGCATGGCGGAGGCAGGTGCTGGAAAGATCATTCCCGGTGGGGTGTTGAGCGAAACCGAGATGGGTGCCACTTACTCTGCATTGCTGATCGCCTACACGGTTTTCATGTTGCCAGGCGGTTGGCTAACTGACCGTGCGGGTCCTCGAAAAGCTCTCATAATTATGGGGGTCGGCACGGCTTTTTTCACCGCCATGACGGGTGCGATCGGACATTTTCTTCTTCCAGCGAGCGGCCTGTTTGCCGGACTGATCGTCACGCGGGCACTGATGGGCATATGCACCGCGCCGATCTATCCTGCCTCCGGGCGAATGGTGGCAGTCACGGTGCCGCCAACGCGTCAGGCGGAAGTGAACGGACTTGTCATAGGAATGGCTTTGATCGGCAGTGCCGTGACGCCTTTCGCCTGCGGCTATCTGATGGATAGGTTCAACTGGCCCGGAACCTTTGTCTTTATGGGTGGCGTCACTGCGGCCCTGGCCGTCGTTTGGATCGTTGCCACCCGCAGGTTGCAGAGTTCGGGGATGGCTTCAGCAGTTACTGGCGAACCGGACGTCCCGTGGCTGCATCTGCTGCTCAATCGCAGGGTCCTCTTCCTCACTGCCGCCTACGCCTTCATCGGTTACTATCAAAATTTGTTCGTCTACTGGGGCCACAGGTACTTCGACAACGTGATGCACCTGGACACGCATACAAGCCGGCTGTATGCGACCCTGTTGTACGTAGCGACCGCTGTCGGCATGTTTTCCGGCGGATTTCTAGCGGACTGGCTGGAGCGGAGTACCGGCTCAGGCCTGGCCCGGTCACGATTGCTGGTGGCCATCTCCGGACTGGTCAGTGCGGCGATCATTCTCAGCGTGGGACTCTCGGTGAGCCAGCAGAGTCTGGTCGTCGCCTGTCTGGCGCTGGCGTGGTTGGCCATGGGACTTGTCGAAGGGCCAATGTGGGCGATGGCCGTCGAGTCAGGAGGCCGGCGCGGCGGCAGTGCAGGAGCCATATTTAACACCGGCGGCAACATCGGCGGTATTTTCTCCCCAATGATAACACCCATTCTGGCCGCCACCTGGGGCTGGACTGCCGCAGTGTCTGTCGCCATCGGAGCCTGTCTGGCTGCGATTGCCTTCCTCATTTTCGCCATCTCCAGCAAGCAGTCGTCGGAGAAATAGAACCTTTTCGCGGAGCATCAATAGCGATTGCTTCGAGGAATTGAGCGAACAGGAGACCGACGGACGTTAAGGTTTTTCGACAGGATTTACAGGATTTACAGGATTGAGATTGCCCTGGTTCTATTGGGCATTCTGTCAATCCTGTTCATCCTGTCCAATTCTCCTGTGGGATGGCTGTGGGACCAGATCAAGAGTCATTTGCAGCTCTATTATACCGACCAGATTCGCTTATCCGAGATCGGCAAACGCCTTGGAAGGCCCCATGTTATAGAAGCCACTTACCAATAAACGACCCGTCCCTTAGCGTCCTAAACGCGGTCTCACCGGTGAGATCACTTCATTGGACGATTTTTAACACGCGACCGTTACTGCTATCAGCGATATAGAGCGTGCCGTCGCGATGCACATAGACGCCGTGCGGTTGACTCAATTCAGCCTCTTCCGGCGGGCCGTTCAGTCCATTCATTCCTTTTGTGCCGTTGCCGGCAACGCGGACGATCCTGCCCTCACGTGGGAGGTACTTGCGAATGATGTGGCTCTCGGCGTCGGCGATGATCACATTTCCTTGGAGATCGAAGCACAGATGCTTCGGCCCATTGAGGGTGGCCATCCGCGCATCGCCGCCGTCGCCGCTAGCACCTTTTGCACCGGTGCCTGCAACTGTGCGGATCCTCCCTCCGCGGTCCACGACGCGCAGGGCATTGCCACTCCGTTCCAAGATAAAGACCTCGCCCGCAGCATTGGCGGCGACAGCCCGCGGATCCACCAACGGCGCGTTCACCGCGTCGGCGCCATCCTTCGGTACACCTTTTTCACCGTTCCCCGCGACCGTTTTGACGATCCCTGTTTTCAGGTGGATTGCGCGGATGCGGCGATTGTCGAGGTCTGCGAGAAACAGGTGCTCTCCCGTTGGATCGAGCGAGACGCAGTAGATATTCCCAAACTTCGCCTTCGTAGCCAGGCCACCATCGCCGCTAAACCCTCGCTCCCCGGTTCCAGCGACGGTCGAGATCCGACCCGTTCTCGCCTCGATCTTGCGCACGCGGTTATTCCAGGTGTCCGACACAAAAATGTCGTCATTGAGCGCGATGGCAAGATTGTGCATGCCATTGAACTGGGCGCTCCGCGCCGGACCGCCGTCACCTACGTCCCCCTTGATTCCATTGCCCGCGACGACCGTGAAAATGCCGCGAGAGTCCACCCGGCAGACGCGGTGTCCGTTCAATTCCACGAAGTAGAGATTGCCGGCCTTATCGAAATCCACACCGAATGGCGTATCGAGCTTGGCATCGCTGGCTTTGACCCCTTCTGCCGTGCTGGTGCCGCCTCCTGCGACGAGCACCAGGCGTTCAGCCAGCACATCGAGTGGTTGGACTGCGCAAAGCGATAGTGCGGTGAATAGAAGTATGGGATATGAGCGGGTGGGATTCTTCATGGTTGTCGTGGGTTCACAAGTGGGCCTTGGTTGGCGGACTCTCCGGAGCGGTAGTGTGCAAGCGCCGCAGTCCTTCGGGCTTTCGGTCCATACTCATTGATTTCAATGGGCTGTGGGATGGCTGTGCATGCAAGTCAGTTATTCGGTCCACCAGGCGTAGAGACTTGTATCGTCTTGCTGCTTCGTCCCAGGCAGGTGCAGAGCGAGTTTGCAACGCCTTCTCCCACGGTTGATCCGGCTCAATGACGGCCCCGCGTTTCTTCGGCTGATGCATCGTCCTCTGGAGACCGTCGATCTTCGCAATGCCATGGTCGTCCAAGAACAATTGCCGCTCACCGACCGGTACCAGAACAGTCTCCTGGCCGATTGCCACCGTGGCGAGCAGAACAACGAACAAAACAAGGTGATGGCGGATCATGAGATGATATCCAGTTGTCAGGGAAACTCGTACGTGATCCACAGTGCCTTGTCGATCCGCATCGTGAAGTCCGCAAGGACGTCGGTACCATTGAAGAGCTCCTGAACAAGCCAGTAAGGTAAAGGTATTCAATTGCGTAATCTGCAATCGTTTCGACTCGTTGCCACGACTGCATACGACCCCGTACTGTCCGAAAACACAAACGTGGCGGAATTAATTCCGCTTCCAGAAAGCGACCCAATAAAGTGTCGGTCACGACTGGGTGGCCAGCTCAATGAGGACTATCGAGAAGCCGCATGGAATCAATCTCGTTCGAGTTTTCGGACAGTACCGCAGCCCGGCGACCCCGTGACCGTCACCGCCGATGCCGATGTCGCCAGCGGCCCAAACCGCTTCCTCTACTGGACCACCGACCAGAGGATCGACATTGCCCATCCCCACAAGCGGTCCTTCACGTTCACCATGCCCTCCCGAGACGTGACTTTCACCGCCATTCCGAAGGCGGCAGAATAGGCTCCCGATTGAATGATACACTCGCTGAGTGATTTGCGTTGCCGAAGAGTGGACAAATCCTACGGCTCCCGGATAACCAATTCCGCGAGGTAAATCGCGGTAATGGCTTTTCCATCGGTCCCTCGTTCATGGCTGGAGTAGTATGAGATCAAGGCTCGACCCGCGCTGAGTTCCACGAATCCCGGGTACGAGTTGTCACCACCACTCGGCAGTTCGGCAAACTCTTCGAGACGCTCTTCGATCAACCACCAAAACGTTGTCTTAGGACCTTTCTCGGGAGTCGTTTTGCGGCCGGCCACCAAGTAGTGACCTCCCCATTTTGCGACCAACGGACCTCCGATTCGATGCTCCAGGCTTTTTCGTTCCCAGGTCACGTAGGGAGGTTTGGAGCGAAGCAGTTCCGCTGCCTTCCCCGTGCCGTGTCGCCCAATACCGACGACATCACCGTTGGCCTCAAACAGAAATGCCGTTTCATCCCCAGCGGTTTCTTGAAACACGGCCCGTTTACGCCAGATCAACCCGTCGTCGCTCTCCAACATGAGTGATTCGACATTGGCCGGTTCCCCCCGAGCCGTGATTTCGAATGCGGGTTTGCGACGGCCACAAAGGAAGGCTTTGTCTCCAAAGGTTGCCGCTCGCCAAATGTAATGGCCAAATGTCCCTTCCATCATGACCGGGCTATTCCACGCCGTTCCATCAGCGGACCATGCGGCATAGCCAAGATGTTTATTCATGTCGTAGTCGGAAACCGGGATCGTGGTTTTTCCGCTGTACCAAGTTCCCGTATAGACAAACAGTCGCTCCCTGAAGACGAGGAAATGAGGGTCGCGAGTATCCCTCAGATCCACATGAAATCGATGAACCAAGTCCCATTCCTGGCCATCGCTGCTGCGCAGGATCATAATCGACGCGGTGGGATGAACCATATGGCCGTCGGGACAAGTTCGAAATGTGAGGTAGAGGTTCCCGCCAAATCGGCAGAGGTCGGTGAATGCATTGTGTTCACCGTTATGGAAGGCGCGACGCAGATTGAGAACTTCGACCTTGGGCGAGGCCGCGCAGGTAAATTTTGCGGTCGTTGTAATCAGAGACAAAACGAACGCTGGGACCAGCCAGAAGCGAGTGAGATACATGCCACAACTTTAGATGCATTCATCGGAAAAGACACCGAATTACGGGCGCAACGGCGCATCTTCAAGTTGCCGACATTTGGGATGGGTCGTCCATGGGGGGTGAGGATCCGGCGTTTTTGGTCACTGACCGAAGCGGTAAGTTCCTGCTGACCGCCTACTATGTCAGTGACAACGTGACAGTCCATCGTGTCGCATCCGACGGGCGTCTATCGGACGTTCCCGTTCAATCCGTGGCGACCGCCGACAACGCTCATGGAATCGCGATTGATTCAGAGAATCAGTCAGTTTATGTGGCGCATACGGGCGCAAATCGAGTCGATTAGTTTCGATTCGACCCAAGTCGGGGGCGATTAACGCCGCTGGAACCGCCGTTCGTTGCCGCAAAACTCGGCCCTATTTCCTGGGCCATCGTCGCCGTCGAGACACAGCCGTGATTGGTTCAGGCCGACGCTGAAACACTCAACCTGCTTCTCGTGATTATACTCCTGATGTTTGTGTAACAGATGATCTATCGAGAAATGGTTGCCGCTGCGTGCGAATGATCCATCCCACCGCAGGCCGCGACTTCCCGCAGCCCAAGGCCCTTTTTCTACCGCCCAGATCCCGTACCCATTCGACGAACCAGTGCTTGGGCTTTTGGTCACGCAATGATCTGTTTGAGCAGGTTGCCCTGAATGTCGGTGAGCCGACGAATGCGACCGGCGTAATGGTAGGTCAGGTTCTCTTCGTCGAGACCCAGAAGGTTGAGGAGGGTTCCATGGACGTCACGGATGTGGATCGGTTCGTCCGCCGCACAGAGGCTGAAGTCGTCGGTCGCACCAGCGGTGGCGCCGCCTTTGACGTCGCCGCCCGCCATCCACATGCAGAGCGCGTGGCCGTTATGGTCGCGTCCGACTTTGTCGCTGATACTCCCGTTGACAAACGACGTGCGTCCCATCTCGGAGGCCCAGACGACGAGGGTCTCGTCGAGCAACCCGCGCTGCTTGAGGTCGGCCAGCAGTCCGGCCACGGGTAAATCCACTTCGCGACTGTGTTTGATCATGCCGTCTTTCACATTGCCGTGGTCATCCCAACTGTCCTTGCCGATCTGCACGCCGTGCAGGAGCAGCGTGTGGCGCACGCCCCGCTCGACGAGGCGGCGGGCCAGCAGGCATTGGCGTCCAAAGCCGGCCGTCTTCGGATCGTTGAGACCGTAGAGGGTCTTGGTCTCTTCCGTTTCACCGGAGAGATCGACGAGTTCGGGTGCGGCCGTCTGCATGCGAAAGGCCAACTCGTAGGCGCTGATGCGGGCCTCGAGTTCACTGTCGTTGCCGGCGCCACCGAGGTGCCTGCGGTTGAGCCAGGCGAGCGCGTCGAATTCCTGTCGCTGCTGTGCGGCGGTCACACCTGTCGGCCGGTCGAGATCCACGATCGGCGTGCCGGAGGGACGTAGGAAGGTGCCTTGGTAAGCCGCGGGCAAATAGCCATTGCTCCAGACCGCCGCGCCATTGGTGGGCGCACCGCGCGGATCCTGAATGACGACGTAGCCCGGCAGATTCTGGTTCGCGCTTCCGAGCCCATATTGCACCCAGGAACCGACCGAAGGGCTGCCCGGAAACTGGCTGCCGGTCGTGACGTGCAGCGTGGCGGGACCGTGATTCTGATTGTCTACCTGGATGCCGTGAATGAACGCGAGGTCATCCACATGCCGGGCGAGGTTCGGAAACAATTCGGAGATGTAACGGCCCGACTGGCCAAACTGCTGAAACTTGAACGGGCTCCCCACGCATTGATGGGCAAACGTCAAGCGCCCTTGCAGTTCGCCCGATGCGATCTTGGGAATGTGCGGAATGCGTTTGCCGTGGAACTCGTTCAGCTTCGGCTTGTACTCGAACGAATCCATCTGGCTGACGCCGCCGCACATGAAGAGCATGATGCAATTCTTGGCCTTCCGCGGAAACGGAGGCGTCTTGGGGGCGAGAGGATCGATGCTGGCCGAAGCCGCTCTGGCTTCGCGTGCCAGGAGGCCCGTGAGTGCGAGCCCGCCGAACCCATTAAACATCCGCCCGAGAAATTCCCGGCGGTTTGGGCCGGAACCTCGTGACCACAGCAAGTCTTGAACTGGATTATTCGACATAGACAAATTCGTTGGCATTGAGCAACACGCGGCAAACTCGGGCCAGCGCATCGCCGCCGGCCGCGCTCGAGTTCATCAGCGCCTGCATTCGTTCAGCTTCCTCGGTTGCAGGCTCGCGACCGAGCGCGGTTTTGAAAGTCAGTTGGATCTGGGCCACCGATGACTCCCCGGAGTCCTTGCGGACGCGGGTGGCAAAGTCGGTGGCTTTTTCGTTGGCGAAGCGTCCGTTATACATCGCCAGCGCCTGCAAGGGCGTCACCGAGGCCTGCCGCCGGTCGCGAGAGGCATCGCAGACCACGGAGTCAAACGTTTGCATGAAAGGCATGGTCATTGTGCGTTGCTGATAGATGTAGATGCTGCGCTTGCGTCCTTCGGGACCGTCCTGAGTGGCCCACTTGCTACTATCGTATTTCACCTCCTCGGCCAGCCCCTCGGGCAGCGGGGGGAAAATCGGAAGCCCAAATTGTTCCGGGTTCAATTGTCCGCTGACCGCGAGCACGGCGTCGCGCACCGCCTCGGCTTCAAGGCGCCGTGAACGGAAATGCCAGAGGAGCGTGTTCTCTGGATCGGTTGTTTCAGCCTTGGGATCTAGATGCCGGGACGATTGGCGATAGGTGGCGGAGTTCAGCATCAGCCGGTGCATGGCCTTGACGCTCCACTTCGAATCCACGAAACGCCGCGCCAGCCAGTCGATCAACTCGGGATGCGAGGCGCCGCCACTGAGTTTACCGAAATCGCTTGGAGTGGCCACGAGACCCCGCCCGAAGTGCCAATCCCAAAGTCGATTGACCATTACCCGCGCCGTCATCGGATTGTTGGTGCTCGTAATCCACTGGGCGAGCGCCAGGCGGCGGCTGCGGGTCGGCCAACGCTTGAAGGGATCCAGGCGGATCAGCGCCGGGTCCTGTTCACCCGTGATGACGCTGGGAAAGCCGGGTTCAACGACTTCGCCGGGCTTGTCCCATTCGCCGCGATCGAGCACGTGCGTCGTCGGCACACCGGGTTCGAACGGCGGGCCGTAAGAGTGACGCAGCGACATGGCGACGGGTTGCAGGCGTTTGAGATCCTGTTCGAGAAGGCGAACTCGCGCCTTCGCCATGTCCCGCTGAGCGCGTTGCTCCGGCGTCAGTAAAATCTTAGGATCCGACTTTTTGCCAACGTCGTCGATCTTGTCCAACGCGGCCACAAGCGAGCGCGCCTCGTTGAGCTCTGCGTTGCGCTGCTCGTTGAGCTTCGTCGCCCACTCCTTTTCACCCTTGCGATAGAACGCTGCGGGGAGCGGCCCGCCGATCTGGAAAATATCCCCCGGCAGTGGGCGTTCGAGCTGAACCGTCGAGAAAAAGGCTTTCATCCGATAGAAGTCCTTTGTCGGGATGCGGTCGTACTTATGGTTATGGCATTGGGCGCAGCCGACGGTGAGACCGAGGAAGACGGAACTGACCGTCGCGGTCATTTCGCTGAGCATTTCATGACGTGTGGCATCACCGCGCGGTTCGGTGAACGGGGCCAGGCGCAGAAACGTCAGCGCAACGGTGGGTTCCGGCTTCAGATTAGGAAGGTCTCCTGCGCCCATGATCTCTTCCGTTTCATCGCCCGCGATCTGTTCGAGGACAAATTGGTCGTAAGGCTTGTCCTGGTTGAACGCGTCGATGACATAATCCCGATAGCGCCAGGCGTGCGGCAGATCCGGATCCCCTTCGTAGCCGGCGGTGTCGGCGTAGCGTGCCAGGTCGAGCCAGAAACGCGCCCAGCGCTCGCCGTAGCGCGAATCCATCAGCAGCTTGTCGACGAGCTTCTCATACGCCTTGGGATCGGAGTCATTCACGAACGCGTCCACTTCGGCGGGCGACGGAGGCAGGCCGATGACATCGAAGTAAAGCCTCCGGACGAGAGTGCGAGCAGAAGCTGCGGGCGCGAGCGTAAGGCCTTTATCCTCCAGTACGGCCAGAATGAATTGATCGATCCCATTGGTGACCCGGTCCACGTGCCGGACCTGGGGAGGTGTGATGTCGGCCGGCGGGGTGAAAGGCCAGACAGCGACGGCATTCGTGGGTGACGAACCCGCGAACAAGACATTCGCCGGCAGGCCGTACGCCAGAAAGCAAAAGACGATTACCAAGGTCGCAGTGCGACCGAGTGGGAATGTTTTTCGCACCGTCATCATTGACGGTGAGATTACGCTTTGAACGGTAAATGCCAAGCGTGTTGTCCTGACGTTTCTTCCTCATTTTACAGGGCAACGAGTCCGCAATCAAACCCGTCAAGAGAAGATTCCCGCCTGTGTCATGACGCCGCCATACATCAGGCTGAACGGCGGAGCCCGTTGAATGAATGCTTGCCCCGTCCGCCCAGCGCCCGCGAGGCCCGGAAGTGCTGGGCTGCCCTCATCTTTTGAAAACGAAACGGATTTCTCATCCGCACACCTAGCACCTCTGAGGAATCGAGCGACTACCATCCGATTCCCCTGGTCGTCACCCGAACCTTGCCGATGCGGTGATTCACGCAGACGAAGAGCGTTTGTCCATCCTCACCACCAAAACATAAGTTCGCGGTGCGGTCTCCGGTCAGAAAACGACCGAGCAATGTTCCGTCTGGAGCGATCACGCAGACCCCTCCCGGGCCCGTGGCAAAGAGGTTTCCTTGTACGTCAACCTTCAAGCCATCGATGCCTCCGCCTTTGGCCGGAGTGAGGTTCCACTCGCTGGAGTCCGCAAAGACCCTGCCGTCACCGGTGGATCCGTCCTCGTTGACCGGGAACGCCATCCAATTGCGGCCGCTGGTCACGTAGAGCGTCTTGCCGTTCGGTGAGAGGGCGATTCCATTTGGCCGAAGATCTCGCGAGACCAGATGGAGTTGGCCGTCGCCGACGCTGATGCGAAAGACTCCTGTGAAATCCAATTCCTTGGTGTCCCATTTAGCCAGGCCGTAAGCCGGATCGGTGAAGAAGATGTCGCCGTTTGGATGAATCGTGAGATCGTTTGGACTGTTGAGGCGCTTCCCCTGGTAACGATCCGCCAATACGGTTTTCGTGCCGTCCTTCTCAATCCGGACAACTCGACGGTCGCCGTGCTGGCAGAGCAGCAGGCGGCCTTGTGTATCGAAGCCCAACCCGTTTGATCCCGGCTCATCGCCGGCTTTGCCACCGCGGGGTCGCTCACCCGTATAGCCGGAAGGTTTGATATGCTCTGATGTGCCTTGGTCTTCTATCCATTGGATGACGACATTGTTGGGAATATCGGAGAAGAGAAGATACTGACCGGGCTTGTTCCAGACCGCGCCTTCGGTCCAGATGAAGCCATCGGCAATTTGTTCGAGCTGTGCACTCTTGGGAACTAGCAAATCGAAACGGGGATCAAAGCTTTCGACCGTGCCGATGATCGCCCTGGTGTCGTCTTTCTTGATGCGGACCTCTTGTACCCGATTCGTGTTGTTCGCGGCGTTGCGCAAGACATTGTTGGCGGCCGTGGTGGTGCCCTTGCCGCGCCAGGCACCGAGCGGCAGCACATTGGCGCGCGCGGCATAAGCGTCCCACTGGGCGGCGAGTTCACTGGCCTTCGACGGCTCCGAATTGGCAAGGTCGTGGAGTTCAGTGCGGTCGCTCTCCATGTCGTAAAGCTCCCAAGGCTGGTTCTCCTTGCTTACGAGTTTCCACCGGCCGTCGCGCACGGCACGATTGCCTTCGTGCTCCCAGAAAATCGGCTGCGCGCGCTCGACGGATTTCCCGGCGAGCAGTGGACCCAGGCTCACGCCTTCCATCGGCTTGATCTTCTCCCCGCCACGCTCCTTCGGATACGTTGCACCAGCCAAGTCGATGCAGGTAGCCATGATGTCGATGAGATGTGCCGGTTTCGATTCGAGCTTGTCACGGCGCGAAGCGGCGATGCCCGCGGGCCAGTGCGCAATGAGCGGCGTGCTGATGCCGCCTTCGTGCGTCCAGTGCTTGTATTCGCGGAAGGGCGTGTTGCTCACATTGGCCCACTCGCGTCCGTAGGCGATGTAGGTGTCCGGCCCGCCCGGCATCACGCCATAACCCTGGCGCACCGGCCAGCCATCGCGCGTCTGCTTCGGCTGGCTGCTGAATTGCTGATCCTCTGGAGCCATCGGCGGGAGCGTGGGCTTGTTGCCGCGTACGGTGGCATTCGTACCGCGACCGACGTTTTCCGCGCAGCCGCCGTTGTCATGAAGGTAGAGGATGAACGTGTTGTCGAATTGTCCCTGCGTCTTCAACTCCGCCACGACCCGCCCGATGCCCTGGTCCATGCAATCCACCATCGCCGCATACACTTCCATGCAGTGCTCCTCGAACGCCTGGTCCTTCACCTTGCTCCAGTCTCCGACGAGCCGCGACGGTTCCCATTTCGGGTCCACCAGGCCAAGCTGCTTCTGTTTCGCCCAGCGCTCCGCGCGAATCGCCTCGTAACCGGCACTGTAACGTCCCTTGTATTTCGCAATGTCCGATTCCCTGGCATGCATTGGCCAGTGCGCGGCGGTGTAGGCGACGTAGAGAAAGAAGGGCTGCGCCGCATGGCCCTTAACGTGATCGCGGAGGAAACGCACCGCGTGGTCGCTGATGGCGTCGGTGTAATAATAATCCTTCGACGGATACTGGAGGTCATTCGCGGCGGTGATGAGTTGGTTGTCGCGCACGAGCGAACTCGGGTCCCAGAAACTGCCCGCGCCGTGAATCGTGCCGTAGTGGCGATCAAATCCGCGCTGCAACGGCCAGTTGTTCGTCGAGGCCAACGCCCGGGCCGACTCGCCGGGTGTGACGTGCCACTTCCCGACGGCGTAGCTGCGATAGCCCGCAGGCTTGAGTGCCTCGGCGACGGTAACGCAATTCTGGTTAAGCCTGCCTCGATAACCCTCCAGCTCGCGATCCTCCATCATGTGCCCGACGCCCGCCTGATGAGGATACAACCCGGTGAGTAGCGACGCCCGCGTGGGGCAGCATCGCGCCATGTTGTAGAATTGCGTGAAGCGCACCCCGCCCTTCGCGAGCGCGTCCAAGTTCGGCGTCCGGATTTCCCCTCCATAACAACCGATGTCCGAGAACCCCATGTCATCCGAGAGAATGACGATGATGTTCGGGCGACTCGGCGCCGCTGCCGCCCGGAAGAGCGGGAGCACTAACAAGCAGCCGAACACGGTAAGGGTGAAGGAGTTTCTCATGAGTTTGCGAACCGCACGCCACTCTTGGCAAGTGCGTCGATGTGCGGGGTCTTGACGTGCTTCGAGCGGTAACAACCCACGGCCTCGGGGCGCAGATCGTCGCAGAGGATGTAGAGGACATTGGGTTTGGCAGTCGCCGCAAACGTAAAGCTACCCAACAGCGAAAAAATGGCCAGAAACGATAGTTTCATGCGCTCAGAGAGACGTTGGTTCACGCGGAATCGTTGCATCGAGGGAACGGTTAGAACAGGGAAAAACGCCCCGGCGCACGGATTCGTTCGCATCGGGCCACCGTCCGGGAAACCACGCGGACGGCATCCGTTTTTCTATGGCGACGGACGGACCACCCGAGCGCTCGAAATCCCGAAGATTGCAGCCGCTTCTTCTATCGCATTCTAAATGCAGTGGACGTGCTCCGGGCGTGCTGAGAAGTTCTCCCTGTCCAATGAACGCTTCTTTGTCGTCGCGGTCACTTACATTCTTCCTGTCCAGCCTACTCATGCTCCCAGCATCTACCGCTGAATGGTCTCAGCTCCGGTCACTGCCGGATGCGGAGGGCTTTCGCTTGATGTGGAGGGGTGGGAGTATCGACAGCACTCCCCTGCCCTCCTTGCCAAAACCTTGTGCCAATGCCTGTGGCGCTCTCGTGGGGCGCACGATCTACATCGCTGGAGGCATCGAGACGCCGACTTCCACCACGGCGCTGCATACTTTCTGGTCCCCGGATCTCGACGCCACCGAACAGCGCTGGCGGGAGCCGCCTGCATGGCCGGGGCCGGGTCGGATGCTAGCTGTCGCGGGTGCGGCGACGGATGCATTTTATCTTTTCAGCGGTGTGAGTCTGACGGCTGGACCTGATGGAAAGGCACAGCGCAGCTACCTCCGCGACGCTTACCGCTACACACGAAGCCGGGGCTGGGAAACGCTGGCGGATCTGCCGAGGGCCGCCGTAGCCGCGCCTTCACCAGCTTCAAACATTCAAGGGAAGCTCCACATCTTCAGCGGAGATGATGGCGCCAACGTCACTTTCACTCCCGTCATCGATCATCCCGGCTTCCCACGCAACACACTCATCCATGATCCGAAACACGATGCCTGGAGCATTCAGAAGGGACTTCCTTTCTCACGCGCCACAGTCCCTGCGGTGGAATGGCGATCCCAGATCATCATCCCGAATGGTGAAGTTCGCCCGCGCTTGAGGACTCCCGAGGTTTGGTAGCCGACGCAGAACTTGGTTTGTTGCGCCACGAAGCGCTCCAAGGGCAAGTGGTTCACGTGGCCAAGGAGGGTGTCCGGGGACTCTTCGAAACACGCGCCGTTCGAACGCCCAAGGGTGACTTGCTGCTGATGTTTCCTGAGGGCAACCACTACGCGGCGGGCGCAGGGAAAGTGAACGACTTGCTGGCCTATCGATCGAGCGACGACGGCAAGACCTGGCGAGGCCCCAACGTTCCGTTCAAGATCGATTACAGCCAGCATGGACTCATCCCGCTCATTCCGCGGGGCAGCGGGCGCATCTACGCCTTCGGCACTCAACCGATCCCCAACGAATACACCCGTGAGAAGGGCAAGTTCGAGAATACGCCCATCGGCTTCCGGTGGTCGGACGACGATGGCCATTCGTGGAGTGACGTCACCTTGATCAAGCCGGTCAACGATCCAGGCTTCCTTGGTATGTCGGTCATGCGCATGTGCGAAACTGGAAGCGGTGCGTGGATCCTGGGTTCACACGCAGCCGACTGGTCGAAACAACCGCTCGAAACCC
Organism: Verrucomicrobiales bacterium; assembly: GCA_005793375.1. GTDB lineage: Bacteria > Verrucomicrobiota > Verrucomicrobiia > Limisphaerales > UBA9464 > SXSK01. Next base: position 6,665 of record SXSK01000374.1, on the reverse strand, counting down.
GGCAGTATCTTCTGCGCAGCGACAATCAGGGCAAGACTTGGACGCTCCTTCCCGGCAAGGGTGCCGAAGGCTGGCAAGCGCCGGAGTTGAAACTCATGGACGAAGGCCGGGCCATCTGGGTGGGCGGCGACGAGGTCTTCTTCATGGCGCGCACACCCACCGGCAGGCTCTGGACCTCGCGAAGCTTCGACGACGGTAGAACCTGGCCGGCTCCCCTGCCCTCGCCGATAGTTCATCCAGACGCGCCGCCCATGCTCTTTCACCTCTCCGATGGCAAGACGTTGATCGCGTTCATCCACAACCGGCACGCCGGCACGAAATACATCGGGCTTTCCGGAACCATGGACGGCATGCGCGACCGGTCGGAAATCTGGGTGACTCTGTCGCGCGACGGCGGCCGCCAGTGGAGCGAACCACGCTTCCTTTTCGCCAGTGCCACCGCCCCAGACCCGCTCAAGAACGGGTGGTTCAACCACCAGGTTTCCTATCTCGACGCCGTCATCGATCGCGGCACCATTCACGTGTTTTGTCCGCATCTGTGGAAGCGCGTCTTGCATTTGACGATCCGAGAGGATGCGTTGCCACACCTGCCGGCCGCAGCCCAGCTGAAGCAGACTTCCCTCTGAGTAGATTTTCAAATGGCCCATTGCGATACCAAACAGAAACGAAGCTCGGACAAACACATCAACTCGTGGATGGCCGAGGGGATGGCGACCTACAGTTCCGCGAAATTCATGGAGAACCTTGGACTGGCCGATCTCAAAGACTACATGCGGCAGCTGAGAAAATTCGGCGGCGATATTGGGCGACCCGGAATCAACGAGTTTCTGGCGAAGACGAAAGGCTAGAGTCTTGCGACAACACCCCGAAAGAGTCATGATCAAGAGCCTCCTGAAAAGCCAAACCCCTATCCATTGATTGCCAAGCTCACAATCCGCCGGGGCCGCCCACTTCTGGCTGCCATCCTCTTTTGGTTCACTCTGGTAGGCGCGACTATGGCCGCGGATGAGGCCAGACGCCCAAATATCCTGTTTCTATTCGCCGACGACTGGGGTCGCTTTGCCAGTTGCTACTCAAAGGTGGACGGGCCAGGGACGTTGAACGATGTAATTCGAACTCCGAACTTTGACCGACTTGCGCGCGAGGGGGTGCTCTTCAAGAACGCGCACGTCACCGCACCGTCCTGCACGCCGTGCCGCAGTTCGCTGCTCTCGGGCCAGTATTTCTTCCGAACGCACCTGGGCTCGATCCTGATAGGCGCACACTGGGACGACAAGATCCCCGTCTACCCGCAACTGTTGCGGGCGTCCGGATATCACATCGGCAAGACCTACAAGGTGTGGAGCCCCGGCACGCCGGCCGACGCACCCTACGGGACGAACGCGTTCAACTACTCAAGCGCGGGCGGGCGGTTCAATCAGTTCTCCAAAAACGTCACCAAGCTGGTTGCCGCCGGTAAACCACTCGCGGCCGCCAAGCAGGAACTCTACGACGAGGTGATGGGAAACTTTGACGCCTTCCTCGCCAAACGCCCGCCCGGCCAGCCTTTCTGTTACTGGTTCGGGCCGATGCACACGCACCGCAAGTGGGAGAAGGGTTCGGGCAAGGCGCTCTGGGGCATCGACCCCGAGCTCCTTAAGGGCAAGGTGCCGACGTTCCTGCCCGACGTGCCGGAAATCCGCGAGGACTTGGCCGATTACTTCGGCGAAGCACAAGCATTCGATGCCGCGCTCGGCCTGTTCCTCAAGAAACTTGAAGCTATGGGTGAACTCGACAACACGATCATCGCGATGAGCGGTGACCACGGCGCGCCCGGCTTCACACACGGCAAATGCAACCTCTATGACTTTGGCACAGGCGTGTCGCTCGCTATCCGCGGGCCCGGCGTCAAGGGCGGGCGCGTGGTGGACGACTTCGTGAATCTAATGGACCTCGCGCCGACGTTCCTCGAAGTCGGCGGCGTGAAACCGCCCGCCGTGATGACCGGGCGCAGCCTCGTGCCCGTGCTGGCCTCGACCACGAGCGGCCTGGTGGACCCGACACGCACGTGGGTCATCACCGGCCGCGAGCGGCACGTCGAGGACGCACGCGAAGGCTACGTGGGTTATCCACAACGTTCGCTGCGCACCAAGGACTTCCTCTATATCATCAACTTCAAGCCTGACCGCTGGCCGATGGGCGATCCGAAAAACCTCAACCAAGGCAACGACCCGAACGTGACCCAGTTGACCGAGAACACGCGCATCACACTGGCCGACATGGATTCCAGCCCGACCAAGGCGTGGCTCGTGACGCACCGCGAGGACAGCGAAGGGCGGGCCTTCTTTGACTACGCGTTCGCCAAGCGGCCGGAGGAGGAATTGTACGCGACGGAGAACGACCCGCATCAGGTGAAGAACCTCGCGTCCAATCCCAAGTTCGCGGAAGTCCGGGCGACGATGCGCGCGCAATTGCTCGCTGAACTCAAACGCGTCGAGGACCCGCGCGTGAGCGCCGATGTGACGTTCGACAAACCACCCTTCGTCGGCCCGGTCACAGGAGAAAGTGCCGACGGCGCGCCGAAATCCACAGGCGCGCGAAAGAAAGCGAAGTGACCCGGTCGTGCCCGGCATCCTGAAGGAAGAACTCTTCCAGGAGGCGGGCAGGCGGTACTTCATCGGCGTGCTGCACAATGGATGGGGCATCGGACATCTTGAGGTTCATTGTGTTGGCGTGGGGTCAGAATTCGGGTCTCCATCACGCTTCTCCGAGGATTCGCGCGGCAGGTTTCCCGACTCTGAGCGGCATCTTTCTTGCGGCAGTCATCCAGAACGATCAGAATTTGGTACGGGCCGTGGAAAGCAACTGCCTATGAGTTTACCTCTATGAACCTCCATTATTTTTTGGCAGCTCTCCTTGGTTCAACCGTCCTAAGGCACGCAAGATCACCGTAAACGCAGAAACCAAAGAACTGAGTTTGCAAGTGAAGCGCAGAAGTGAAGCATAGAAAGCTTATCCATTGGCGGGCCATTACTTCAAGGTTTGGAGGAAGGTCTGAATATCCTCCAACTCTTGGGGGCTGAAGATATCCGCCATCGGCGGCATGGGAGAGAGCCCGCTGCCTTCGAAGCCTTGGGCCAACACTTTGCTAGGTTCAAGTAGGCTCTCTCGGATGTAAGACGCATCTTTGCGAGTGGCGAGGCCATCGAGAGCGGGTCCCACTGTGCTACCCACACTTTTAACCGAGTGACAGAGCACGCAGCGAGCCGTGTGATTGTAGAAGATATGCTCCCCTCGCTTCAGATCCCCAGCAACGACATGAGCCGCAGGGTCGTCCATCGGCTGAAGCTCGCAGAATTTGACGTCATCAAAGAATCCTTCTCCACGAGCCACGTAGAGAATATTGATGCTGCCTCGTGTGGCGGTGCCGCTGTTATAAACCGCCTCGACCCACTGCCAGTCACCATCGCTCCTCATTCGCTCTGTCTCCACACGGTTGATATGATCGTTAAAGCTCACTCTGCCACGTAGGCCTTTCCCTTTGACCCAGCCGCCAAGTCGATAGTCGGTGTTGGGCTTCAGGACGACGTCGGCGTAGTGACTTGTATCAGCCTCCGCCTCGGAGGTGCAGCGAACAGCGAACTGACCAGAATGAGCGACCCCTGCTCCACGTACCACTTCCCACTTCGCCCCTTTATTTGCCGGGCGATTCCCATAGTCCCTCCTTTGCCAGCCTTCTGGCATCCCTTCGGCGGTCAAAATCTCCAGACCGGGGTTGGGGAGGAGGTTCGGTCCTTCCTTGTAGAGTTCAGCGTGATGCTTCTTCGAGAGCAGCCGGATCCCTTCATTGAGCCAATCCTCGGCCCGATGAACAGGATTGCGGGCGAGGCTGGTTACCAAAGTCTGCACCTCTTTCGACGTAGGGAACTCCGAGAGCTTGCAAAACGCCGCGGACCGCGTGACCAGATCGGGGTCGGTGATCACGCCGGCGCTAAAGAACAACGCAGCGGCTTTATCGTCGTTGCCCAAGGCACGAGTTGCGTTCCTTCGAAGCGAAGAACTCTTGGATAGGAGAGCGGTTCGGTGGGTGGTTTCATCGAGAAGACCCAGGCCGTGCAAGGTCCAAAGCGCATGCACCGCAGGAATGCCCGCTTCCTTGTCAACCACCTGCTGTTTCAGCGCATCGCCAGCTGCCGTGTATTTCCCCTCGACCAGCAGGCGCTGGGCGGTAAGACGCCAAAACGGGTTGGGATGAGACAAACCCTTGACCAGGTCCTGGGACGAGGCTCCCTTGAGTTGGTATGGCGGTGCCTTCTTGGACTGATTCCACACCACTCTGTAAACCCTCCCGCGAACATAATCTCGAAGGGGATTCTCATGCGCCCCTCCCACACCGGTCTTCGCATCGTAACCAGCCCGTGCCACGGTGGGTGTCGGGTTGTGCTGAATAATATAGTTCTGCCAATCCGCAAACCAAACAGCTCCATCGGGTCCAACCTCTGCAAACACCGGCGACATCCACTCGTCCGTGCTCGCCACGAGATTGAAAGCATCTTTTGCTGTGTAGCCGGCTCCCTTAGGCCGAACATCCATCAGAGCGATCAGCTTCATCGTGGGCTCACAAACAAGCGCCATGCCTTGAAGCCTCGGAGGCATTTGATCTGAGTAAACAAAAGCGCTTCCCGCAGCCGCCGTGTATCCTCCAAAGACATCCACTTGTCGAAAATTGGGTGTGATGGTGTGAGCGCGATCCTCCTCATTGATCTTGTTGGCGGTCATCCCGCGGGTCCCCAATGGGAAGAGCGACGCAGGGATCCCACCGTAGAAGAGGGGCGCCCCGTTTGCCGTGCCACCGAACTGATCCCCTGCCTCGTTCGCGCCATGACCCCAGGAGTTGTTCGAAAACTGGTGCAGGAACTCGAGAGCCGACCCGTCGGGCTTGAACCGGAAAGTGCCCATGGCGAATTGCTTCCGCACTCCACCTACCATGCCATTGTATCCAGAGTAACCCACACAGCCGTAAAGCCAGTTGTCATATCCGTAGTGCAAGTTGTTCGCTTGGGCATGGGTGTCACCGATACCCCACCCCTCCATGATCACCTCTCGAATGTCCGCACGATCGTCCCCGTCTGTGTCCTTGAGAAACAGCAAACGCGGCGGTTGTGCAACAATGACGCCCCCACGCGCAAAGACGAGACTGGTGGGAATGTTGAGCTTGTCCGCAAAGATAGTGTATCGGTCGGCCCGACCGTCCCCATCCGTGTCTTCGCAGATCTTTATGGTGTCGTTGCCTTCCCCGGTAGGGCGAACAGCGTGAGGATAGTCCCGGGTCTCACAGATCCAAAGTCGGCCGCGCTCGTCCCAGGTCATGCCGATCGGCTTCGAAATCTCTGGTTCACTCGCGAAGAGCTGTAGACGAAAGTCCACAGGCACCTGCGTCCGCTCCTCAGTTCCTTTCGCATTGAACGGCTCCTGGAATGTCAAGGCTTGGGCGCGTCGCTCATAGTTGGCAATGTTCGGGTCAGCCCGACGTTTCTCCGGATCCCGTTGCGACAGAAAAGCCTCCCATAATTGCTGACGTCCTGGCTGCAGCGATTTCAGAATCTGGACTCGCACCTTATCCACAAAACTCTTCTCACCCCACTGGCGCTCTTCGCCTGGGAAGGAAACTTTCATCACGCGGGCCGCTGGGACTCCCGCAGGCACGGCGGGGGCGCCGACGGCACTGTCGTCCAACAAGACGGAATCAAAGAGAGCCACCCAATCTTGAGCAAGCCATCTGGAGTCAGACGCGAAATCAAACCAGATGGCATCCCGCCCTAGCTCGCGCATCAAAATGTGACAATGGGTGCGAGACGAGGCGGAATCCTCCCCCAGAAACAGCACCCGGATCGGACCCGAAGCCGCTTGGACCCAAAAGGCAACCAGCCACACAAGCAACCCAAACGGAAAGGTTTTCATGATTCGGTTGAATGGGGCGTGATGGAACCAAAGAATCCTTCGGGGGACCAGAAGAAACCGGAAGCAATCAAGAGCCGGAAGAGCCGGGCGCAACACACGGTTTCCCAGAGCGGATGCTCTGCCCGATGAAAAAACAAACTCGGTAGGGCGGTGCTGCCGGGCCGCGCTGGAGTTTGGTCATTTCGAGGCAAGAACCTGGAGGGTTCTAACCTGCATTTTTCATCGCCATTTATTTACGGGTTATAGTGGTCTGCTGACCTCCCTGAATCTGCGGGAATCCAATCTGTGTTGGGCTCAAACGCCGCATGATCCACCTGCGACAACGCTACCCAATCACGTCGCGCAGGACGTTGCCATGCGCGTCGGCCTGCCGGACATTGCACCCGGCCTGCAGGAGGTCTGCTTCCCTGGACTTGATCTTCAGTTCGTGATTTCCCGCAGATTCAGGGAAGCCAACAGATTCGGGGTCTAAATAATCTCCGACGACCGGACATCGCGGAACTAATTAGGTTGATGCGGGGGCCCCGCTGAGCGATGGCGCTATTACGAGTTGGTCGATGGAATGGATACCAATCCGTTTCAATTGTTGATCACAACGAATGCGTGACGTGAGGTGATCCGAATCTGCTGGCCTCCCTGAATCTGCGGGAATCCAATCTGTGTTGGGCTCAAACGCCGCATGATCCACCTGCGACAATGTTACCCAATCACGTCGCGCAGGACGT
>SXSK01000373.1 GCA_005793375.1 Verrucomicrobiales bacterium | reverse complement strand
GGCAAACCCAGGATGAACGTGCCATGAATAACGACGCCCGCCTCATGGCACGCCCGTGTAAAGCATCGCATCTCATCGGTCGTCACTCCTTTCTTAATGCGAGTTAGCGTCTCATCGTTGCCGCTCTCATAGCCCACCAGGAACAATCGCAAGCCACAGTCCTTGAAAAACGAGATGGTGTCGTAATCCAGGTTGGCCCGGCTATTACAGGACCAGGTCAATCCCAAGGGCGCAAGTTTCCGAGCAATCTCTCTAGCACGTGGCAAATTCGCTGTGAACGTGTCGTCATCAAAGAAGAACTCCCGCACCTGCGGGAACAGCGACTTCATGTAGGCCATCTCAGCGGCCACATTGTCTGCGGAACGTACCCGATACTTGTGCCCGCCAATGGTCTGCGGCCACAAACAGAAGGTGCACTGCGCCGGACACCCTCGACCTGTATACAGACTGACATACGGATGCAGGAGGTAACCGATGAAGTACTTTTCAATCTCGAGATCACGCTTGTAGACATCTGCAACCCATGGCAGCGAGTCCATATTGGATATCAGATCGCGCTCCGGATTGTGGACAATGCCGCCATCGGAAGTTCTGTAGGAAAGCCCTGAAATCGAAGATAGAACCCGTCCCTCAGCTACTTCTTTGCAGGTGAAATCGAATTCCTTACGGCCAACCCAATCGATGGAAGTCGATGCCTTCAATGTCTCCGTGGGCTGGACCGCTGCATGTGCCCCGATGAAACCAATCCGAACACCTGGCCGCTGAGCCCGAATGGCCTCCGCCACCCTACAATCATTTTTCAAGGAAGGCGTCGAGGTGTGTATGATCACGTGATCATACTCGCACGCGATCCGAAGGCATTCTTCCTTGCCAATATTGTGCGGCGGGCAATCGAGTAATCGGGAACCCGGTACCAAGGCGGCGGGCTGCGCCAGCCAGGTGGGATACCAGTAGCTCGTCACTTCTCGACGAGCCTGATAACGAGACCCTGCGCCACCATCGAAGCCATCAAAGCTGGGCGGGGACAGAAAGAGTGTCTTGCTCATGCTCCAATTCGAGATAACTGACGATATCAGTCAGCCTGAGGCCCAAGGCAAGATGATCTGAAGGCAACCTATTTCTTGGTTTCTTGCAACCTGGCCAGGAGTTGATCGCGTTGCGATAAATCGGCCGCGCCGTTGCCGGAGCCGCAACTTCCGCCACCAGCAACTTCAAGGTTCGGAAGGTCATTACCATTGCGGGCAAACGCTGATTTGGCGCCGGACATTCCATCGCGCACTGCCGCTTTAGCCTCCGCCAGATGCCCCTTGCCGATAGTGGCGCCATTAAACGCTTTCTGTGAGAGCTCCGCACTTGCGGGATAAGGTGCTGGTCGCGCACCAAAATTGTACTTGAAGTTGATCCACGTATCTCTTGGGCTGCTGCTCAACGCTGCCGAGGGTTCAAAACCAGAGTGCATCATGCAATTCTCACAACGAGGGTCTCGACCGCACCCGGTCTCGTCGACGCCAAACCGATCCCAATCCACTTTGGCGACCATGTCCGAATACGTCTGGTAATGCGAATCGGTCATCACATAACACGGCGCCTTCCAACCGCGTACATTGTAGGTGGGAATGGCCCACGCACTGCAGGCGAGCTCCCGATGACCCGCTAAGAATTCCAGGTAGCCCGGGGTTCCAAAAATGGTGAATAATTGTCCCCATCGCTCGACGTCTTTGAACTTTTCCCGAGTCAATTCGCGCGTGAGGAAAAAGGCCTTTGGATCTTTGCCCAATCGCTTCACCATGTCTTTTTTGGCGGCATCATAATCATAGCCAGGGCTAATTGTATGCCCATCTACACCCAGGGAGCTAAGGTACTTGAACATGTCCTCGAGTTCTTGAGGATCAGTTTCTTTGTACACTGTGGTATTGGTGGCGACTTGATAGCCTAGGATCTTGGCCATCTCGATAGCTGCCACACATTCCTTGAAAACGCCTTCGCGCTCCACGATGAGATCGTGCGTGTATTCCAGCCCGTCCACATGGACATTCCAGTACATCCACGCGGTTGGCTTAATGGTGAGCTTGGCGCGGGCCTTCTCGTCGCCATGCCGGATCTGCTCGGCCTCTTTTTCCGTGACCAATTGACCCGCCAATAACTGGCGCAAAGGCTCTTCCATTGCCGGTGACCAATGTGCCGCCATGTATTCGCGCATCTTTTTGCGCATGAACATAGCATTGGTGCAGATGTAAATGATGCGCCCTTGATCCCGAAGGCCCGCCACCAATTCCTCAATCTTGGGGTAAATCAAGGGTTCACCGCCACAGATGGACACCATCGGTGCGTCACATTCCTGCGCTGCAGCGAGACATTGTTCGATTGGCACCATGTCTTTGAGCGACGTGGAATATTCCCGGATACGTCCGCATCCAGTGCAGGTCAGATTACACGTATGCAACGGCTCGAGTTGCAGTACCATGGCGAATTTGGGGACTCGCCGAATCTTCTTGCCAACGATGTACCGCGCAATTTTTGCGGTCAGCTTAAGTGGGAAACGCATGTGGGTAAATCTCAGGATCAAGGCGACGGAGGCAACGACGCGAGCTCTGGCGACGGCTGTAAGGGGTCCGTTTTAGGCTTGGGTGTGTCGTGCTTCATCAGCCCCGGAAGGAAAAACGAGCCCGGTGAAACCGACGGGCTGGCCGTAATGCCACCGCAACCGGTAGCAAACAACGTCACACCCAGGCAACTACCCAGGATCAGACCTTTCCTGAACTTCATGGCGCGATCATATGGAGCTTGGCTCTGGGGGCAACAGCCATTTTGGGGGGCGACTGACGGTCAAGCTCCAAGATTCTCAGCTAAAACCCAGTCGGACCCTCAATGACTATTTCGGTTGGGTCTTAACATTGTATCTCACCCCGAAGGCGCCCGATTCCAAAACAAATACCCCAAGTTTTATCGGCAACCCCTTGAACACGATGTTCCTCCCCGCCACAGTCCGCTCGCACATGCCAATTGCCTTTGCCCTCGTCCTGATCCTCACCGGGCTCTTCGCCCAGTGGGTTGGGCGGGCGTCACCTGGCAATTCCTCGTCCGATTTGAGCGGCTATGTTGACTTGGTTCGATGGGGTAAACAACAACACTTCGATGCCCACTGGAATGCTCCAGTTGGGGAATTGACCCTATCCAACCGCTGGTCCCAGTGGGTCTTCAAGGCGGATAGTAAACGCGCGGATTTGGATGGAGGCCAATTACTCCTCTGTTTCGCGAGTCGCATCAAGAATGGTTCTCTCCACATCAGCCAACTGGACGTCGAGCGCAGCCTGCGCCCGCTGCTGAGCCCACCCCGACTTTCACCTGGAAAACAGATCCGCACCATCGCCAGTGGTGCCGGTCACGGCGGCAAGGATCCCGGCAAACAGTCCGGAAAACGTCAGGAGAAGGACTACACCTTGAGGCTAGCCCTCGAACTGGAACAGCAACTTCTCACCGCCGGCTTTAAAGTCATCCAGATCCGACGCAGCGATGAATTCGTCGATTTGCTGGATCGCCCGGCCATCGCACGTCGCAAAGGGGCTGACGTGTATGTCAGTCTCCATTACAATTCGTTTTCCGGTCCGGGGTCGGAAACCGCCAAAGGAGCCGAAACGTATTGTCTGACACCAGCCGGAGCGAGCTCTACGAATGACCCCGATGGCCACGGAGGAATGCCGAGAATGCCCGCCAATCGTTTTGATAGCGAGAACCTCTACCTGGCTTGGGAAATCCAGCGGTCTATCGTCAGCCAAACCGGCGTCGACGACCGAGGGGTCCGCCGTGCTCGGTATCTGGAGCTGACCCAAATGCCCATTCCCGCCGTGCTCATCGAGGGCGGTTTTATGACACATCCCGATGACGCCGCCTTGATTTGGTCTGCTGAATCCCGCACTCAACTCGCTGAGGCGATTCGTGACGGACTGCTCGCCTACAAGCGCACATTGGAACGCGAAAGCCCATAACTACTTTAACCCGCCAAACCCCTCGTTCACTTCCCCGACCCT
>SXSK01000004.1 GCA_005793375.1 Verrucomicrobiales bacterium | reverse complement strand
GGGGAACCCGAGGACTGCACCACGCGATAGAATTGAACGGCCGCCTGAACGGCCGCCGCTGGCAACGTCACCGTCGTGGTCGATCCCTCAGCCGTCACCTCAACCACTTGTAGCCAGGAGCCGGCTGGGACCACGGGCGAACACTCGATGGAATACTTCACTCCCACCGTGCTGTTAAAGGTAATGCTCGGCGGTTGACCGGGCGCACCTAGAGTGATCTTCGCATCGATCACAATGGGTGGTGGTGGCGGTGGCGGCGGCGGAGATCCCGACAGCTGCACGACGCGATAGAACCGAGCGTTGCCTTGAACGGCTGCCACTGGCAAAGACACTTCGGTCGTAGTCGCCGTCGCCGTCAATTTCGTGACTTCCAACCAAGTCGCAGGGTTCAAGACATCCGTACATTCAATGGCATATTCAACACCCGGGATACTATTGAACGAAATCACGGGCGGTTGTCCCGGAAGGCCAGGACGAATCACTGCTATAATGGAATTCGTCACTGGCGGCGCCGTCTGAAATGACGCCATGATCGTGTAATCTAAACTCGCCGCATCCCGCAACACCACCGCCAAATACCAATCGCCAATGAGGCTTCCCCCAGGAACCCCGGTCTTGGTCAAGTTAATCGCCTCGCTTTGGGTTCCAGGATTGGTGCTGGCAAAAAATGGGCGGTCCGGGCGCGGTAGTGCTCCAAGCCGAGCATACAAATCGGCGTTCCCCGTCAGGTTGAATAAATCAAAACCAACTCCCGTGACATCCGTATCGCTTGTGACACTAAACCGATAGTAGTTGGTGGCGGGCGACGCTTCGCCAAGACGCTCAAAGGGCAACCCTTCAAACAAATCAATAATCGATCCATCATCCGGCACGATCGTGGCGCTAATGCGGTATCTGACCGGGACAGCTCCCACAGGATACACACCGACCCACCATCGACCCGTCGTCAGCCGGAGTGGAGGTGTCCCATCGCGTCGCACCAGGAACGATTCGATATTCGACCCGGACGATGCACTAATGGCATCGTAGGAGGAAGCATCTGGGACTCGATTAAATGCAAGTACCGCATCCACGTTGCCTTGCAACGGTTCCACCAGGACTTCTAGCGACAGGGATGGCACCGTGACATCCACACAGAAGTACTGAATGACGTTCAAGGTGTTGGTTTTGATCAACGAGACCCCATCGACAAGTTGAGTTTTCTCGCCCACGGCCGTGCAAGCCGTCAGCGTGAAGGTCAGATCGCGGACATTGAGATTGGTCGAGGCCGGATACACCCCAATGTACCAAAGGCCCGGTTCCAGGGCCACAGGCTGCGAACCCGTCGAAAGGGAGATGCGCTCTTCCGTAAGCCCAGAGTTTTCACTCGAATAGTCATTCACCGATTGGCTCGGGAATCCCGGTTCACGGCGAATGACCAAGTTCACATCTTCGTTCATGTTCGTGACCGACACATTCATGGCGATGGCATCGGCGGGAACGATCACGGAATAGAAGCTGATCAATCCCTCATTCCGGATCGTGGCCTTGTACGGCACACAGTTGGTCAAGCGGACAATCGGAACTCCAAATTGAACAGTAATCTCATGACAACTTTCACTGTCGAACGGATTGCTGTTGCGGACCGCAAGATAATAGCGCCGCCCGCGTCGAAGCAACGGCGGCGTCGCGGTCGTCAAGCCATAAGCCTCAGTTCCGACCCCCCCCCGCAACAAGACCACATCGTCCTCTTGATTGCCATCGGGCAAGCCACTCGAGCTATACAACAGGTCCACTGGACTGCCCGAGAGACGTTTCAAAATATTGGTCACAGCCAACGCCTCAATTGGCACATCGACATAATAATACTGAAGGGCATCATTCTTCAGCGAGGGACCAGTTGCGCAGGAACTGTAGGGAAGATTGTTGGTCAACCGCACGGCCGGCGTGTTCGTTGGAGCAAACGTGAAGGTTAGCTGCCAACTGCGCAGAATCGCGTCGGAAACACCGCCACGATCATCGGTTAGTTCAATCCGCCAATCACCCGTACCCGGTCGCCCTAACAATGGAAGCAGTGGTTCCTCCGGGAGATAGGCGATTGTTCCTGAAGCCTGTATCGCCTGCAAATTATCGATCTCCATGTCGGGAACCGACTGCCCAAGAGGTCTGGGCCGAAACTCAAGTTCCGTTTGTTCACGGAAGGCTCTAAAACTCAGGAAATTGGTGCGCCACTGGGCAGTGCCTTTGATGACCCGGTCCAATAATCCGTCGACATGCAATTCCACTTCGGGCACCTCCGCTTCACCTTTGGAGCGGCGAGTGGCAAACTCCACTTCATAGATTTGTCCTGGGATGGTCGTCAATTGACGTCGGATCGCTCCGCGTTGCAGGCGAAGATAACGATTGCCGTGGATCGCATAAGCGGGATCGTTTTCTACGGCGACAGAATTGCTGATCACAAGCCATCCATCCACCAACGAATTCGTGGGATGGTTGCCTGCTGCAGTCGTCTCAAAACTGTTGGTCAAATACCGGACATTGGTACTGATATAACCGCTGAAGGGTGGCGGAACGAACTTGATCGGTAAGAACGCCGAGTTGGTTGAATCCGTAAACTGGGCATGGATGACATTTGTAAAGAGGCCTTCAGGAGTGACCAACCCTGGAGCCGAGGAAAGGGTCACCAAGGCCCCGTTGGTATTCAAAAAGACCGCAGTCAACGCGCCGGGCCCCGGACTTTTCAGGTCCACATTCTTTGGGCCAACCATCAATGCCGGGAGGGCTTTGCTGGCTGCTTTCCCATCATAAAAGGCCGCCACAACCACATCCTGGACACCCTCATAAGGATGAATCCAACCTTCAATCGTGAATCCGGATCGTCCCCGTGCTGCCAGATTGAGTGAGCTCACCGCAGAGGAATCAACAATGGCTTCTGCTTCACCTGTGAACCGCATGGCCAGTCCGATCTGACCTGGAATTGTGGTGAAGCTTCCAACCATCACTGCGTCATATCCGCTCACGCCTTCATCACCCCGTCCATCAAATCGCCAATGTCCGGTAAGCAGACGACTGCGATCGACCAGATTCTTCCCGCGTGAAAATGCCCCTTCGTCGAAAATTTCGCGCACTTCGTTATCGCTGATCGCACGGCGCCATAATCCGAGATCATCCATCCCCAATGGCACCTTCGTCCCAATCAGGAGTTTGGATGGATCCCGTCCGAAATGCAGGCTGGAATTCGTCGGCAAAACCAAACCACGGGCGACGGTTTCGGCCACTTTCAACCCATTGTAGAACAGCCGCAGGACTGCCGACCCATCATCATAGGTCACCGCCACATGCTGGAAGTTGGATGTGACCAGGTCGCTGCCATATTGAGTCGCTTGCCGCAATCCCCGGTTTTCGGCAACCACAGCTCGACCGTTGTTATTGACCAATTGCACTTTCAGGTCTGATACTTGGGGCTGATCGATCCGCACCCCCACTCTGACGGAAGTCACCCGCCGACTGTCGTCGATATTGGTCAGCACCGTGCCCAAAGAAAGATCCCGGTTGGTGAACAAATTCCCACCGGTCACCACCCGGGTGAAGCGAGCATCCAGATTACGTTCCAAGAGGATGGCGATGTCATATTCAATCGCCACCGAGTTGGGATTACAGACCGCCACGAAATAGCGGCCGGCAACCACGGGGGGAATGTCCCGGACACCAATCGACACTTCGCCGCCGGGCGGCAAGAAATTCGCTGTCTTATCGTTGTTGTTGACATCGACAAGGTCGGGGACTTGTGCACGCCGAATCAACACGTTCAACGGAAGCGCTGGCGTGATATTGGTAATGATCACCCGCATACGGCTCACGTCAGCTGGAACGTTCATGACTTCCAGTTCACAGGCACCTGCCAATACCCGCCGCCGACGGAACCGACCATCCAGCAAATCGTTTGGGAAAACGCGAATGTCCAATTGATTCACCCGACCACCAAAACCCGCGGCGTTATCGAAGCTAGAAAAAATCCAGGCACCATCCATCCGTTCCCCTAGGAAGTTGTTGAGACTTCCAGGACCGTCGACGACATACGAATTGGTTTGGAAAGTCTCAATATTTTGAAGCCCGGGAACGTACCTCCCGTAAACTGGGAGAGACCCGCCTGCAAATGAATCGCCGTACAGGCGGAATCGATTCGTGCCTCCACGTTCGTTGCCAAATTCATGGCGGTTGTTGAGCACCGCAAACTGGCGATCGTGATCGAGGTTGCCCAAGACGTCACTGAACAGTTCGTGTGTCCAGGTCTGTTCAACCAGGATATTCCTCAACTCGCCCGGAGCCGCCCCGATAGCCATATAGATGCCGCGACCCGGTCTCCGCGGTTCGCCATCCGGGATCGGCTGCAATAGTGGGAACCCGGGGAAACGGATCCTTCCATCAGGATCCAAACGACTGAACGGTTGATCCGAACTCAGGCCGACGATGTTGTACTCCGCAGCTTGTTGATCTTCGGATTTCACCCCGATGTAAAAAATCTCGTTGGTATTCGGAGCATTGGTGAACAATACCAACTCAGATCCCGTACGCCCCACGGAACGGAACGTTGAAGCCACAGTGGCTGGGTTCAAGTTCGTCAGGTTTCGATCCAATGTGACGTAGAGGTCGACATCGGATTCAAACGCCCTGGAAACTGCCAGGTTCGGCGAACCAAAAATCACAAATGCCACATTGCTGCCATAAACAATTCCGTTGGCATTGGTCGCGTCTGAATAATTCGTGAAGGTATAAAAGTGCCATTGAGCCAACTGACCCTCGACGCCATCCAATCGAGGCCCGTTCGCACCCACCCGCTCCCTTAACCGTGGCAGCCCATTAGTCAGCATATCCACAGGCGGAATAAAACGGGGCATTTGGTCCGCCGCCGCCGCCACTTGAAATTCATCAATCACCCCATTGGGATTCGGGGCCTCCACAGAAATCACCAGAACCCAATCCTGCAGCGTGACCTCGTTTGTGGGTTGACCCGGGTTGTCCTTGCCCAAGGATTGGACATTGACCCGGCGCCCCACCACAGAGATCAGGTATTCGTCTTCCAGACCCTCCAGCGTAATGTTTTCAACGTTGTTGATGCGATCCAATTTGGTCGGATCCTCCGCATTCTCAGCCGGCGGGGCTGTGGGATCAGCCGCCGTTTCTGCACGCTCTCGCGCTCGGGTACGATTGAGATTGGGCAGATAATCATTGCCGTAATAGATCGACGTGACGCCGGCATTGGTGGTCTTACTGGTGATGATCAAATCCAGATCGTTCACCAGTTTCACAGACGCCGCCGGATTGCCGGGTGGATCCGTCCACACCAAGGTCGCACGCAGCACCGCGGAACTCGTGTTGGTATTGGCCTTGTTGAACTTCACACGCCAGGTCTTGGATTGTCCGGTGCCAATGGCATTGGTATAGGATTCTTCGATGAACAACAGCGGTGCGGGTGGCTTATTGAAGTTGGTCACTCCGGTTCCCGGCAAACTGTTGGGCAGGGACGCTAAACCCCATCCGGCGTAATTGATGACTTCATGCGGATCCACCGCGTATGAATCGCTGGTGGGCCTGGCGCCGTTGATCAACAGGGCTCGAGCCAACGCAGGTGATGGCCGGTTCGTCTTGGCGATCACCTCAAAATATTCCTGCATTTGCGCCAGAATCCCGCTCACCGCTGGAGCCGCCATACTGGTTCCGGTTTCATACCGGTATCGATTGACCAGATTGGGGTCTTTTGCATCTCCCCCCAAGTCGTTCTGCAACTCCAACCAACCCTCATACTCAAGACTTCCAGGCGCCAGTTGGTTGGTCAGGTTAAATCCTTTGCCGCGCGCTGAAACAATGAACGATCCCGGAGCCACGACGTCGGGTTTGAATCGGCCCGACTCACCTTCCGTCCCCACACCGACATTCCCACGACTCGAGTAGGCCGCTACCTGCGCTGCAGAGTCCGTACGGCTGGTGAAGATCTTATTGGTGGTGTAGGTGCCCGGCTCCGCATTGGTCTTGATCTGGTTCTTCGCAATGATCACACCATTGGTGTCGGTCACCACATCATTCGTCAGGTTCCGAAAGGACTCCAAAGCACCGACGGTGATCACATTCTTGGCATTGGATGGCGCCGATATCGTATCCTCCAGCCCGCCTGTCCCTATGTCATCGCCAGAGCCCTCATTGCCTGCCGAAAATACATAGATCACCGGTTGAGCGCCCGTGACGCCAGGCAACGAATCGCGAACCGCCGCATCAAAGCTCGCCGAGGAGCTATTGTAATTCAGCACGCCACGATACGCCCAGCTGTTGTTTGAGATGTAGACATCTTTGGCCACGGCATTGGTCTGCAGATACTCGTCGGACTCGGTAGGCCCGACATTCAAATCCACCGGTTGCACGAATAGCTTCGCTCCCGGGGCGCGACCACGCATCGTCGCGTTAGTGGAAGAACCCTGAGGCTGATTCAGGATCGTCCCGGCACCGTTGCCCACCAGGATCCCGGCAACATGGGTTCCATGCGCATTTCCACGACCTTCCAAAATCGCCTGAATCGACAGATCGACAGGCAATAGGGCATCTCTAATGGCAACGTGCGAGAAATCGACACCCAAATCGTTTAGCCCCATAACCACACCCTTCCCCGTCAGTCCCAGATACGACAGAGTATTGTTGGTGTCGGTAACAGATCCCAGAAGGTAGCCGGTCAGGTCATTGGCCAGTGCTCGAGGCCGGGATACTTCGATGCCAGTGACATCTGGATGACGCGCCAAAACGGTCAGAGATTCCGGCGTGACTTGTAATGTCAGGAGTGTGCCAAACGGAGAGCGCGACCGCCCAAGGGCCGATCCTATGATGGCTTCCACACTGCTCACCGCGATTTCGTCACCTGAGACGGTCGCCACCACCTGGAGCTCAGTGGGCAAGGTTCCAGGTTGCAACATTTGATCGAGCAAGCCGGAATCCAGTTTGAAATACGGCTCGAACGGAACCACCGCGCTGACCAATTCATGATTCGAGACTTCCGCAGCCACCCGGGCATCCGCACGCACCAATAATGCGTTGTTGGGGATATACGAAATAATCCGAGCCCCCGACTGCTGCAACGTCCGGCGTAATGCCCCATCCAACGCTTGGTGTGCCTGGACAATATAGAGGCCAGGATCTCCCTCTGAGCGAAGAGACGCTGGCACCGCCAACGGCTCAGCAGACGCTGTATCCATCAGCGCATGGAGTAACAGGATCGCTGAGTCGCGGTGAACCAATTGGTCCAGTGTCGCGCTGGTGTTGCGAAGGCGATTCGGAAATTTGGAGTCGGAAAACTTGGGAACTCCGGCCGATGCATCCACGATCGGAAAGATCCGAGAAGACTGTACGGACGCTGGCATGGCCCGAACCGCAACCGGCAAGGTCGAGAGAAGCGGGATCTGTGACAACAGATTCGCTGAGCGCGACGCCGCCGAACCGTCAGCAGCCGAAGACACAGGTGCGGACGTCCGATTCGAACGGACCAGCGCGAGAACCAACACCGCCACGGTTGCCAGAATCAGTGGAAGTCGTTTTTGACGCATAGAGAGTCTATTGAGAATCAAATGACCAAGGTGAGTTGCGTTAGTTAGGTAACCGACACCGGGTCATTGGGCAGGCAGTGTGACATGCTGCTCGATGATCGCCTGCGAGTTCGTGGCAGCTCCATCGAAACGAACCACAGTCTTTGTAAATTTCTCACCCGTGATTTGATAGTTCTGGCACAACCCATAATACGGCCCTGGAGCTGTGACCAACGAGCCAGGCGCCGGCTTTAATGCTTGGCCAAAGGCGTACACAACGAAGTAGGGCTCCGGCTGGCGGACCAAGCCTAAGATCTGCTGAGGAATCCGCTCCACCACAGCGTCAGAATTGGGCGTAACACGCGCTTGCCACCCTTCGACATACGGTGAATTCACCGTCAATTGCGGGGTCGATAGCACCCCGCCCAAATTGGTGAATAAACTATTCGGCATGCTCAGACGAGCGAGCAACAAATTGGTATAGATCGCCGCAAAATCGGAACCGGATGGATCGATGAAGGTATCGGTTCCATTGGCTCGCAATACATTCACTCCGGACAGCACCGCCGCCCAACCACCTTCTCCCGCGTGGTTCACAGGTAGCAATCCGCGAGCGGCGTTGTCATTGTAAGCAGTCGTAAACAGATGGAGCAGATTCCAGTCGGTGGTCGGCTCGGTGGTCGAATTATAATTCGTGGAGAGTGGGCCGACGGAATTCCCGTACAACCCGTAATTCAGGCTGTGATTGGCTAAAAATCCCGACCAAGGAGACCATGTCGCATCACCCGAAGGCATCACCGCAGGATGCTTTCCGAGTTCTGGAAATCCCGCCTTCAGATAGACCGTCTGCCAAGGAGTCCCCCGATGCACCCGGCCCATCCATCCCAGGCTCGGCAGACCATCGCTGGGAAAGTTCCAATCGTCCGGTCGCGTTATTCCGGGGTCTTTGAAGCGTGCATCGGCCTCATAAGTTCCAGTATCACTCGCTCCCCCTCTCGCTCCGTCACTCGCTCCCGCATAGATCGGCGCCAAACCCCAAGGCGAAAAACTACGGGGCTTGCGCCCCACCATGTCTTGCCTTAGCGCACTGCGAGCCATGTTCGTGGTCAGCCCTGGCACTTTGCCGGCGCCACGATTCACCACCCAGAGCACCCCTGGCCTTAGGTCTTCCAAGGTATAATGGACCAATGGATCGTTTATCGAACGACGGTCCGTCAGGATGAACCGGCGGGTGGGCGCGATGGCGTCCATGTTTAGGTTGGTCCGGATGTTCGGATCCCCATAGGCCCGCCACTCCTGTTCCACCGCATCGCGATAGAGAAAGTACCGGAAATTGACAACCGCCTTAAGCTTGTCCGCCGAACGTTGGTCGTATGGACGGTAAATGTCTGCCGTAACCGATTGAGGTTCGATGCTCGAAGCCAACACCTGATTGGTGATGCCAGCAGTAATACCAGGCGCGTTGCGATCCACCACATTGGTCAGCCAGAGGTGGCCATCTCGAAACGTCTCACCCGGTAGGCGAGTCGCGATTCCAGCAAAGTTTTCTCCCACATTGGTCACTGCCATCCAGGTCAGCAGATTCGCCTCCAGGGCTATGCTCTTGAGATTCACGAAATCGATGATCCGATCAGTGGCTTGGTCAACCATGGCGTAAACCAAGTAGTTGGTCATCGCCACTGCCAGATTCGGTGTCGAATTGGTTCGAACGGCATCAAAGTAAAACGTTTCGAAACGCCGATTCGCCGGTATCGCCAGGTCCAATAGTTGCCCTGATGGCGCAGTGGCTGCGCCCAAGGCTCCCGGAGGCAGAAACAGCAATCGATTAGTCAATGAACGATTGCCACTAACGAAATCAATCGGCACCTGGAACGAAGTCGGAGTCCCACCGAGTGTCTTCGATCCAGGCCATGCTTGGTTACTCACGACGACCAACGAATTGGTCAGACGCAGCAGGAGACGGGAATTTATATCCGTATCCGGAACCAACGAACGATACTGACCGTCGACGTAATTGCTGAATCCCAGACAAAACACATTGGTCACGATCAAACGATAAGGTCGGTTGTAGTCTGCGGCATAGGAATTCCAAGCCTCCACCGAGCCGCGACGTGTCACATCGACCAGGTATTGAACGTTGGTCCGAAAACTGCCCACCACCGGACGACCGGTTGCGAGATTGGTTCCATACCGCGCCTCGACCGGAAATTTCGTCAACTTGATGCGACGCGTCACCCCGACCTCGGTCTGCCAAAAGGCTTCATTGAACGAGGGGAATCCCTTGCGAACACCGATGACCCATGGAACACCGTGCAGATTGACATCCGTGGTGGGGTCGTATTGGAAGCGTGCGGCCGCTTCCGAATTCCTGGTCAACCGGTTGCGCAAGTCCAATGGACTATCCGGATCAACCCAGGGATAGACAATTGGCGCGGAATTTGTGACTTGAGCCCACCCTAGGATATAGAGGTTGGTGGTTAGGATGAAAGTCGTCCGATCCAGATCAAACCGTTCTTCCAGGTAACCAAACCTCGGGCGGAACACGGTAGGCAGGGACTGAACATTAGCCGCCAGATTAGAGCGGTTCTGGACACTTTCATACAAGTTAGCAGCCATCTGGAGCAACCGATGAATATCCGCACCGTATTGGATTCGGTTAGTGACGTAAGAGATGGACCGAAACGCACCCGGAGGATTGGTTACCACACTCACACCGAAATAACGAACCGGGATCCGATCGGAACGAAAGGTGACCCCTTGGTAGTGCAGTCCGCTCTCCAGCAGGCGATCCACCGCGTTTGTAAAGAATTCCACAGGCTCCCAAGGCCGGAAGGTACCCACGGCGTTTGGTTGGATGTTTCCGCGGGTCGGCTTCTGAATCTCGCCATCGTCCCCATGGGAATAGTTCAGGTTCATCTTCGATCGGCGATAATAACCCTTGCGTGCATCAAAGGTCGTATAGAAACGTCCATCGGGACTGTCCGTCCCCACCTCGCTGAGCAGTCGATAAAACGTCCAATCATTATTCACGGCACTCCCAGCACGCGGCACAGCCCCGCGCAATCGCGTGTTCATCGCCGGGTTGATGCGAAACAAATCCTGTAAACTGCGGATTTGGCGTGGACTATCGCTCCCCTCCCAGGGCCGAGCGCCCGGTTCCACATTGTCGCTCGACGGCGGCAACGAAACGGATCGGACAATGGGGCCATTCGCATAGAGATCGAGAAAGGTCCGATTGAGCGGGGACGCCACACCGCTCAATGGGTGGAATTCATCGGGGCGCAGAAACCCAGTGAGCGTTTCCTTGGTGTTGGGGGCAATACGATATTGAACCACCGCATTGGCGTCCACAAACGAGTTCCCGACGCTGCCAACTGCTGGAGTGGCATTGAACGTGTAATTGCTCCAAATCCGCGAATCAACCCGGTCCAGAAGCGCCGCCAAATTAAGTTCCCAGGAGCCCAATCCTTGATTCCGTGAGAAACTCTCGTTCTGGCCGAGATCCTTGGCCCGGTTGTGGATGTAATTCAGATCTAATCCCGCCGGCAGCACGAGATAAGCGATGCGGCCAACAAATCGATTTGTGGCCGAGTGAGGCAAATGAGGGTGCTCCAATAGCCCAATCCATTGCGGGTCGCCGGGAATGGTGTTGGTGTGGAGAATACTATTTCCATCCGCAGTGCCGACCACCCGAATGTCCTGGACCGGCGGCTCGAAGTACCCATTTCGATTCAGGTCCAGGTAGTAGCGGAAGTCCTGCAGTGTGCCTCGGATGGAGTTGGTGGTCACAAACACCGGCGGACGCGGATCGTGCATTAAGTTCGCCAGCATCTTGCGGTATTCATCACGCGAAGCACCGTTCGTCGAAACATCAAAGCGTAACGATCGACCGCTGAGGTTGGTGTATGCCACGTTGGTCGGATTAGCATCGTAGGCGGCATACGCCCTCATGGGCGACGCATTCGGATCAAAGCCCGCCGGACGCACATAATTGGTGGAGACGAATGGGGCAAAATCGACCCGACTTCCACTGGCCGCCATCCGTGCCGCAATGTCGGCCTGTGCACGAGCCAATGCCGCTTCGACCAGATAATTGGCCTCTGTCTGCTCGTCCGCAGCGGTGACTGACGACCGTTCCCGGCGAGTCACCGCTAGAAATGTCACCGCGACGATCGTCACGACAGACAACATGATCAGCGTGATGACCAACGCCACGCCACGGGGGGCTATCGAAGGAGAGCGTTTCATGGCAGGGACGAACGGATTGCAGTTCGAAGTTCTACACGGCGCCGAAAGGTTTGAATCCGGCTTTGGTTGCGCTCAAGGAAGTCCATGGCGGCAGCGACACCCGCGTCCTTGACCGAGCGATAGGCTTCAAATGTCTTGGGCTCAAGAACCCCCAATTCGATCTCCAAGGTTGAGGGGAGTTCTTCATCCAAAAAGCTGATGGCTGTGGTGGGAACCGAGGTGACGCCACTCAAGCCAGCGAGGCTGACGTTGGCCCGAGGTCCCACTCTCACACCAGGAAGGTAGAAACCATTGGTCACACCCAACCCCATCAGTCGAGTCAACGAATACTCATCCAAGAGTCGCCCGTAAGTGTCGTAGGGCAGCACCCGAAAAAACACCACTCCATCCAGCAAGCGACTGGCATAAGCCGTACGAAATTCCAGGCTGTTGAATCGACTGATCGATCGACCGTTGAACTCATTGCCCGTCGAGGCTGTCGGTGGGGGATTGGTGAGCAGATTCTGATGTCTCGCCGTCACTTCATTTCGGTCACTGTAAAGGTAGAGGCTCCCAACCGGCGGCGGCCAAGGCGAATCCGCACGATAGCCAGAAGCCTCGGTCGCTTCCTGCCCCACAAAAAAGCCCATCGGCTGCCATTGGCGATCCCGGGTCTGGCGAATGAAATAGATCTCGTGGAATGGACGACGACGCGGCCCATTCGATTCTATCCACGCCGGCAAGGCCGCCGGGGTCGCGCCGTTCTGGTCCTCAAAATAGCGAACCACCATGTTCGTCACTCCAGGAATACCGGGCGTTGCAGCACGCTGTAATTCCGCGGAGAGAATCTCCAGAGCAGCACGCGCGGGTTCGTTCACATCCACTTGCCCAACCGCTGCGCGCAAGGCCTTTTGAGTCTGATCAAACAACGAATACATGGCGAACATCACCACGCCCAGAAGAGCAACCGCGACCATCAACTCCAGTATGGAGAACCCGTTCCGACGCGCTCCCACACTGCGTCCAGTGGACGGATTTGCGATGAACAGTTTCATAGGGGTTGCGTCCTCACGAAGGATAGGGGTTTGAATTCACGCAACGGCACTCGAGCCGCATTTTGTCCCGGGACTTCGGCCACAATAGGATCGTTGTTTCCATTCAAGATCGTCTTGGTATCGATCCGACCCGCCAGCGTGGTGCGGAATGTCCGACGATTCGGCCCGACACTCGGTTGCTTCCCAGCGACATGGACATCGCTCACCTGTGCCGTCACGGGCCATTGAAAGGTCAACCTCAATTCATATAACCCATTGGTCAGATTGCGCAGCCGCTCGAATTCTTGGCCATACTGGAGATCCGGACTCAATGGATTCGCCGGAGATAATTCCGCCGAGACAATATATCGAAAGAGTGTGTCGAACCGCCGTGCGGAATCCTCTTTGGTCCGTCGTTTCAAGCTCTCCGGTTGCTCCGCCAATGGTCCTGAGATCGGACGCATCTGGGCGAAGACAACATTGGTCACAAACCGCCCATTGAGGAAATCCACGCGAGGCATCAACAGAGCATTAAGAAATAGGTGGCCATCGAGGAGAGGCGGACGATCGGGATCCCCGGAAAGTCCCCCAATCTCCTGCGTATACCAAGGCCCCCTCCAGAAAGAGCGTCCCCAGCGGTTCTCTACCGCAACATAATCGACAAAGTTGGTGAGCGAGTCCGCCCGGTTCGAGAATCGGTAAAGCCGGTCCGCCAACACCAGGGCGCTGCGAAACTCGTTCGTTAGCGGTGCGCCCGAAACCGCCGCCGTTTTTAAGGCGTCCAAAAGGATCTGTGCATCCTGGTTGATGATCGTATCCTCGCGATTCTGTTTCTGAACATTCAGCCCCAGCGGCAGAACCCCAATGATCGCAACCATCGCAATGGCCACCACCGCAATACACAGCGCTAACTCCGCCATCGTAAAGGCGGCCTGGAATGCTCGTTGATGACGCAAAATCTTCATAGCTCGCTATTCCATTCTAGGCTTCTCGACACGCGCACGTCCGGTAGCCGACGCGATACGAATGAAGCTGTTGGTGTAATTCTTTCGGGGCGTTTCCACTAAGTCCGGCTCCCCCTTGAGGTCAAACTGGCCGCGCGCATCCCGGGGCAGTTGGACACTGCCTTCACTCACCGCCAGATAGAAATCCGGCGTGCGAGCCAGGCCTGGGTAAAGGACCCGACCGTCTGATTGAAACGCGATATAGGGCAAGGTCATTTCCGGTCCCGCAACACCCCGGTCAAAAACGGTTGGAAACGGAAAATCCCTCGTGAAAAGCCCAAAGTAGTTGGTATTGAGCTTGGGAGGATTTCCCAAAGGCGGCGGCCCGAATACCGGTGCTTCGAACATCTCTTGTGAGAACACCACACCCTCCGGAAGAGTCCGCCATTCCGTCAGGTAGCGAGGGCGAAAGGTACCAGGCTGATCCCCGACGTTTCGATCGGCATACAACGCATATGAGGTATATTGTCCCAACATGGCGTTGGTATAGGAACGCTGCATCCGCTCCGCCAAATCCTTCAGGCCAGCGTTTCGATTCAATTCCTGAATCAGGCGATTCAAGTCGATCTGATGCTCATCGTAGATTCGATCATAGCCCCGGGTTTCCCTCAGCTGTGGACTCCGATAGGGGACCAACCCCGTGCGAGGCGGAACGAAAACCATGTAGACCGTCGACCGGTTCTTCAGCGCGTACTGCCGAGCCAACCCCAGATCGGATATCAACTGGCGTTCACCCGAAGTGCGGGAGGTTCCGGAACCAATCCCTTTGAACGCAGGAATGGTAAGCGCCGCCAGAACTCCGATGATCCCAATCACCACCAGCAACTCAATCAAGGAGAACGCTGCCTTCCCCTGCCCTTTCCCGGGTTGGCGAGGCGTCGACGTAAACAAGACAGCGTTCATAACAAAGCGCGGTTGTGCCGTATTATGGCGGTTACTTCCAGCTGGTGACGTTGTCGAAATTAACTGTCTTTTTTCCGGCGCTTAGGGTTGCCGGCACCCCGGAGTCGGCCTTTCGGTCCGGTCCAAACGACCAAACCATCGCAGGAGCGTTTACTTCGAAACTGCCCGCAGAGGTCTCGCCCGAAGACGAATTGGGGCCGGTTGCCTTTGAAAGCCCTAACAGCCCACGGTTTGGTTTGGCAGCATCACCGCCTGCTGAAACGCTTTCTAATCGGTAGAAGGCATCGCGTGTGCGATTATCAAAGTTGGCATCCAACGAAATGATGTACGGCATCCCAAACGGGTCACGATAAACACCATCTCCGCCCACAGCTCCGGGCTCACCGGTGTCGACACCGTTCACTTTCCGAGCGCGATCTTTCACGTTGAGATAACCTTTACGCTCCGGATTCAACGCATTATTTCGATTCCACGCCGTGTTACCCCAATCCGGATTGAGTCCGCGAAGCGCCGCAATAATTTCACGATTGGAGGCATTCGGGAGAGGATTGGGATTCACAACGGCCGTAGCGATAACAGCCCCATTGTTGTCGCGGACAGGTGTCCCATCGGCATTTACTGTACCGAACGTAAAGTCGGGATTGCCCGCGTTGTTGTTCGGATTCACCGGCTGAAGTTGCTGGCGGACCGATTTCGCAATCGGGAATCGGCCGTAGTCGGTGTTGAACGTTGTGATCGCCCCCATCAGGTTCTGCACATCCGACTGCGTTTGGGCGACTTTGGCTTTGGTTTTAGCGGCGCCCAGTGCCGGAACGAGCATCCCAGCCAGAATGCCAATGATCGCAATGACCACGAGCAGTTCAATGAGCGTAAATCCGCTCCGCTTCGAGTTTCGAGATTTCGGAGACATGTTCATGAGGTTGATGGTGCGACGGGTTGATGGGAAAGGGTTAGCGATTCTTCCAATTGCCAATGATGCGCGTGGAATAGCCATTCGGCGCCGTCCGATCGCGCACAGGAATCTCCGCCCAGAGATCGAATGACGTCGGATTATTAGTCGGTGTGCTGGAGACATAACGCCAGGGATTCACCCCAGGCTTGTTTAAGGTATAGCTTCCACGCTGCAGATTCTTGATGGGATAATCCGGATGATTCGCCGGGAATGGCACGCCCACCGCCAAAACTTCCATGGCGATGGTCGGATCGGAAGTGTCGGTGAACACCACAGCATGTTGACTGGCCCGAAAAGATGCGTTGAACAGCTGACGCCGATCCGCTCCAGAATTCGCAAAACCGTCTCGACCAAAAAGTGCCTCGACGACCCGAGGCTTCACGGTCTCGCCGCCACTCACCGATTTGAAGACCCCTCGCGCCGCATCCTTGGGGTTGATGACCTGCATTCCGGTCAACTCGTAATACAGCGGGCTCAAGCGGGGATCGACCAACCCCGTCGACTTATCAAACCCATCCGGCGGATAAAAACCGTACTTAGCCTTGTAGGCTTCAATGATCGATGTCAGAGAGGCCAACTCGGCGCGCACTCGTGATTCTCGCATCTTGGCGCCAGCTGCTGGAGCCAAGCCGACCAGAAACCCTGCGAGAATGCCCATGATGGCAATCACCACCAGCAATTCAATCAGCGTAAATGCCGCCTGTGCGCGCCGCGAGCGGTATCGAGTCGTAATCAAAATGGACGCCGTTTTCATGTTTGCCGGGGACCGGGGCGGAGAGTTGCCGCCCATTATCGTTCGCGCAATTCCTTTTCCATTCGTTCACTGAGCCATTGCTTGATCATGCTCTGATAGTTCAGAAACCGCGACCGTGCGAGGCGTTTGATCCGCCCCAACATCCGCGGGTCCATTCGCAGGGTAATCGTCACCGACTCACTGACCTCACTCGCCGCCGTTTTCGCCCCTTCCATCAACCGCAGCTCAATCTGATTCTCTAGCCAAAAACCAGCCTCGGACTGTTCGTTGTCGAACAGGGGCACTTCATCCCAAGAATTGACGATTGATTGAGCCATTGCCGTGCCAACTTTTATTCTTAATCCAACGATTGCTTGATCTTCCGCTGATAGAAAAACTGTTCTTCTTCCGTAAACAACCGAGCCGAAATAACCCGGATCTGACGCCCATTGGTTCGATACACACTAAAGATCCCTAAACCACCCGCCGATTTCCCCAGATTGAAGTACCGCGCCTGCACCGAGAACCTCGGAGAATCCGGCAACAACCGGATCGCAAACGGATCTTCAAACGATTCTTCCACGTCGAGTTCGCTCAACGTCCCATCCAACTCAAAAGGCCGATTGGTCCAATCAAACTCCATGGTTCGCTTGCTTCACCTGGCATTCGCACATTCATTGTAACTACATTGTATTTACATCTACTCCTCTGACCTGTCAAGATGGCATCCATCACGCTGCGTGTGGTTTTTTCGATTTGGAGAGGATTTTTTCCCCAGAAAGCGCCAACCGGCCACTAACGCCTTCGCCAGTGGCCGGTCTGAAACCGCATGGGAGTGCCAAACGGACTATTCCTTATCGCCGCCGTCGCTGCCCAACTTGTCGATCAAGGTGATCAATGGAAGGAACAATGCGATGACGATACTACCTACAATGACCGCCAGAAAGACGATCATGATAGGCTCGAGGAGTGAGGTCATGGCCGACACCGCGTTGTCCACTTCATCGTCATAGTTGTCCGCGATTTTCATCAACATCTCGGGCAACGCACCGGTTTGCTCACCGACGTCGACCATACTGATGACCATGGGAGGAAAGACGCCAGACGCCTCGAGAGGTGCGGTGATCGTTTCACCCTCCTTAACACTTTCGTGCACAGCCGTTACCGCATTGCCGACAATGACATTGCCCGAGGTTTCTTTGACGATCATCAGAGCTTGCAAAATGGGGACGCCAGAACTGACTAGTGTTCCCAAAGTTCGGGCGAAACGGGAGATTGCCACTTTGCTGACGACGGCACCCAGGACCGGGAAATTGAGCTTTAACCGATCAAAAATTCGACGTCCGAGTTTCGTTCGGATAGCCAACTTAAGGAGGATAAAGAGGGCGAAAGTGCCGGCGGCCACATAAACAAAATGATTCGCAATGGTATCACTGATGCCCAGGACCACCATCGTGAACCCTGGCATATCGGCGCCGCCAAGAAGGTCCGCGAAAATCGCTTTGAACTTCGGAACCACGACCACCATGAGCAGCACCAATATACCCATGGCGACGGTCATGACAGCGGCCGGGTAGAACATGGCCGCAACGACCTTGCCCTTAATTTTCTCGGCCTTTTCCATGAATTCGGCGAGACGGTTCAAAACAACTTCGAGCACACCGCCCAGTTCGCCGGCTTTCACCATGTTGATGAAGAGACGATTAAATGTCTTTGGGTGCTGCGCCAAGCCTTCGGAAAAAGTACTGCCACCTTCAATCGACAATGCCAAATCGTTGATAATGCGCTTGAGCGTCGGATTGCGCTCCTGTTTTTCGAGAACGCGCATGCCTCGCAGCAATGGAAGACCTGCGTCCACCAAGGTGGCCAGCTGACGCGTGAACGTTGTTAAGACCTTGGGCTTAACCTTTCCGCCAAAGCTGAAGCCCTTTTTCTTCTTCTTCGCACCGCCACCACCGCCGGATCCTTTGCTTTTCTTGGCGGCCTTGGGGTCCTTAGCCTTTTCGGCTTCCATGACTTTCGTCGGGAAGAAGCCCATCTCCTTAAGGCGATTAATGGCATCGGCCTGGCTCGCGACCTCCAAGACTCCTTTGGTCTCCTTGCCACGGGAATCCATGGCGACGTAATTGAACTTCGGCATAACAGGCCTGGATGTGTTTTAAAAAAATTAAGTGTATTTCACCACTTCTTCAACGGTAATCACACCGTCGAAGATCCCGCGCATACCATCACTTCGGATGGTCACCATCCCCTGTTCGATCGCCTTCTGTCTTACGACCAGGGTGGGTGCGCGTTCATTGATCAGATTGCGGATCGGGTCAGAGATCACGAGGAGTTCGAAAATTCCCTTTCTCCCCCTGTAGCCTGTATCGTTACAGGTGCCGCAGCCTCGCCCGTAATAGAACGCGCGATCACCCAACTCATGAGGCGACAAGTTCAGTAAACTCAACTGGTTTTCAGTGGGTTCAAAGGAGGTCCGACAATTCTTGCAAATCGTGCGAACCAGTCGTTGAGCCAAGACCCCCAATAGGGTGGACGAGATCAGGAATGGCTCGACGCCCATATCAACGAGACGTGTCACCGCACCAGATGCATCGTTGGTGTGCAGTGTGCTCAGCACCAAATGACCCGTCAGCGAGGCTTGAATGGCGATCTGAGACGTCTCCAAATCGCGCATTTCTCCCAACATGATAATGTCAGGATCCTGGCGAAGGAAGGCTCGCAATGCCTTGGCAAAGGTCATCCCAAGCGACTCGTTCACCGGCACCTGCATGATGCCATCGATATCAAATTCGACCGGATCCTCGACGGTGAGCAATTTGGAATCCGGCACATTGATCTCGCGCAGGCAGGAGTAAAGTGTGGTCGTTTTTCCAGAGCCTGTAGGGCCCGTGACGACAAAGATCCCATTGGGTTGGTTGATTAGTTCAGTGATTGGATCCAGGATGCCCTTCGGCAACCCCAGCGAACTGAGTTCAAGGCTCATCGCTGCACGGTCCAAAATACGAAGCACCACGGATTCACCAAACGCCGTGGGCAGGGTCGAAACACGCAAGTCCACCTGTCGACCTCCAATGTTCAATGAAATGCGACCATCCTGCGGCAATCGGCGCTCCGAAATGTTCAGATTCGCCATGATCTTGATACGAGAGGTAATCGGCATCGCCAAATGCTTCGGCGGCGGAGTCATCTCGTAAAGGGCACCGTCCACTCGATACCGGATCTTGAATTCATCTTCGAACGGTTCGAAATGGATGTCGCTGGCTCGATCCTGGACGGCTTGCATCAGGATCAAATTGACAAACTTGACAATTGGAGCGTCGTTGGCGATTTCGTCAATCCGATGGGCCAACGGATCGACATCGCTGAGTTCAGCGGCCAAATCGGCTTCGCCTCCAAGCTCCTTGAGCATGTCAGCATATCCCAGGCCGACATTCGCCGGGTAATGCTTATCAATGGCTTTGAGAATCGCCGTGGGATCCGCCACTACCAATTGCATCGGATTCTTCACCGTGAATCCGAGTTCATCGACGACCGACGGATTGAGCGGATCCACCAACGCCACCTGAACGGTGCCTCCGTACAGGCCCACTGGCACACACTGATACATGCGCGCCGATTCCGGAGGGATGGTGGCAATAACTTCCGGGGTCATCTCGGAGTCCGAAAGCTCTACCACCGAAGTCCCGAGATGATCGGCCATGATCTGAAGAATCGAATCCAGGTCCAGGAAACCGTAATCCAGGATGACCTGAATCGTCGGCTTGCCGCTCCGTGCGATTTCCTGACTGACTTCTTCCAACTGTAAATCGTCGATTAATCCCCGCTCTCGAATCAGGGACAACAACGGATTGGCGGAAACATCGGGCATAATCGTTTACTTAGTATTCCGGGCCGCTTCAGCTTGGGCCGCTTTCAGTTCCTGCAGTTTCAACACAATGGTACTCGGATCCTGGGCCTTGGTGATGACCTCCTCCTCAGCGATCATTCCTACTTGGTATTTTTCGATCAGGAAGGAATCCAGGGTCACCATCCCCCATTTGGCACCAGTTTGAATATCCGACTGAATACGAAACGTCTTGTTGTCGCGGATCAAAGCAGCAATCGAAGGGGTGTTCACCATAATCTCAAAAATGGCCACCCGCCCCGGTTTGTCGTGTCGAGGAATCAACAATTGGGAGATCACCGCCTGCAACACCGTGGAAAGCTGAATCCGGATCTGTTCCTGCTGGTTGGTCGGGAACGCATTGGTGATACGGTCGATGGTTTTAGCCGCACCCGTGGTGTGGAGGGTTCCGAAAACCAAGTGACCCGTCTCGGCGGCCGTGATCGCCGCTTCCATCGTTTCCAAATCGCGCAACTCACCCACCAAGATCACATCGGGATCCTGGCGAAGCGCGCGCCGGAGCGCTTCGGCGAAATTGGGGACATCGATGTTGACTTCCCTCTGAGTGACCACCGCTTTCTTGTGCTTATGGTAATACTCAATAGGATCTTCGATGGTAATAATGTGGGCTTCATCCCGCTCCTCGTTGATGATGTTGATCATCGAGGCAAGTGTCGTCGTTTTGCCCGAACCGGTCGGGCCGGTAACGAGAACGAGACCGCGAGGCTTATACAGCATCTCCTTGGCACTCGGCGGAATGCCGATCTGCTCCATGGTTAGAAGTTTGCTGGGGATCTGCCGTAACACTAACGCAATGTTCCCTTTCTCCTTAAAGGCACTGACGCGGAAGCGAGCCAACTCGCCAAAGGCAAACCCGAAATCCGCCCCACCTTTTTCGCGGATATGCTGAATGTGATCCTCGGAAGTGATGGAGCGCATCAATTCTTCGGTGTCTTCAGGTCGCAGCAACGGACCTTCCACACGGTGCAAAATGCCGTGCAGGCGGATGACCGGAGGAATACCAACACGAATGTGAAGGTCGGCAGCGCCTTCGGACACCATTAACTGCAGCAAATCGGACATCTGATACGACATATCGAAAACATCTTTCTTTCAACTCGGCCTATTTCCCGGCCAGCGGAAGGTTACTAAATACTAAGCAAGTGCAAGACCATGAACCAACGGACTAGTTCGCATCTCCGGAGGTCGCCCGGATTACCTCATCTGCGGTAGTGACACCTGCGAGTACCTTGCGGGTGCCGTCCTCGCGCAGCGTGCGCATGCCCATCTCACGCGCCTTGTTGCGCAACACGTTTGATGGAGCTTTTTCGTAAATCAACTTGCGCGCTTCATCCTGGATCAAGAAAATCTCGAAGATTCCCATGCGCCCCCGGTTCCCCGTCCGATTGCAATCCGGGCATCCCCTGCCTTTCTTGATGTTGGCCGTTGCCAACTGTTCCGGCGTGATTCCCAAGGTGTGCATTTCATGCTCAGTGATAGTCGAGTTGGAAATGCATTTCTTGCAAATCTTGCGCACTAATCGCTGAGCCATCAAGCAACGGGCCGAAGAGGCCACCAGGAAGGGCTTTACCCCGATATCAATCAAACGGGCTACAGCACCCGGTGCGTCGTTCGTATGAAGCGTGGAAAACACCAAGTGACCCGTAAGCGACGCATTGATGGCAATTGTCGCAGTTTCCAAATCGCGAATTTCACCCAGCATGATGACATTCGGGGCCTGGCGGAGCATCGAGCGCAATGCGGTAGCAAACGTAAACCCGATCTGCTCGTGGACTTGAACCTGGTTGATACCAGCGAGCATGTACTCCACCGGGTCCTCTACCGTAATGATCTTGCGGTCCGGCCGATTGATATAGTTTAAGCAGGAGTACAGAGTCGTGGTTTTCCCCGAACCCGTTGGACCCGTCACTAGCAGAATCCCATCAGGCAGACCAATCAACCGCTCGAAGGTCGCCTGATCGTCTGCCATAAAGCCCAATTCCGCCAGTCCGAGCTTCAGGCCGGTCTTGTCCAAAATACGCATGACGATCGACTCGCCATGGGTCGTAGGGAGACAGTTGACACGCAGATCGATGGTCTTACCGCTGACACTCGTCTGAATACGTCCGTCCTGCGGGATCCGCTTTTCAGCAATGCTCATCCCGGATTGAATCTTTAACCGGGCTATAATCGGTGGCTGGAGTCGCTTGGGCGGACTCTTTTGCTCCATGCACATACCGTCGATGCGGTATCGTATGCGAAACGTCTTCGCCATGGGCTCCAGATGAATGTCGGAAGCCCTCATCTTGAAGGCGTCCGCAATGATCTGATTGACCAATTTAATGATCGGCGCATCCGCCTCCACCGATTCACCGGCATCGCCCATCGCCGATGTCATCGCCGAAACCTCCACTTCACCTTCGGTGATGTCCTGGATCATCTGGCTCAACCCACCATCTTCGCGAGAACTCCCTCCGTAGTACTCGGCAAGTGCCTCCTGTATCTCATTCTCACTCGCTACCCGGTGTTCAATGGACTTCCCTAGCGCCACTTGAAGCCCGTCCAAGTTCTCAATGTCACTGGGGTCGTTGATGGCCACAACGATCGAACTGTCACTGACACTGACCGGAACCGCATTGTACTTCTTGGCCACGTGGCGCGGAATCGCTTTGATCACGTCATCACTCAGGCGCATGTCACCCAAGGAGACCGATTCAACGCCAAAGTAAGTGGACTTGGCTTGGGTTACCAAACTCGGAGCCACAGCCCCTTGTTTGACCAAGGTGTCCAGCACCCCTTCCCCAGCTGCTTCCGCTTCAGGTCGAATTTCATCCACCCGCTCCCGAGCCAGAAGGCCCATGTCGAGCATGGTTTCAATCAGATAGTCGTCTTTGGCAGCCACAAAAGTTAAGTCAGTGATCCGTCGGATGTATTCCTCGGGAAATTTGCGAGCGGAGTTTTAGGAATGGACCTTCGAAAGTCAACGCAAGCGACGCAAACAGTTGTCTCTCCGTCGTGTTTTTCGGACCCAGACCCACAATCATAATAAGCTCAGACCACGCCAAACCTCTACTCTCATGCGTGTTCCGAGTCCATCCAATCGACAAATTCTTTTCGAAACCACCATCGCCTTCCCGCGGCTCGCCTTCGTCCGATTTGCTAACCATCAGATGGAAAAACCGTCCAACTCTTCACGGATTGCAGCGAATCACCCCCATGGCGCTGGCTGAAGCACCTTCACCCCGGTTGCTGAATCCCCGGATTTCTTGCAGAACCAGGGAACCGCGAACTCCCAGAGGAATTCGGGCTCGGTCACTAACTCTTGACGAAAAATACGAGCCGCGTGATCAAGAAGCGCAATCGCTTTATTACTACATGCTTGCGTAGAATTAAATCTCACTGCAAGACCGTCAAACCGAGTATCGCCACAAACACTCCGAACGCCCCACGAAGTGCCAAACCTTTCCGAAACCTGGAGTCTTTCGCCACGTTCCATTGAATCCAATCGCGCAATCGCCAAGGCGATATCACGAGCCACATGCCACCCACCGCAATCACGTAGGCCCACAAGGTAATGACATTTTTGAGCGCACTCGGATGTAACCGCTGGGTTTCCAACATCACGTTGGCCGTCAGCATCATCAACACGGCCAATCCTCGAACCGCGAGGAAATCCTTCAAAACGAAGCACGCAGCCACACCGGCGAATAGAAAAACCCCTTGCAATACCATCTTCCAAGGGGCGATGTCCGCCAACCGTTCATGCCACAGCAACCATTCAAACCATCCGGTCGCGCCCAACATAAGGAGTATTCCTGCAGGAATACTCCGGGGGAATTTCTGGAGCGCTTCCGCATAGAATTTCGCATTCAGGAATCCGTAAACATTGGGAAGGGCGTAGCCTAATCCCAAAACCAAGCAGAGGAGAGAGAGCTTCATTTCGTTTCAGTATCGCCAAACAAAGTGTGCATCAAAGGCAAACATCACCCAAGATGCCCCCCAGAGGGAGATGTTGTTAGAATGGCTTCGGAAGCCGTAACGCTGTTCAACGTGTCCCCTCGAAATCCAAATTCCTCACCGGCGACATTCAGAATCGCCGGGTCCCCATACAGAGTGAAAGTTCCAACCCGTTCGATTCGAACATCCATTAATTCCCCTCGATGCCGAGGCGACCCCGGAAAAACAACAATCTTGTTGCAAGCAGTCCGACCCTCCATGCGACTTGCATTCTTCCGACTAGTGCCTTCCACAAGAATCTGAACCGTCCGACCGACAAATGTTTCGTACTTCTCGCGGCCAATAGCATTGATTCGATCCAAGAGAATCCGGTGCCGTTCTTCAATTAACGACTCCGGAACCTGCCTGTCCATGGCCGCCGCTGGGGTGTCTTTTCGAGGGGAATACTTAAAAAGATAAACCATGTCGAACCGCACGTCGTCACACAAAGACAGGGTATCTTGAAAGTCCTCGTCCGTTTCACCGGGGAATCCGACAATCAGGTCCGTGCTCAGCCCGATGTTCGGCCGGACATCCCGAAGCTTACGGATAATCTCCAGGTAACGCTCCCGGGTATACCCACGGTGCATCGCCTTTAGGAGCCGATTGGACCCGCTTTGCACCGGCAAATGGGCGTTTTCCACGAGCTTCGGTAACCTGCCGTACGCCGCCACCAAATCCTCCCCGTAACCCTTCGGATGTGGCGACGTGAACCGAATCCGCTCCAAACCGTCGATTTCGTGGACCGCTTCTATCAACTGCACGAAGGGTCCACGCCCTTCAAGGGTGGGATAATCACGCTTCCCAAAACTGGTGACGATCTGACCCAATAGCGTTACTTCCCGGACCCCGCGCGCGACTAATTCCTGACATTCCGCCACAATATCCGGAATTGTCCGACTCCGCTCTTCCCCACGCGTGAACGGAACGATGCAAAAGGTACAATGCTGATTGCACCCTTGCATGATGCTAACGAAAGCGGTCACCGCCAACCCTCCCGTTTTGCCGTGGAGCAGGTGTTCTTTGATCGCACCTTGGGATCCGGCTTCCTCCCCAATGTCCACCACGGATTTTTCGCGCCCCGAAAGCAACTCATCCAGGTAGTTCCCAATCCGATGAAACTTTTGCGTTCCAACCACCAAATCCACGTCGGGTAATTGGTCTATCAGCTGGCGTCCACGGCTTTGGGCCATGCAACCCATAAACCCGTAAATCTGGCCTGGGCGCCGCTTTTTGCCCTCGCCGATCAACGAAGACATCTTCCAGATGGCTTTTTGTTCCGCCAGATCCCGTACCGAGCACGTGTTCAGCAACACGACATCCGCAGACGCTTCGTCATGCGTCAGGGCATACCCCTTGACCATCAACTGAGCGGCAACAGCTTCACTGTCGCGCTCGTTCATCTGGCATCCGTAGGTCTTGATGAATACGCTGGGCATCCCGAAAGGCCTTGTAAACTACGGGACCGGAGGAGCAATGGGAAGCGGGGAAACTAGAGGAATTCGAGAAAGCAGCGAACCGGGTGGTTGCAGTTCTGCACAAAATCCCGTTTGCAAGCAGGCGCCACTCCGCTATATCCGCCCTTCCTTGTTAACGGACCGCCCGGTTGGATGAGTCCGTCATGGGAACCTGAACTCGAAAGTTATTAAGTAATATGTCGCAGCACCGAAGCCTCCGCGCAGCCAGCACAAGCGGCACCAAGCGGAATGTTCTCAAGCGTTTTGAACGCGTCGCGGTCCTTAAATCACGCAAACAATGGAAAGACGGCGACCGCGTGACAGGACTGCGCAAGACCCGCCCACCTGAATAATATCATCAGTTCTGCGCCAGCCCGCCGAAAGTCGTATCGACA
Organism: Verrucomicrobiales bacterium; assembly: GCA_005793375.1. GTDB lineage: Bacteria > Verrucomicrobiota > Verrucomicrobiia > Limisphaerales > UBA9464 > SXSK01. The sequence continues at coordinate 8,600 of SXSK01000004.1, read as the reverse complement.
TCGGCCCTGGCAGTTTGCGTGGCATAGAAGACTTGGCAGCCCGCTTCGTCTCAGCAGTTCCCCGCTCCAACCACCACTCAATGATTGCTGGATTGGTGCCGGAAACACTGTGAAAGCGGGGTTTTCTCATTGGATTTGGCTCTTATGATCCGCCTACAAAAGGCCCTCGCCGACGCTGGAATGGCTTCTCGGCGCGCCGCCGAAAAGCTCATTCTGCAAGGCTCTGTCACCGTTAATGGCAAGGTGGTCACCCAGCTAGGCACCAAAGTAGATCCAGCCAGGGATATCATCGCGGTGCAAGGCCAGCTTGCCCGCCCGAAACGGCACGTCTACCTCGCCATGAATAAACCGAGGGGGTACCTATGTACTCGCAAAGACCCGGAGAACCGCGCCACGGTTGGCGAATTGCTACCCGAGGAATGGCAAAGCCTCCATACGGTGGGTCGCCTCGATCTTGAAAGTGAAGGCTTGTTGTTTCTCACCAATGATGGGGAGTTCAGCCTCCGTTTGACTCACCCCCGTTACGGTGTCCGCAAAATCTACGTCGTCCGAGTCATCGGACGCTTGGAATCCCGTCAAATTGCTAGGTTTCTTCACGGCCTGGAAAGTGAAGGGGAGGTCCTAAAGGCCGATCGCGTCAAACTGCTGTCTGCGAATAACTCCCACAGCATCGTCGAGTTAGAATTATCTCAGGGCCGAAACCGAGAGGTGCGCCGGTTGTTTGAAAGCCTGGGTTATCAAGTTTCCGATCTGCAACGCGTTCAGATCGGCTCAATCCGGCTCGGACAACTCCAAGCCGGCCGCTGGCGATTCCTTTCCGATTCGGAAGTGAAATCCCTCTTGCACCAACAGCCCGGAGGTCGTGAGATTGCAAGCAGTTCGACGCCCAATCGAAAGCCATGATATCACATCGTACGATTAGCGCCGCCGCGTTGGTGGCATTTTTTGGAATTTCTCTCCTCGACACAACCCTGGCGGCCGCTGAGGCCGCCGTCGTCAAAGCCGATCAGATCGCCGTCCGTGCCGAACCTTCCGCCAAGTCCGAGCGACTCCGTGGCAACCTCAAAAAGGGCGATGTGGTTCTAGTGGTCGGCGAAGTGGCCGACCCCAAAGCCCAAGGTAACGAACCTCGGCGCTGGGCTGAAATCGAGATGCCACCCCGGTTCCCGGTCTGGGTCGCCGCAGAACTCGTCGACCAAAAAACCGGCAGCCTCAAGAGTGACAAAGCCAATCTTCGAAGTGGCCCCGGCAAGAACTTCAGCCGCGTCGGTCAACTCTCTAAGGGTGCCAAAATCACTCAGGTGCGCATCCAGGAAGGCTGGATGCAAATCGAACCTCCTCCCGCCGCCCACGCGTTTATCGCGGCGGACTTGGTCGACAAAAACCCGGCTAAGCCATCCATCGCAAAGTCATCGACACCACGTAAACCAGCCGCCGCTTCCCTGCCTTTGCCTGACCGTACGGCCGTTGCAGCCAGTGCTCAACCAGTGCCCGCTCGCCCATTAATTTCCACGGAGGCCTCCCCCCCTCTACCTCGCAATACAAATGTTCGCAATGTGGTTCCGAACCCCCACCCGGTCGCCAACTTGCCAGCGCTATCGGCCCCTCAGCCGCCCACCTCACAAATCCCGGTAACCACCCCCACTGCCCCACCACAAACCGCCGATTCAGGTCCAGCCGTTTTCTCAAAACCGCCAACCACGCTCTCGACCACTAATTGGGTGGCCACCAAACGCAAGGTCTTAAGAGAGGGATACCTCGTCGCGTCCATGAATCCCAAAGCTCCCAGTGGTTATTGCCTGATCAGCAAGAACCGCTCGGAAGGTCTCATGAATTACGTCTATACAGAGGATGCCCGAATTAACCTCAAGCAATTTCAAAATATTTTCGTGGTGGTTTCTGGTGAGGAATGGATTGATCCTAAATTGAAGACCACCCCGATTCTGATCGCCGATTCCGTCTCACTCGAATGAGCTCGCGGAACAATCTCATCGATGGTCGAGCCATCGCCCAGCAAATCCACCTAGAAACCTCGGCGCGCGTCAGCGCGCTAGCCAAACGAGGCATCCAACCCGGCCTGGTCTTCATCCGCGTCGGCGAGGACCCCGCGTCCCAGGTGTACGTGGGGATGAAAGAAAAGAAGTGCGCAGAACTCGGCATTCGTTCCGTGACGCAAGTCTTGCCCGGATCGACGTCCCAATCCGAGTTGGTGGGAATGATCGACTCGTTTAATGCTGATCCCCAGTGGCATGGAATCTTGGTTCAGGCACCCCTGCCCCGTCACATCGATCCAGCAACGATCTATTCGCGGGTCGCTCCCAGTAAAGACGTCGACGGATTTCATCCCCTGAATGTCGGACGCCTCATGCTCGGTGATCCAACCGGCTTCACCCCCTGCACACCTGGCGGCGTTCATGAGTTGTTGATTCGCTCAAAGGTTCAACTCGAGGGTGCCGAAGTGGTCGTTCTTGGCCGTGGAAATATCGTCGGCAAACCCATGGCGGCCCTGCTGGTCCAAAAAGGCCGCAACGCCAATTGCACAGTCACCCTCTGCCATTCCGCAACGCGCGACATCCCCACCCATTGCCGCCGCGCCGACATTGTCATTGCCGCCATGGGTGTGCCAGCATTCCTCAAGGCAGACATGATCCGTCCCGGCGCCGTAGTGATTGACGTCGGTGTGAACCGAATCCCCGACCCCACCGCCCGCGGTGGATCTCGCTTGGTTGGCGATGTCGACTTCGCGGAAGTCCAACCCAAGGCCGGACTCATCACACCAAATCCCGGAGGCGTCGGCCCCATGACCATTGCCATGCTCCTCGCAAATACCGTCCGGGCGGCAGAATAGTACGTCAATAGAACTCCCCGACGCCCCTTCGGACATCGAGGAGTAAAAAGCTTCCCGCACTGACAGAACCAAGCGGGGAAACCGCAGTCTGCTCAAAGGGCTGCCGCGACTAAGTCGCCAACTTGGGTCGTCGAATAACCCATCTTCCCAGCCGCCAAACTCTGAATCTTGGTGTTGATGATCTGGATCGAAGCGTTTTCGATGGCAGTGCCAGCTTCGGTTTCGCCCAGGAAATCCAGCATCATGCCTGCGGCGTTAATCGCCGCCAGCGGATTGATGACATTCAAACCCGTATATTTTGGCGCGCTACCACCCATCGGTTCGAACATCGACGTGCCATCGGGGTTGATGTTACCGCCGGCCGCAACACCCAAGCCCCCTTGGATCATCGCGGCTAAATCGGTAATAATGTCGCCAAACATATTGTCGGTCACGATCACATCAAACCATTCCGGATTCTTTACGAACCACATGCAAATGGCATCCACATGGGCGTAATCGGTTTTTACGGTGGAATACGCCGGAGCCAATTCCTGAAACGCTCGGAACCAGAGGTCAAACGCATAGGTCAAGACGTTGGTCTTGCCGCACAGAGTCAACTGAGCAGTCTTGCCGGCACCGGTGTCCTCAGGCTTGAGTCCCTTCCAAGGGGCTCCGTTGCGGCGGCGCTGGGCGAGTTCAAAGGCATACTTCAGGCACCGTTCCACCCCTCGACGGGTATTGACACTCTCCTGGATGGCGACTTCGTGCGGCGTTCCCTTGAAGAGATACCCGCCAGCACCCGCATACAACCCCTCATTGTTCTCCCGAACCACAATGAAATCGACATGCTCAGGGCCTTTGTCCTTCAACGGACAATCCTGGGCGCGATACAAACGTACCGGACGCAGGTTGATGTACTGTTCCAACTCAAAGCGCAGCCTCAAAAGGATGCCCTTTTCCAGAATTCCCGGCTTCACCTGCGGATGGCCAACAGCTCCGAGGTAAATCGCCTTGTACTGGCGCAAGTCGCCCACCGCGCTGTCCGGAAGAACCTCGCCAGTTCTTAGGTAGCGGTCGCCGCCGAAGTCATAAGGATGCCAGTTTAGTTTGAATCCAAACTTCTTCGCCGCCGCCTCCGCCACTTTCAGCGCTTCGAGCGTGACTTCAGGTCCGGTTCCGTCTCCACCAATGACTGCAATGTCGTACGTTTTCATTTCAATGCGTTTACCAGCCATGCCCCGCGATCGCGGGACGAAAAGGAAGGGCGGAGCCTAAAGCGGTAACCAAACGAGGCAATAGCGGAATTGATCGAACCGATGATCTAATGAAACTTGGACTCGTGGGGTTTCTCCACACGAGGGCGCACCGTCGGGCCGGTCGGGACTAATTGAAAGGGTCGGCAACCAAAACAATCGGCGGGATTCCTCAATGGACAACCCAGGATCCCTTGCCAAGAGTTCGGCTCGCAAGAAACCAACCAGCGGATCTGATCCAATGTCCATTCGTTGCGGCGACAAGACCATTTATCCGAACAGACCGAAGAGCAGAATCCCATTCGCTCTCCTGCCAATCTACCTAGCTCTAATCGGTGCAGGAATCTGGGCAGCGGCCCGACAGACGTTACCTTACTGCGATATGAACCTGGTCCACCTGCGTGACTTCTTCGGACATCACAACCCGCAGGGAAACCACTTCTTCGCCGACTCAAGCAAAGACATCTTGGTCCAATCGCTCGATCACAAACCAGTCCCCTACCGTAATCCGGACCCGCAATCGGATGATTTCAAAGGATACTTTCCAGAGCGCCAACAACGCACGGACGCTCCCCCCAGGAAATTGCCCGCGGTGGATTCCAACGAATACCATCACTCATGAAACCCGAGGCCTTTCTCGTTTTTAGCGGTGGCACGGCCATACTGCCCGACCGTCTGGTGCCAAACGCCCGCCTGGTGTGCCGCGCCGGACGAATCATGGCCGTTGGCACGGCAAAAACTATAAAGGTGCCGCGCGGTGCGGAAGTCGTGGACGCCCGAAGCCATTTCCTTTCGCCAGGCTTCGTCGACTTGCACGTTCATGGAGGCTGCGGCGCGGACTTCATGGATGGAACTCCAGAGGCCGTCCGCACAGCCAACCGCGCTCACGCTCGCCACGGGACCACCTCTATCTTTCCCACCACAACCACCGGCTCACCAGATCAACTCGATGCGATGCTGGACGCCTGCACTCAAGTTCAGAGTGGCTGGCAGGTAGCGGACGGCGCTCGAGTGCTCGGAGTGCATTTCTACGGGCCATACTTTGCCAAAGATAAAACCGGCTGTCACACCCGCTCCGGACGGCGCGATCCAGCCGCGTCAGAGTATCGCCACTACTTCGCCCGCGATATCATTCGCATCGCTACCTGTGCGGCAGAAATACCGGGAGCTTCAGCATTCTACCAAACCGCCCGCCGTTTTGGCTGCCTCGTCACGTGCGGTCACTCGAATGCGAGTTGGACTGAAATGGAGCGCGCGTTTCAGGCCGGAGTGCGACACGTAGACCACTTCTGGTGTGCGATGAGCTCGGTGTCCTCGCTGCGCTCGCGCTTCGGAACGCCCATGCAGGGTAGCATGGCGGAATTCGTCCTCATGTCGCGAGAGATGAGCACTGAGGTCATTGCGGATGGTTACCATCTCGCACCCGAATTGCTCCGCTTCGCACTCGCGATGAAAGGCGCAGACCGCCTGTGCTTGGTCACCGATGCCAACCGGGCCCTGGACTTGCCGCCCGGCGAGTACCGATTCGGACCAGCGACGGACGGGACGCTCTTTCGTAGCGATGGACATGTGGGTCGAATGCCATCGGGTGATCTGGCAAGTTCCATCTGCGGCCTCGACGCCATGGTTCGCCAGATGGCCCGTGCCACTCAGGCTCCACTGCCTCAGATTGTGCGGATGGCGTCGCTCACCCCGGCCGAGCGTGCCGGTGTCGCGCCACTGGTCGGCAGCCTGGAGCCAGGCAAACTTGCGGACGTGATCCTCCTCGACCAAAAACTGGCAGTGAAACGGGTGTTCATTGGCGCACAAGAATTCGATTGGAAGTCAGGAAAAATCGGATACAAGGCGCCGCCATAGAATGGGATAGTTTCGTCGCAACTCATCCCCTAGGCCAATACCAGCAATCACCAGCCTGAGCCAAAACCAAGTCGATCGATGGCTGGAGCACTTCCCGGGTCCTCATGCGACACGAGGGTCGACTCGTCGCCGGTGCACAGATTCTCATCAAGCAAACTCGTGTGGGAAAAATAGGGTACTTGAACAAAGGGCCGCTCGTCGCCGTAGATTCCGCGACTGCTGTGAAGGATATCGCTTCAGCAATCGTTGATCTCCAGCGAAAACTCGGGCTTCGAGCGGTGATTGCCCAGTTGCCGGACCGGGATATCGGGACATCCCAAGCCCTGCAATCCGCCGGATTCATCGAAGACAACCTACTGCCCATCATTTCTCCGACTCAGGTCATCGATGTTTCGCGACCCTGGGAAGTCATTGAGAAGGAATTTCGTCGAAGCACACGCAAGAAGATCCGCCAAGCCTGTGACCGGGGAGTGGTCATCACCGAAGGAGGCTTCGAGGATGTGCCGCAGTTCTTCGAATTGATGAAGAGCACCTGCCAGCGACAGGCTCGATTTTTCCGCAATCAGCCCGGATGTCGCAGTGGCAACGATTCAGGGTGAAACCTTGCCCGCGGATGTCGAAGAACGGCGGGATTTCTTTAACATTGGCTTCGGCGGAGAATACTGGCAGCTACCGCCGGTGATGGTCGGGTTCCAGAATCCCCTCGCCCAGTGGTTGCTCCGGTTGGCGCAACACCCGTTGCTTCAACCCCTCGGCCAGCGGGCGCTGAAATGGCTGGGGGTCTCAGGCTATTGTAAAGGTTTGGATTCAAGCAAAGGATTCAGATCGTGCTCGGATCTGTGCGTACTCACTGGAAAGGAGTCGAAGTTGATGGCGCACTTCGAGTTGATGGCGGCTTAACTCACGCAGTCGCTCTGGCTTCAGTAAAAGGCGGCACTCGTGCCAAAGTGCCGGTAATTCTCGGCGAGCCACACGGACAAACAACAGGGCACGAAGTCCCAGAAACGGCATCAGGACCGTCCACAGCGTGGCTAACCAGGGCTGCAACCAGAGGGCAAGCCAAATCCAAACGGCCACGTTCCAAAATGTGAAGAGCGGCAACGCAAGTAAGATCCTGCATAGTGCCAATGTGTCACGCCCGGGCTGTTTCAAACGATTCGCCAGCAGGTAGACCAATCCGGATGGAAGTGCGTGATGCACGATTCCAACCAGAGCAGGTAACAGGCTGATCGTCAGCCAGGCGGCCTGGCGGGTCATGCGAAGGAACAACCTCCGCCCGCGCCAACGCATCACATCGGAACGTAAACTGATTCGTTCATCCGAGAGTGCGGCACGGTATCGCCCGATAATCGCCGGCATCACCTCGGCGCGCTTTCGGTCCGTGGCCAGAAAATAATTCATCGCGTCAGCGATACGTTTTCGTTGGCGCAAGGGGGCACCAGGAACCATCACGAATTCCGACGACGGCGGCAGCAAAATTTCAAGATCCGGCAAAAAATGCCCCCAGGCTTCTTCATTGAGATGCACGACCACCTTCTTCAATCCGCGGTCGATCTCGTTTGTCAGTTCGCGCACAGCCCTACGTTCGTCCTCACCCCAGGCGGGCAGCCTTGTACTCACGTCGATGGGCTCGCCGATACACACCCACACAGAGCTGCGGAACTGTTCCTTGCACTCATAGTTTAATCCAATGGGCACCACCGTCACCCGCGCTCCAGCTCGCGTGGCTGAGATCGCCATTCGAGCCGCACCGCCGCGGACCTGCTCGACGCGTGGCAAGTCGTGCGACAGACCTTCTGGAAAAATGCCCACGGCTTCGCCCCGGACCAACCATTCGGCCGCAGCATCCAGTGATCCGAAGTTACGTTCGACTTGGGTGGCGTCATCGCGTCCCCGAAATGCTGGAATCATTCCCAACGCTCGCATCAACGTACCAAGCACCGGAACGTCGAACAGTGGGGCCTTGGAAACGAAATGGACCGAACGTATCACAGTCAGACCCACCAACGCGGGGTCGAACATTGAATTTGGGTGGTTCGCAACAAACACCACAGGGCCAGATGTTGGAATGCGATCGCGGCCGCTGACCTCGATCGCGCTGTAGTAGCGCCGCACAGAGAATCGCGCCAAGTGCCGAAGCATGTTCCCAATGACAGCAAGCAATTTCATGAGCTTAGGTCGGTGCCGACGCGAAACGAAGGTGTTGTCATCCAGTCGAGCTCGGACCTCGCCAAAGAGCAAGAATGAACCCACCACCAGCCGTGACCAATGCCATCGGGAAGACAAACCCAAATTACCCCATCGCTGCCCCCAGTTTCCGTTCGCTTTGAATCCACTCACAGCGCTCTAACCGCGCGGCCATTGGGGGAAAGAAGTTGGCGCGCGTTTCTTCACTCGAATGCGGAATGTGCTGAGGAAAAGAATGGCTTCGATGCACTGTCTTCAACCTGGAGCTTAGAGAGGGATTGGAAAGCAGTTACGATACCATGCTGAATCCCTATTGCTTCGATGCCGTTTGCGATGAACGGTGTTACCACCCCAATGGGTTTCAAGGAGTCCGCATTGGGGTGTAGTAAATCTTGAACAGTTCGTGGCGACCTTCGGCTGAAGAGCGGGACAGGGATCTGCGCGCATGTTTCGGACCTGTTGGTGAGGAGCCT
>SXSK01000034.1 GCA_005793375.1 Verrucomicrobiales bacterium | reverse complement strand
GCAGATTAACGGGCGGGCCAGTTCCGCGCAAGCTAAAAATGTCGTCGGGTGCGATCGACAGCTTTCCAACCGTCGCGCCAAGAACGGCGCTTTTCCCCTTCATCTTCCAAACTTTAAGTGAACTGTCGCTGTAGTGCTAGCAAGCACGCCGCCCCGGCTTTCTGCGTCATTCTTAGCCTGATACCAGGTGTAATTACCCATGACCAACTTGTACCGCTCCGAATGATCCCATTGACGTCCGGAAACCGCGTCGATGGTGTTGACATCACGACGGAGTCGACCAACTAAGGGAAGGCCACCTTCCGTTGCGGAGATTGTCGGCCCGTAGATGGCCATTCCATTGCCTGCTAGCTCGTCTGTGTAAAGGCTCCATATTTCTGTTCCCGCCAGAGCGCGCTTATACATCCGAAAGTCGTCCAGTCTCCCAAGGAAGGTGCCGGTCGGATTAAAGACCAACCCATCACTGGCTTGAGCCCATTGCTTTAGTAGATCGCCATTAAAGAACAGCTCTAATCCGACGCCTGACCGCCGCCCGATCACTTGATACCACTTGTCACTGACCACCGCGACTCCCGGCGCGACCCCGTCCAGCGTCAACTTGCCCTCCGCCGATACCCCCAATTCGTGGCCCCCCATTTTGGCCACCGTCCCTAAACGCGTCGCGTAGTCCACCGAGAACCAGAAACTGACGGTCTCCTCCGTGCTCAATCCGGCATCCCAAGACGGGGTACCGGTGAACCGCAGCGCCTGCCCACCGTTACGGCCCGCCACTCGCCTAAATCCCCCCAACTCCGCCCGGTCCGATTGGGCAATGATCAGGTTGTCGCCCAACTCTGCACTCTCGAACACCAGGTGCACCGCCAATCCCCGCCGCAGGTTCGGTGCCGGCAACGGATCCGCCGCCACCACCTCGATCACTCCCTGCCGCTTCACCAGCGAATTGTTCGGTGACACCACAAACGCCACCGTCCCCCTGTTCGTCCCTGGCACCCCGCCCACCACCTGCATCCACGGTACAGTGCTGGTCGCCCACCACGGCGTCCCGGGCGACGCCAATACGTTTACCCGCCCTTGTGCCCCTTCCCGGGGACTCGACAACGCCAGTGGGCTGATCGACAACGTCGGGTTTTGGTTGCCTGCCTGGCTCACCAGAAACGTCTTGCTGCCCACATTCACCCGTCCCTGCCGCGGTTGAAAGTCGCCGTTGGGCTGCACGCTCAACGTCACGGTCCCGTTGCCGAACTTTGGACCGCTGTTCAGCAAAGTCAGCCAGGCCACATCCGCAACCGGATTCCACGCTTGCGATTGCATCGCTGTTACGTTGAAGCTAATTATGCTTAATTTGTCCCCTACCATTGTTTGCGTGGGCTCCAGTGTCAGATCTACCCCCATCTGGGATACGCGCACTACCTTGCCCGCGACCACAAAACTTCCCTCCCGGGGTAGCACCTCCGTATGTCCGTCCACTGCAAACCGCACTGTGTCCGAGCCAAAACCCGTCGGACCCGTCAAGATGTGGATCCACGAAGTGATGTTTTTTGTGCGCCAGGTCGTTCCCGGCAGCACCGTCACCCCCAGTGCATCGGTGCCCCCAGTAGAACCAAGACTGAAGGCGTTCTTGCTGATGGTGGCTCCTCGACCAGACTGGACCAACTTGAACCGAACCCCGCTGCCGAAATCGATCAGAGCCGTCCGGTCCTCCGCCCCAAAGTTCTCATTCATCCCGTAGACGAGAAACCCTGGCGGAACCGCTGTCAGTTGCAGCCAGGAGATATCGCTGCCCTCTTCTTCAGGAATCACCGTGGCGCTCCAATTCTGTTCACCGGGGGCCGCCTTGACCGTGATCGCTCCCGACCAATCGCCTGGGTCGTTTGCCGAATGCTGCCGAGTCGTGGGATCGATCTCTAACGCCAAGAGTCGTAGGCCCAGAAAAGATGAGCACAGAAGCAAATGTACATGCATTGCAAACGTTTTGATGTGCATGCTGTCAAACGTTTCCGGCGTTGCGACAACAGTCAAGCATTGATGGGCAGCAAGAATTCCCTTTTGACGCTCCGCGAAGACCGAGATTTGGTTTTCGGCGTCATCGTGATTTTTGTCCACCCTTTGGCTGGGTTCTGCCTGAGTCAAGATCGTTTAGAACCCAGTGTTGATAGGAAGGCGCGACGTCGCGGCCATCAGTAGGCCAAAGGACGTTGGGAGCCTTCAAACAGGGCGTTTCATGCCCGTTTCTCGACCTGGCTGGGCGCGAGGGCGCCGCCCCGATTTCAGCGAAATCCGTCAAACGGTAATGACGTTGTCGTCATCAGGCATCGGGTCCGACTCCACGAGGAACTCAGGATCGGGAACCCCCCTCGCGGCCTGTATGCTCAGCCATTCCCCTGCGCCTCAGAAATGGACTGCACGATGTTATTCAGCCATTCGCCGAGCGTGCTCCCGCTCGCCTTGGCTAATGCCCTTACCTTTTCGGCCGTTTCTGGCGAACAGTTGAAGAACAATCCCACGTGGCCCACCGCTGGGCGGCCCGCACCAGGCCTTCTCCCGCCCCGTCCATGGATAGTCAGAGGCTCAGCGGGCTGCTTGAGTAATAAATGGGCAACGTCTTTCCTTGGAGTTTTTCCATGGAAATCGCACCACAATAGATAGGCCTGCTCATCCGAATGCGCAGCCTCCAGGAGTGATTTCGCCAACACTGGATTGGAGTGCTCGTGACGCGTTGCCTCCTGCCGCAGTTTCACGGCACTTCCAAGACGTGCCAGTACCGAGTCGTGTGACGCTTTGGTGAGCCGCTCGTAGAATTCAACACGGCTCGATGCCAACTCTGTCTTGGAGTGAGCTTGGCCGACGGTCTTTTTCCTGCCTGTGGATTTAATTCGCGTGTACTCAGCGAGTGCGCGCTCGTAGTCCCCCTTGGCGTGTGCAATAAACCGATTCAAGACAGCGTCACTTTTCATTGAAATGCAATATTCACAATCAAAAGGCCCTTTCATTTGATTGTCAATATTTGCAATCATTGCACCTCTCGCCGCAGCCCAGCATTGGAGAATCACTTGCGACTCAACAATTCGGTGCCGGCGCATCAAACGGGAAATCAAAGAACTCCATAACGGCCTTTGTCCGGTCGTAAATCGCCCGTTCTGAAAGTCCCGCCCGCTCACACATAGCGTTCATTGGGCCGAAGTCGTCAGCCACGAAGCGAAGCAGTTCCAACGGGTCCAACGACACGCCCACCATCCGCTGGCCGGCCCGCGCGACCGACTGGAAGCTGGGCAGACAGCACATGACCATTGTCTTGAGCGCATCCTGGTTGAGATCGCAGAAATACAACCAGAAGGGCCATTTGGCGTGGAATGACGAATAAAACCGCCGAACCTCGGGAATCGCGTAAAGCTCCCGCGTATCCTGGTCGTACCCCTCCACCATGAAAGCCATTCCACCAAGCATTTGTCCCAGCGCCGGACCCTGCGGCAATCGATCCACGCCAAACTGTGAGAGAAATGCCGAGAAATCGCCACGTTCCACTTTGTCGCGGCTGAATTGGTACAGGATCAACTTTCGGTCGCTCACGATGTCTAAGTGTGAACCGACGGATAGGTTTTGACCATACTTCTGGTTCGGGGCTCGCCAAGTCGTCGGGCCTTTCCGTACGGTCCCGCCATTCAATGGCCTTGGGTGCTGTCAGCGAAACGATTCTGAAACAGGTGGAAGCCGTAACAGGGCTTCCAGTTCAAGTGGAGTCCGACAATCGGCTCCAGGCACCATTGCTTGCCCGTGTCCAAATTGCCCGTGGGGGAATTCCACTGCATCGAGTCACGTATCATCCCAGCGCCACCGGGATGGCTGACTACCTCATCGCATTCCAGTGCTCGTTTGTCATGCGGTTGTATACGCTGCCGTTCGAAGAACGCTTTGACTTAACGGACACTCCTGCGGCTTGCGCCGATTCGCTCCAGTGGGCCAGGACTCATCCTGCGAGCTCGGCGCTGCCCTCGGATCGCCAGGCTGACTTCGCTGATTTCCTGCGTAGCTCGCTGATGTCCATGGTCCGGTCGATCCCGGTCGGGTTGTGGATTGACAGCGACCTTCGCGAGCGATTTCCGACGCTGCGGGAAGCCCAGGAACAAGCCATCCGCCGCCAGATC
>SXSK01000372.1 GCA_005793375.1 Verrucomicrobiales bacterium | reverse complement strand
GGGACTCGCGTCTCGCGGAGGCGACAACCGGTGTGAAGGGCGATCTCGAAGGCGGTTTGCATCCATTCAGGTTCCTCGGCGAGGGCGGCCTTGATGGCGACGATTTCGGCGTCGGAGAGCTCCGGTTTCTTGGCGGCTTTGCCCTTCCGAAGTTTCATGCTGACGAGAGGGTTGGCTTGCGTGTGCCCCAGCCGCACGGCTTCCCCGATGATCATTGACAGCGTCTTGAGCTCGAAGATGGCGGTGTTCCGTCCGACGGTCTTCCCGCTTTTCTTTTTGTAGGCCGTCCGCCAGTCGATGTATTCGAGCGCGTTCCGGTAGGTGATGTCCCGTGGCGAGTGGAGTTTCCGGACCTGGAGCCAGAGGGCGATCCACTTCCAGCCGTCGGCGTAGCGCTCCCGAGTTCGCGAGTTGTCACAGTGGCGGTCGAGAAATCGAGGAACCCAGGCGTCCCAGTTGCCTCCAAGGGGGCCAACGGTGCCGGTCCGGCTAAGCTCCTTTGCTTCCATCTGCGCCCGAAGCGTCCGGGCCTTCATAGTTTCCCCAGGATCGGCGGCGCGGAACTCGGTGGATTTGTTCCGCCGCTTGCCGTCGCCGTCGATGAACTGGATGAACCAGTACGGCGAATTCTTCTTTCGGTAAATCGAGGCCATAACGCGCAGTGCAGTTTGTGCAGTAAACTTACTGCACTCCGCCGCAATTATCGAGCGTTTTCGGCCATATATCACCACTCTAAACCACTCGCCCCGTAACGAGGGTTCGATTCCCTTCACATGATCCATTGATAATTAAGCGCTTATGAGGCAGTGCAGTAAGGGCGCAGTAAAGTTCAAGTCATGCAGAGGGTCGAATCCCCCAAAGAACAGGTTCGTTCGATTTCCGTATCAGGTGCCTCATTCGAACCCTCCTCAAAAGATTGATTCCCTGAAGGCGTGGGAAAGTCTTCCGGCTCGACCCAATTCGATCGGCTGCAATAGCGAGGCAACCCCGCTTGTCCTGTCAGTTTGGCGCACCGAGCCGAGAGACTCCCTCTTTTAATGGAACGTCTTCGCGATGGCGAGGAAATGATTCTTCTGCCAATTTCGCCCCGTACCATGACAGTCCACGCGACAAGGCTGTTTCGTTTTCTCTCCTGCTTGATAATCTCCAGTTGGGCCGGAACGTTCGCTGGGCCAAGTGTTCACGAGTCGCCGACACCACCCCGCCGCCCGATCAACACCCTGGGCACAGTCGAGGAGTTTCCCCCGGTCGCCGCCCGGTATGTGCGCATGACCATCTCCAAAGTGACCACCGTCGCGCCGATCATTGATGAGCTGGAGATTTACACCGCCGATCCGACCCCCCGCAATGTGGCCTTGGCGGCGAACGGCGGACGCGCGTCATCCTCGAGCTCGCCCATCCCGGGGCGGAACGTTGAATGCATAAATGATGGTCTCCTTTCCTTCTGGATCGGTTCGAAGGAGGTGCCTAACTGGATTCAGATCGAATTTGCGAAAACCGAGATGATCAATCGGATTGTCTGGAGCCGCGACCGCGCCGAAAAAAGGCGTTCCTATGGAGTGTGGGATGGGACACCGATTGAATACCGTTTCGAGATCGCGGTCGAGCCCGGCCAATGGCGGTTGGTGTCCTCCTCCGAGAGCCATCCCGCCGCCCCCGATTACAATGAGTGGATGCTGGGGGCGGATTTTGCCGGAGGGATCAAGCCACCGGCCATCGAACCGTTGGCTCAGCCCCTGATCGAGCTGGAGACTACAAACGGGATGCGGATACCTGCGGAGTATCAAGTGGATCATTGGGGGGAGGACAACGGAGTCCTCCAGGGTACAATCCGTTCGATTGTTCAGACACCTGATGGGTTTCTCTGGATCGGCGGCGACCTAGGCTTGGTGCGCTTTGACGGTGACCAGTTCAAGACCTTCAACCCGGGCACAACACCCGCAATGGCTCCAGGTGCGATCGGTTGGCTTGAATCCATCAGCCGAGGCCGGCTGCTGATTAGTCTGGGCCAGATTGCGAACAACCTTGTCCTCTATGACAATGGTCGGTTCACGCGACTCGATCTCCGCGGCAATTCGGCTCGCTGGTTCTTCCATGACGATGTGAGCCAGCTTTGGGGGGTGACCTCCCAAGGCATACTGCCTTGGGAGGGCGATCATTTTGGTGCGGTGGACGAGAGCATGCATCGCGACCCAGACTGTTGGGTCGCGGAGAATAACTGGATTGGGAAGCTGGTGCAGCGTCGCTTTGTTCCTTTGCTTGGGCCGGAAGGTCGTCCGTTGGAATTTGGATCTCCCGCGCACCCCCCGCTGCTACACCGCCGCCCCGACGGGTTGACCTGGGTCCTCGAGGGGGGCGGCATGGGAGAATTGGAACGTTCGCCGACACACTGGCGGCTGCTCCGGCCGGATGGAACGATGACCGAATCAAAGCCCTTTCCCTGGCATTCGGAATTGGAATTCCGTTCCGTGCGGTGTGATCGGGCCGGTAACCTTTGGATCTGCTCCCGCGCATCGGGACTGTTGGTTTTATCGCCGGATGGGTCACGCTACCAGCGCTACACAGAGGAGGAAGGACTGACACGCCGCGAAGTGCAGGTCTCTTACGAAGACCGGGAGGGCAACATTTGGGTGGGAGGTTGGCGCGGCGGCTTGGACCGGCTGCGAAAACCTCACTTCCAGACCATTTCAGCGGCAGCCGGCATGGGTTCTGAAAACACTTATTCTTTGGCGGCGGCGGGTGGAGGCGGGGTCTGGATCGGAACTCACATGCGCGGCACCTATTTGTGGCGGCAAGGAAAGACCTACCAGCATAAAGGCGCCGCTAACCACTCATGGTCTGTGCTGGAGGACCGGAGCGGCGCGCTCTGGAATGGCAACTACAATGATGGATTGAGACGTTTGCGGAGAGCGGCGAGAAAGCCGAGTGATTCTGACGATTTGAAAACCGTGTGTGTTTTTGGGTGCCAAAGCAGAAGGACGGCGCCAGATGACTGG
>SXSK01000033.1 GCA_005793375.1 Verrucomicrobiales bacterium | reverse complement strand
CATGGATCCCAAACACCGCGATCGTATCGCCTTCGTACGCGTGGTCAGCGGAAAATTCGAACGCGACATGGTCGTCACACATGTTCAGTCCGGAAAGAAAGTCCGACTCAGCTCTTCCCACAAACTCTTCGGTAACGAACGTGAAACCGTCGACGAAGCCTACCCCGGCGATATTATCGGCTTGGTAGGTCACGACGGATTCGGCATCGGCGACACCCTCACCACCGCGACCGATATTTGTTTCGACGAAATCCCACGATTCACCCCTGAGGTGTTCGAATACTTCCACAATCCGAACACAGCTAAGTTTAAACAATTCCGACAAGGACTGGATCAATTGCTACGCGAAGGTGTGGCCCAGGCCTTTAATCTTAAAGACACCGCTAGCCGCGTCCCTCTTTTAGGCGCTGTCGGCCCCCTTCAATTCGAGGTGCTCCAGTACCGACTGGAAACTGAATACAATGCCGAAACCCGTCGCGAATCAGCCCCATTCGCCACTGTCCGCTGGTTCCCAACCGGCACAAGACCTGAAGACCTCGATGCCCTCGCTCTCCCCACAGGCGCCCGATTCGCTTTCGATAACGACAACAACGCCGTCGTGCTGTTCCCCACCGATTGGGCAATGAACTATTTTCTCCAGACCCACCCCAAAGTCGTGCTGACTTCGCTCGCTCCTCCCAGGTCCCCCGAATCGTAGCCTCTTGCCGCTAAGAGAGCTCCAGCCGTTGTTTAACCTGCCACGTCCGAAACGCGAAACCAGATCTCCAAGCCATGCCGACCAGACATCGCCTTCGCTGCGCTCCGCGTGGTTGCCGACTCTTAACTGCGTTGTTCTGGTGGACCTGCTTCCAAGGCGGCAACCTCGCCCAGAGTTACTCACTCCCCGTTCAATCTCCCGGCGATATCCAATTGGACGCCTATTTCCGTACCGAAACCGCCGGGCTCAGCACTGCCGCCTTCGCCGCGATCCAAACCCGAGGGGACTGGGAATCACGCCGTAGCGAGTACCGACGGCAGCTGCAGGAAATGCTAGGCCTTTGGCCTATGCCGGAACGTACCGACCTCAAACCAGTCGTTACAGGAACCCTTCGTACCAATGGAGTCTCGGTCGAACGTCTCCAGTTTCAATCCCTCCCTGGGCTTTATGTCACCGCCAACCTCTACCTACCGGCGGACACCTCGAAAGCTCTGCCGGCAATTCTTTATGCGTGTGGGCACGCCTTAATGAAAACCAATGGCATCAGCTTCGGTAATAAGACCGCTTACCAGCATCACGGCGCTTGGTTCGCTCGCCACGGTTATGCCTGTCTGATGATTGATTCTCTTCAACTAGGCGAAATCGAAGGCCTACACCATGGCACGCATCGCGAAGGCATGTGGTGGTGGAATAGTCGCGGGTACACTCCGGCCGGCGTCGAAGCCTGGAATGGAATTCGCGCCTTGGATTATTTGGAGTCGCGTCCGGAAATCGACCCGAAACGCATCGGGATGACTGGGCGCAGCGGTGGCGGAAGTTATACTTGGACCACTGCAGCCCTGGATGAACGGATTCGAGCGGCCGCCCCCGTCGCCGGCATCACTGACCTGGCAAACTATGTCGTCGATGGCTGTGTCGAGGGCCACTGCGACTGCATGTTCTTCGTGAACACGTACCGCTGGGATTACCCCCTCAACGCCGCCCTCATCGCCCCACGCCCCTTGCTGATCGTCAATACGGACTCGGATACCATCTTCCCGCTCTCCGGCGTGATTCGCACTTACGCACTCGTCCGTCGCATCTACTCACTGCTCGACGCTAAATCGCAACTCGGCTTCTCAATTGGCCCCGGACCGCACAAGGACACTCAGGATATCCAGGTTCCAGTCTTCCGTTGGTTCGACCAACACCTCAAAAACCAGGCCCACTTGATTCAAGATGCCGCCGAGAAACTTTTTCAACCGTCAGATCTCGCCGTCTTCCCACCCAAACAACTCCCCCCCGACCAACGCAACGCCCAGATCCACGACCAGTTCGTTCCCGCAGCCACCCACGTTGGGCCACTCAATCTGGAAGCCGTCCGCCAACAACTCCTCGAAAAAACCTTCCGCGGCTGGCCCACCAACGACACCGGCCCAGATTGGGAGCTCCATCGTGAAACAACCCAGACTGGCATCCATTTCGAACACGTCAGGTTCGTCTCGCAAACGAACGTACAGCTCTCCCTCTTTGTCGCCTCACCCGAAGCGGGCGCGCCCCCTAAAAACACCCAACTCATTCTGCTCGACGCAACCGATTGGGCGCAATGGGCACCTGCATTCTCTCGACACTCTGGCATGGAACTGGAGGGTGTGGACAGCTCTCGACCCATCCCCCCCGAAGTGACCTCCCATCTCAATTCGCTTTGGTCCGGAGTTCGTGCCAGTCAAGTCGCCTTAGCTTGGCTCGCCCCTCGAGGGATCGGCCTCGACGCGTGGTCTGCCGATGCCAAGAAACAGACGCAAATCCGGCGACGCTTCATGCTCCTCGGCCAGACATTGGATGGAATGCGGGTCTGGGACATCCGCCAGGCCAGCCAGGTCCTCATCGAACGAGGCGGCCCAGAAATGAACCTCACGATTCAAGCTGCTAGCGGCATGGCAGTCCACGGCCTTTACGCGTCCTTATGGGAAGATTCCGTACGTCATCTGGACTTAAAACGTCTCCCATCGAGCCACCATCAAGGTCCGGACTACCTCAATGTCTTGAAAATCTTGGACCTGCCGCAGACTCTGACCCTCGCTCGCTCCCGTTGTCAGGTGAGCATCCAGGAATAGCGATCACCCCGTCTGGGTGAAACATTCCCCAGGTTCGCCATCCCGCTAGAAACACGGGTTGAGCGCGCTCAAGAGGCCCAACCACTTGATTTTCAATGGCTTGCGGAGAAGCGTGGCGTATCGACGAATAGATAGGGTGAGCTTCGACAAACGACTTCGGCACCAAGATCTTGCGTCAGATCAAACGTTGGCTACTCGCGCGTCGGGCGAAATGCAGCCTTGCCCCGACGGCGAATCCAGGCATTTTCATGACAGTTAGTCCGAGGTGTCGGCATTGGGTCGCGGGAAAGGCGCCGATGATGGGGTGGACAAACCCATTTTGGTCCGGTGGCTGTGTTCTGGAATTACCCACGACCCAAACGCTTCGGGCCACCCTGCTCCGGCCATGCCACTTTACGAATACGAACTTTGTGACGGTTCATGCGCCGCTTGCGGTGGGCATTTCACTCTCCGCCGACCCATCTCAGCGCCACCATTGACCGCTTGTCCCGCCTGCCGCAAACCCGTCCGAAAGATCATTAGCGGCTTCAGCACCCCTTCCATCACCAAGCCTGTCAGTATTTCGGACGCCAAAAAGGCCGGATTCACTGTGCTCAAACGCGTCAGCAAAGGGGAGTACGAACGACAATAGCCACACCCTTGGAAAACCAACTCGAAACAAATTCGACCCATCTCTGTCCAAAGGGCTGTCGGCCAAGGCAACACCTATGAGCGAACTCCATCAAATCCAACAGGTCGTCGCCGTCGCAATCAACCGCAGACGCTGGCACCGCGGTTGGTTAGGGTTCTGGAAAGGCCTCTTCGTCGGCACGCTCATTTACCTGATAGCCATCGCCACCTTTAAACTGGTGCCTATCCCCTGGGATGTTGTGACTTGGAGCGCCGTCGCCGCATTGTTGGCACTACCCGCAGGATTTTTCATCGGATGGTTCCAACCAGTCTCCGCCATCGAAACCGCACGTTGGCTCGACCGAAAAGAAGATCTCCAGGAACGTCTCAGCACCGCCATGGAGTTCACACAAAAACCTGTAGACCCACACTGGCAACAACTAGTTATCACCGACGCCTCTCAGGCCGCGTCTCAGATCGATACTCGCCACCTCATCCCCTGGAATCTGCCGCGCCTCGCACGCGTCTGCGTGCTGATACTCGCCGTCACCGCCTGCCTCGGTTTTCTCCCCGAATATCGCAACCCACGCTACGTACAAAAACAGCTGGACGAAAAGGTCATCCAGGAGACCGGACGCCAACTCTCCAATCTGACACGCCGCAGCCTGCAGAATAAAAAACCAGTCATCGATAAAACCGAGCGAGCTTTGGAGAATGTCGCAGTGCTCGGAGACAAATTACAGTCGGCAAAACTGACCCGAGCCGACGCCCTAAAAGACCTTGCGAGCGCCACGGAAAAACTGAAACAGGAGCTAGGCGACATGGCCAAGACCCCGGGCATGCGCCGTATGGAACAAGCCGCCCGCACACCCGGTGGCTCCACCTCCCAGAGCCCCCAAGCCATGCAACGTAAAATGGAGGAACTCGCCAAAGCTCTCGGCGATAGAGCCGCCAAACAGCCAGATGCCCTGGACCAGTTGCAGAAGGACCTCCAGGCACTAAAACAATCCGCCCAAGGTATGGCCGACAAAGACGGCGCCCAAGGCGCCGCCGCACGCGCTCAGTTGGGCAAAGCGGCCGCTGAACTCGCCCGTAAAGCCGAGTCCATGGGCATGCCCATGCCTAGTCTGGACGAAGCCGTCGCCGCTCTGAACGCCGCACAAGTGGAGCAGTTCCTCAAGGATCTAAACGTCGCAGAACAGGACCTCCAAAAAATGGCCGAGATGGCCAAATCGCTCGCTCAACTTCAACAGCAGGCCGAAAAGATCGGGAAGGATCTTGCCGAACAGCTCAAGAACGGCCAGGCCCAAGCCGCTGCCGAATCGCTCAAGCACATGGCCACTCAACTCCAAAAGGCCAATCTGTCCAAAGAACAACTCCAAAAACTACTTTCTGAATTGGATAAAGCCCTCGACCCCGCCAAGAACTACGGGTCCGTCGCCGACTTGCTCAAGAAAGGCGCCAAACTCGGAAAGTCCGGCGATAAGACCGGCTCAGCACAGGCGCTCGCCGATGCCTCCAAGGAGCTCGAAAAAATGCTGGACGAACTGGGCGATATGCAGGGACTCATGGCTTCCCTGGAGAATCTCCAAAAAGCCCAGATGGCCATCGGGAATTGCCTTTCTTGGGGCCAGTGCTCGAGCCCCGGGCGACCTGGTTTTAATCCCAATGGGAAAAAAGGCGGTAAAGGCGTCGGCACCTGGGGTAACGATGATCCTTGGGCCATGCCCGATCGCATCGACGATTTCTGGGATAATTCCGACGTCAACCGTCCCGACATGGCGGGGCGTGGTCATACCGAACGCGACAGCGCCGTTCCAGACAACTTGTCTCCCACGAAGGTCCGTGGCCAGATCCAACCTGGCGGACCCATGCCCAGCATCACCCTCCGGGGCGTCAGTATCAAAGGCCAGAGTTCGGTCGGCTTCACCGAAGCCGCCGCCGCCGCCCAATCCGACGCCCAGGCCGCTCTCAGTCAGGAACAGGTGCCACGCGCTTATCAAAACGCCGTGAAAGACTACTTCGACGATTTGAAGAAGTAGGACGCCTCGATCATTTCTGACCAGGAGTCGGTCCACTTCGCGGACTGGCACTCAGCTGCCTCACTCCGTCGTAGAAATACTGCAATCCCGAAATTAACGTCAGGCTCGCTGCCGCCGCCGCCACGTAGGTCTGGATTTGGACATTCAGCTTTAGGAGTGCCCACAGCACGCAGCTCATCTGGAGCACCGTCGCCACTTTGCCGGTCCATCGAGGCCGTACATCACACTTTCCACAAGTGATGTGCACGATCATCAAACCCAACAGGAGGAAAGCGTCCCGGGAAATGATCACCAGGATCAACCACAGCGGTAGCCGATTGAGATGGGCGTGCTCAAAGCTCAAGAGCACCACCCCGGTAGCCAGCAACAATTTGTCTGCCGTCGGATCCAGGATCGCGCCCAACTCGCTCTTCTGATGAAACCGTCGAGCAATAAACCCGTCCACGCCATCCAAAACTGCCGCCAACCCAAATGCGACCAAGGCCAGCCACCGCTGCCACTCGTGTCCCGATTCCCGATAACTCAGAATCGCATAGGCAAAAAGTGGTACCAGCAGGATTCGCAAAACCGTGATCTTGTTGGCAGTCGTCATATTAGCGACTTCCCATCTTAGTAGGATGTCCTGTTACCGACCATAGATTCGTTTTTCGGCTCTTCAGCAGAATCTGTGGGTGATTTGGAGTGGAATAGGGTGTAAGTCGATGACTTTTTGGATTGGATTCAGGTTGGTGGGGTAAGCGGCGAACTGGAGGTGCTGGGTGTCCAAGCGCCCGACGGCGCGAGCTTTG
>SXSK01000371.1 GCA_005793375.1 Verrucomicrobiales bacterium | reverse complement strand
GCTCCTCACCAACAGGTCCGAAACATGCGCGCAGATCCCTGTCCCGCTCTTCAGCCGAAGGTCGCCACGAACTGTTCAAGATTTACTACACCCCAATGCGGACTCCTTGAAACCCATTGGGGTGGTAACACCGTTCGCAAGCGCTGGCGCATTTCTGCCGGCTTGGCCCAATTGTTTATCGGCCCTGCATCTTCCTCCAATTCCGTGCAGATATAGGTACAATGCTCAACCCGAGCAACATCATTGGGATTGGAACGATGATAATAACATCCTGGGAGTTTTTCCTGATTCAGGCGGATCAACACGCCTTCACTCACAGCCAGATCATAGAGTTGCTCCTTTTCCAACTCAGACCCGTCACACCAATGGACACGATCCGGCCGGCACAATCGGACTTGCTCCTCAATCCAGGCTATTGCGGCTGCATTGGTTGTATTTGGCACCGTTGATTTCCCTCGCACGGAGTCATCTTGCATACGCTCAGGCTAATCCAAATCCAGAAAATGGCTGCTCTGAAATTGTCATGTTCTGAGCCGGATCGAATCACCGTGTGATTTCCACCTATCGCCACCGCGCGAAGGCCGCCACGACGATGAGAGAGACTATTCATGAAAAGATGTAATGATATCCAGCAGACCTGTTCACAGCGCACTCTGACAGGCTCTTAAGGTTTCGGCGGTGGGGCCGTGGTCGCCTTAATTGCCGATGTTGCGGCTGCTAGATCATTATATCGACGCGTCACGTCATCCAGCGTTCGTACCAGTTCATTGTACTTTTCAACCTGAGCATTCCAGCGCTTGGCCAACTCCGTACGTTCGTTCATTAACTGCGTGAGATTCGATTGGACTTCATTGAGCCGTTCATCGCGAGAGGCTACCGCTTTAGACCACTCAGTTACCGCTGTCTGCACTTGTTCTCGCTTCAGTTCCAACACCCTCACTTGCGTACGCAATTCAACCGCTTCCTTGGATCGCTCCGCCAGTTGGGCAGCATTTTGGGTATATCTCGCCGTGTAGGACTTCAGGTCTTCCTGATGGCGTTTCGAGGTTTTTTCCAACGCCGCCAAACTCTCCTCTAGCCCCCGTCGCTCAAGTTCCACCGATCGATTTTGAAGGTTCAAACGCCGGTTTTCGCGCCATTGACCGACGCATACCCCTACCAACACACAAACCCCCACCACATTAAAATACTGCAGGAAACGATTCATGGCGAGGAAGCCCCCGTTTCACTGCGGATCTCAAAAGCGACTTTCTCGATTCCCACCGAGCGAGCCAGATCCAATACCTGGATGATGTCCCCATGTCGCGCATTGCGATCGGCGCTGATAATGACCCGCAAGGCGGCGTTGGTCGCAAGGCGGGAGGCGAACAGGCGACTTAGTTCGACACGACCCACAGCCTGGCGATCCACAAACGCAGCCCCCGATTCATCCACGGACACACTGAGAAAATCATTCCGAGTTTCGGATGTCGCTTGGGTGGCAGTGGGTAGCTGTACCTTCACGCCTTTGACTTTTACCATGCTCAGGCTCACTAACATGAACGCGGCTAGCAAAAAGAACATGATATCGATCAATGGAATGATCTCAATCCGCGCTTCTTGCTCTGCCGGCAATTTGGATCCCAATCGAACAGGCATGGCGTACTCCAATTCCAGACGCTCTAGCGAGTACCCTGTCGTTGGGGAACACCACGTTCCGCGTTCGAAACTAAACGTAACGAACGCTCCCGGGCGAATTGATCCAAATCATGGCCGTGCGTTCGGGCCGATTCGACGAGGAGTTCGACGTGATTGATGGTGCGTTCAAGCCGCGCGCGCAGCCACGCGAGACGGCGATTCAAATAATTGAATGGCATCAGGCATAAT
The DNA here is from genome assembly GCA_005793375.1 of Verrucomicrobiales bacterium. Lineage (GTDB taxonomy): Bacteria > Verrucomicrobiota > Verrucomicrobiia > Limisphaerales > UBA9464 > SXSK01. The sequence goes on along the minus strand of SXSK01000371.1, from coordinate 4,367 downwards.
ATGGCGATGCCCAGACCACATGCCGTCGCGATCAGCGCCTCCGCGATACCGCCACTGACCTTGTCTGGCGCCAGTTGATCTCCACCGACAAAATTGAACGAGCCCATGATGCCGGTAACCGTACCCAATAGTCCAAGCAATGGAGCCAGCGTGATGAACGTTCCGAGTACCCATAATCGTTTTTCGGCCAACTCCAACTCATCCGTCGCCCGCAATTGCATGGCGCCCAAAAGCGACGTGTGAGCATGCGTTATTCCTTCGTGAAGCACCTGCAAAAAGGGATCCCGCTTCTTCGCGCAAAGTAATTCTGCATCGACGAATCGCCCAGTGGCAATGGCTTCAAACGCATCGTTCAACGCTTCTTTCTTACAGCGGCGACCCAGCTGCCACCACCAAAGCGACCGTTCCACCACCACGACCAATGCCGCCACCGCACAAAGCAAAATGGGCCACATCACGTAGCCGCCCTTCACAAAGAGATCGACGACGACATTCGCCACCATAGGCGTGTGCGGGAAGGTCATTTGGTCAACTGGAATTCAATGGGAACCGTGTAGTCGCGAACAGCCCCAGGACGAAATCGCCAACGCCGTTGAACTGTCCGTACCGCCTCTTCATTCAGCAACCTCCACGGCGAGGGTTCGGAGACTTCCGCCGTGAGCACCCTTCCATCCGTACCCACACTTAATCGTATGACCACTACTCCCGTTTGGTGCGCCCGTTTCGCTGCAAACGGGTATTCCGGAGCCGGTTGATCCCCTTCACCAATTCCAAACGAAAGCTCGAGCGGTTCTCGGTCGGCTGATTTGGTATCGGAAATTGTTTGCTTAGTCTGCGGCGGAATTTGAGTCAGCACTTCTTGCGACGGGGCGACACGATTTGGTCCTTCCACAGGCACCGGAAAGGCCAACCGTTCGGTGGGTGATGCCACCAAAGCCAACTGCGGAGAGGGCGGCAACTTCTGCGGTTGGAGCAACCGTGGCGGCTGATTCAGGGTGGCGACCGCCGATTCCGATGTCTTCGATTGGGGAATCGACTTCACCGCCAGCCGGACGTCCAAATATTCCGCCTGAATCGGAAGCGGTTCCGGTTCCGGTGCCTTGGGGGGCGGATACGATCTAAACCCACCCAGCACCCCAATCGCCAAAGCCGAAACCCAAAGCACCGCCAGGGTGACCTGTTGAAGGGAGATCGCCGATGCGGACTCATTAACAGATCCTGAAAAATCACGGTAAAGGTCTCCGGATTTCCCAGACCATTGCCCATCCACGAGTGGTGACGCCAGAATCGACCTCAAGCCCAAAGCATCAGATGTCTGAGCCATGACAGAACCGGCGGCATCCTGGGAGGCCACTGGCGTCCCCATCGATCTGCAATCACCTAACGTATTGTCACTCAACATCATGAATGGTATTCCGTCATTCCTTGGGCGCCGACAACCCCTAATAAAGCCCACCAGGAAGCTGTCAAACACTCGCAAATGCGTCTACCATCTGCTCCCGCCGACTTGCGGAATGTTGTCGCACGGTTGTTATCCGTTCAACTCGAGTTCAGGAACCAGTTGCTAATCGCCCATCCCATGGCACTTTCCCTTGAAATGTCTGTCACCATGCAAAGCCCAAAAATTGTTGCCTACCTGAAGCCCTCATGCGGTTGGAGCCAGGGCGTCCGGGCGGTCATGAAGAAGTACAACCTCTCGTTCGAAGATCGCGACATCATCAACGACCCGGCCCAACGTCAGGAAATGATCGTGAAATCAGGCCAGATGCTGAGTCCGTGCGTCGAGGTCAATGGAAACATGCTGGCAGACGTCAGTGGAGAAGAAATCGAGCGCTGGATGCTCAGCAATGGCCTGATCAAACCCAACGACGTCCAACCCGACGCTCCAACCAACCAGCCTTGCGCCCATGAAATGCCCGCTGGCGCTCCGTTGCCGTTCCGCCGGTAGTATCCTTCTGCCAAAAGTTTCCCATCCGGTTTCCGCAGTGCCGCATTGAAACCAACGTTGGGCAAGTGCCATGCTTCGTGCGTCATGCCTCTGGCGTACGAAGTACTCGAAGAACTCAGATCCATAGTCGGTCCCACTCTGGTCCTCACCAGCAAGGAGGACCTGATTCCCTATTCATTCGATGGGACGGCTGCCATAAGCCAAATGCCCGGCTGTGTCGCTTTCGTCCGCTCCGCGGCCGACGTGGTTGCCATCCTCAAATTGGCTCAGCGCACCAAAACCCCCGTGGTCACACGCGGATCTGGTACCGGCTTGAGCGGAGGCAGCCTTCCTTCCCAGGACTGCATTGTGCTCTGCACGGTGCGTCTGGATCGGATTCTGGAGGTTGACCGAGCCAATCTCACCATGCTGGTCGAACCCGGCGTGACGACGCTCCAAGTTGCCGATGCGGCCACCGCCATCGGGCTTTTTTACCCTCCCGACCCCGGTTCCATGAAGATTTCCACCATTGGAGGCAATGTCGCCGAAAATTCTGGTGGCTTGCGTGGACTAAAGTACGGGATTACCCGGAATTACGTCATGGGCCTGCAAGTTGTGTTAGCCGATGGCGAAATCATGTTTTGCGGCAACAAATGCGTGAAGGATGTGGCAGGCTATTCCTTGAAGGATTTGTTCATTGGTTCTGAAGGCACTCTGGGGGTGATCACTCAGGTACTCCTCAAGCTGATTCCAAAACCCGCTGCCAAGAAGACCATGGTGGCTACTTTTTCGCAGATGGACGCTGCGGCCCAAACGGTTTCGGACATTATCGCCGCCCAAATTATCCCCTGTACCCTGGAATTCCTCGATCGCACAACAATTCATTGTGTCGAGGCCTACGCGAAAATAGGCTTGCCCCTGGATTGCGAAGCGTTGTTGCTCATGGAAACCGACGGGCATCCAGCCCAGGTCGACGATGAAGCGCGTCACATGGAGGATATCGCCCGCCGCAATGGCAGCATGGAAGTGCGCCTAGCCAAAGACGACGCTGAAGCCAACAAACTCGCCAGCGCACGCCGCAGCGCGTTCAGCGCCCTCGCCCGAGTGGCACCCACGACCATTCTGGAAGACGCCACTGTGCCTCGCAGCGAACTCGCGCGCATGGTGCGCTTCGTGGAACAAATCGCGCGAAAATACCAACTGCGCATCGGTACATTCGGCCATATGGGCGATGGCAACCTCCATCCCACATTCCTTACAGACGAACGAAATCACGAGGAAATGCGCCGCATCGAAGAAGCCTTCCACGAAATCTTCGATGAAGCCATCCGCCTCGGTGGTACCATCACGGGCGAACACGGCGTCGGACTCGCCAAAAAACACTTCCTTCCCAAATTCGCCGGAGACGCCCAAATGCGTGTGATGAAGGAACTCCGCCGGTCACTCGATCCCAACGGAATTTTGAATCCGGGCAAGATGTTCGATTGATCACCGGGTAATTCTACCGACAAAGAGACTCGCAATGTGTGGACAAGAGCCGCTCTCCCCAATATCTGCTGGCAGATTTGGGGTGACCGACCCGCCTAGAATCGTCAAAAAAGCTTATCGGGTAAGACTCTTGGCATGCCGGCAGCTACGAGCTCACGTTCAGAAGACGGCCTAACAGGTTGTTAGTCCATCCCAGCAAATCACCCGTATCGCATGCCGCGACATCCAGCAACCCTCAGTTGATAGGCATCACTTTCAGACGCAGCGCGGTTTGCTTGTCAACTTCGCTGGCTAGGTCGATATCGCCAGCACCCGTCGACTTGCGCGCCTGAACGATGATTCGGCTGATCGTAGGTTCGGCCTGTTCTACCTTTACCCAGACAATTCGCGTGTCGATTTTGGCAGTGAGCAGCTTCGAGACCGTGTTTTCACTGGTGAGTGTACCATTAAATGCGAGCGTATCACGAGCGGCGCGGAAGAGCTGATCCGCCGTACGTTCGTAGCGGCTTTCAATAGTATCTTTCGAAAAAGGCACGCCCCCATGCAGGCGACCTTCTTGTGTTCGATAGCATCCGGTGAACGCCCCCAAGGCGAGTGTTGCGGTTATCGCGGACAAAAACAGTTTCATTCCAGGGGGGATGCAATCACAACCCTCCGTTGCGTCAAGACTTTGGCGTCGATCTCATTGGGAGTTGTTCGCGGCCAATAGACTCTGTTGACATTGGGACACACACAAATAAGCTAAGACAGGTTCGGGCTGCGGCACGTTTCTTCAGCGGGGTTCCCCACCCCCACCTCCTTGGCGTCTGTGGCCCGAACCACTCTTTCAGCTCGAACTGACCATTCGAATCGCAACTTCTTCTGATAAATTCGTTGACGTTGCGAGTTTCACCGCTAAAAGAAGCGCCCGCACTGCGGGGGTGTAGCTCAACTGGTTAGAGCGCTGCCCTGT
>SXSK01000370.1 GCA_005793375.1 Verrucomicrobiales bacterium | reverse complement strand
CGGAAATCATCTTGCGCCCAATTCTTATGGTAATGCCCGCCGGTGAACCCAAAACCGCGTCCACCGGTTTTACGCTCAAAGGCCCACATCAGATGCTGAGCTTCACCTCGGCGAACCGCGGCGCGCACAAATGGATTGCCACTGTGAGGCCCATTCGGCCGATCCAGAGTTTGTTTCGGAGGAACGGTGCTTAAGATGGGGGTGACTCCTTCCATATTCGGGGCAAATCGCATGTGGTAATACCATTCGTCGTTGATCGTGAATGGCTTGACCCCACGAGTGATTGGGTGATCCGCGAGGGTTGGAAATGTGGCGTGCCACGTCGGGTTCACGCTCCAAAACATCTCAAAATAACCACCGGTCCAATTCAGCATGGCGAATCCGGGCTCCCCCGCTGGCACTTCGACACCGTAATGCATCGCCCCAATCCCCACGCCTTGGTCAGCCAACGAATTCAGCAGCTTGAGTCGTTCAGGACGAATGGCCGGATGCCCACTCCCACCATCGGCATACAATATCACCGCCGATGCTCCGTCGAACACACGAACGTCCGCCGGCCATCCATTGGACGCCACAACCGTGGTAATCCCAGGGATACCTTCCAGACATTTTGCCAACAGCAAGCAACCGGCTCGAAACTCATGCTCGCGTGGCCCATGGCTCGTCGATCCAGCACAGAATACCACTTTCTTGTCGGCAGCGGATATCCCACAAGACGCGAACCATACCAAGAGAAACAGTGAAATGGGCTTCATAGGAGCTCAGTTTAACCAAATCGTAGATCAGGGCGAGCGTGAAACGATTCACCAACCTAAATCAGGCGGGACTCCCAATCGCATCTCTCAAGAAGATGACGTCGATGCTGAAGGAGGTTTGCGGGTTACGATCTTGTGGGTCGAATCCAATCGCCACAAGACCTCGTAGTTAGTGACTGCTCCACGAAACCCTTTGATCTGAACACTTTCGCGCATCACGCAAAGCGCTGCGAGTTCAGGAGCCTGTTGGAGCAATTCCCGATACGTGCCTTCCCCGATGATGATCCGCGACTGACCGCTGACGCCTTCCAAGCGGCTGGCTAGATTCACTTCGCGGCCAAACGCTGTATAGTTCAATGTGTGCGCTTCGGAACCCATCAGCCCGATTATCATGGTGCCAGTGTTCACGCCCGTACCCAGCGATAACTGTTCGATCGGCGGCAGTGGAGGCAAACCGGAGGCCACTCTGCGTTGGTTTTCGGCCTTGCGCTGCTCGTTCTCGCACGCGCGCAGTTGGTTCAACCGTTGGATAGCTCGCTGGGCATCCATCGCCGCAAGGACGGCATCCACGGCATGTTTCGGGTTTTCGACCGGCGCTCCCCAGAAGGCCATGACGCAATCGCCAATGTATTTATCCAGGGTGCCGTTGCGCTGTTTGACCACTTCAGCGATGGCAGCGAGGTAGCGGTTCACCGTGTCGAGAACCTCCTTGGCTTCTTGTTCATAAAATAACTCCGCTTGTAGTCCCAAGAGTCCGTGAACGCGAACGTGCTCCTCAGCAACCGCCTGTCGTCGATCCGTCATTTCGGTGAACCCGCGGACATCCGCGAAAAGCACCGTGATCTGTCGCCGGGCGCCACCCATCGAGAAACGCTTCAGCTTTAACAGCTCATGCACCACATCCGGCGAAACCAGTTTGGAGAAGACTGTCTTTACGCGCTGTCGTTCTCGCTGTTCGAAGAATGCCCGATAGGTGAGCAACGCGCCATGGGTCAATATCAACCCCCCTCCCAGCGGATGCGCTATCGGAAGCGAGAGACGCATCTCGACGAAAGCCACGCAGGCAACCGTTGCATACAAAAGAGCCAACAACAGGATGCCCAAAGTGGCTCGCTCGGGACTCCAACGCCAATTGACCGCTGCGGCTAGAACCCCCCAAAAGACCACCAAACAGGCTTCCCAACCCACGGCCAATCGGCGAATAAATCGATTCTGAATGATGGAATTCGCCAGGTTGAGGTAGGTGCCAACCAAAAAATCCACCTTGCGTAGCGGTGTTGAACCGATGTCAGCCATGTTATTACCCGTCGCTGTCGAACCAATCACCACACATTTGCCCAACCAGTTGGTTCCCACTGCTGTCATCAAGCCAGCTTGTCGCGCCACATCGGAGGCCAAGACTTTTTGGAACGATTCCTCCTGAACCTTTCCCGTCCTCACTCCCACACTCCAATCCACCAGAAGCCTCCCATGTCGATCCACCGGAAGGATACGATCCACACCGTTGGTCCCAGGTAGTATCAGACGATCCCCCTCCTGTCTTGCCCGCCCCAAATCCAATCCCAAGACTTGGGCCGCCATCACAATGCCCAAATGCCAGACTCGCTCCGTTTCACTCGGCAGGATTCTTCGTTGCTGACCAGCTAGTCCTGTCACCTCAATGCGCCCATCCAATCCCGGCTTGTTGGTGTGCCATCCAAAGGTTTCATAGTCTTCCAAAACCACCTCCGGTGAGAACCGCTGGATTCTCAATCCGTTGTTGAGTGCATACGCCTCAAGCGCTTTGGATGGCATCACGTAATCCCGTGACACCACAATCCGTCGCGCAATGCCATCCACATCTTTGGGGAGATAGACATCTCCCATACGGGCAGAAGCCCTAAAGATAATGCTTGGTACCGCATTAGTGAGCGAAGCAAGAATCACCAAAGTATTCGTGGCATTGCGAATTTGCTCGCCAAAAAAGAGATCGGAATCCACTTGGTTCGTTCCGACCGATAGGGCGCTGTGATCATGGCGAACCTCGGAAAGCAACACATCCAAACAAAACGCTCGTGCTCCTTGGGCGTGCAACTCCCGCAGTACCCGGCCGTAAATGTAACGCGGCCACAGCAGTCCAAAGGGCGATCCATGCAATGTCTCGCCGCGACCGATATCTCGAATGGTTTCGTCGTTGATATAGACAAAACCCAACTCAGGGGCTGGGGACGGCGCAAACCGAGAAGCCAGGACCAGTCGCCAATCGTAAGTGGCCCGTTCGAGTCCCTGAAACAAATCCACGCTATTCACCATTCCAATCAGCCCAACACCAGAACTCTCCGAAATTCTGGGCTGATCCAACCGTCGGGATGCCGCTAGCAAGAGACAACCCACCAGGACCGTCACAATCGTCACGATACAGGGACCGCGGCATGGTTGTTCTGCGACGGAATCTGGCATAAACGCAAAAAGACCCAGAGCAACACGTGGCTGCTCTGGGCCTGAAAACTTGAGTGCGACCCAGTCGCCCTATTTGACTGGAGAGACGTTCACCACCGGCCCAACAGGGGCGGTGGGGCGTTCGCCAGTGGGGATGAAACCACCAGGAGTGATCATCTCCAACTTCTCCGGGCTGAGGTCAATCACACCGGGAACGCGAGGATCAAATCCCTGACCGGCGCAGACAGAGTAACTGATGTTGCGGAATGTCACATTGACACAGCCTTCCTTGACCCAGACATCACCATCCGCAGAAATGAGGTATGTTGTTCCTCGAATCGCAGCCGTCGTGGTCGGTGTCTCGACAGTGTAGCGAGACTGATCGGACGTTTTCTTCACGTAGCCGCTAACCTTGCCAGCTTTCAATCCCAAGCGGGTGCTGATAACCGTCTCGGCACCGTCTGAATTGATTGTGAGATCATCAATCGAGAGCCGACTCTCAGGAAGAACACGGACGAATGGCCCGTTGGCTTTCAGATTGAGATCAATGGTGGAATCAGGCCCTGTAACCAGCGTCGTGCCAGGTTGAACAACCGCATTCACTTTGGCGGGCTGATCACCGATCAGACCGTTCCCCCGCACGGAAGTGACGACGGCAGAACCCGTTGTCGTCGCGGCCATGCCGAGAGATGTGGAGAGGCTGACAAGTGCCGTCAGTACAGCGAACCGCGAAATCGAGCAGAAGGTCTTCATGCAAAAGCCTTTGAGATATATTAAGATGACGAGGCCAGACTAGGGGAGTTGATTCAATAGAGTCAAATCCATATTTCCCAGATTCTGGGAAAGTTGTGGCCTTCGGACGGCTTTGTCCCAAGAACCCACATCCAGTAGCTGTTTCGCCTTCATTCGCGCTAACCGTGCACCGTCCTCAACCGTTAAGCAAGCGCTCTAAAACGTCGCCCACTACCCCAGGATTTGCCTTCCCTTTGCTCAATTTCATCACTTGCCCTTTCAAAAAATTTAACGCCGCCCCACGTCCTGCTCGGAAATCGTCCGCACTCTTTGGATTGGCCTCAATAACTTGACGACAAAGCGCCTCAATCGCCCCGGCATCTGAGACTTGCGACAGTCCCCGTCGCTCCACGATACCCCCCGGAAGTTCACCGGTTCGGAACATTTCAAGAAAGACCTCCTGTGCCATTGTGGTGCTGATCTTGCCCGCTTCCACCAGGTCCACTAATTGCGGAATCCCGACCTCGGGAAATTGCAGTTCCCCAAAACTAAAACCCGATTCCGCCAATTTTCCCTTGAGATTATTAATGACCCAGTTGGCGATGGTCTTTGGACTCCTGTGCCCTGCAACAATCCGCTGGAAGTAGTTCCCCGCAGCATCGTCATCGGTCAGCGCCTGAGCATCACTGGGCGGCAATTGGAATTGTTCCATGAAGCGTCGTTTCCGAGCCAATGGAAGCTCCACCACCTGTGCCCTCACCTGCGCCAACCAGGAGTCACTCGGCTCAAATGGCATCAAATCCGGTTCGGGAAAGTACCGATAGTCATGCGCATCTTCCTTGGATCGCATGGATTCGGTAATTCCACCAATATCGTCCCAACGGCGCGTCTCTTGTGCCAATCGTTCCCCTCGCTGCACCGCTGCGATCTGCCTCGGGATTTCATAATCCAACGCACGGCGGACTCCGCTAAAGGTGTTCATGTTCTTGATCTCAATCTTGGCCCCCAGAGCTTTTGAACCCTTGGGGCGAACACTGACATTAACGTCACACCGAACCATCCCCTTTTCCATGTCACAATCACTGATTCCCCCACGCACCAGGATGTCCGTCAATGCATTCAGATAATCGCAGGCCATGTCGGCGCTGCAAATCTCCGGTTCTGATACGATTTCTAAGAGGGGAACCCCTGCACGATTGAAGTCCACCCCGCTACAACGTTCAAAATGCACGTTTTTTCCAACGTCCTCCTCAAGATGCGCCCTGGTAATACGCACGGTTTCCAAGCGACCCCCCGACTCAAAATCAATCCACCCTTCGCGGGTCGATGGTTGATCGTATTGAGTGACCTGGTAATTCTTGGCGGAATCGGGATAAAAATAGTTCTTTCGATCAAACTTTGCCCGGCTGGGGATCGAGCAGTTCAACAGCAAACCCGTGAGAACCGTTAGGCGTAACGCCTGTTCATTGGCAACCGGTAGAACCCCCGGAAAACCCAAGCATACGGGGCATACATTCGAATTCGGGCTGGCGCCAAATTCGTTGGCGCAACCACACCACATCTTTGACAGCGTCTTCAACTGAACGTGTGTCTCAAGTCCGATGACCGCTTCGTATTCCATAGTCCACGCCCAGTTTCGCCCAAAATCCCATTAAGAACCAAGTTTTTATGACCCGGTTTTCGGCAAGGCATTGGGCTAATCGTCCGCAGCGCTCGCCCACCTTCCAGGGCAGTTTCAAGATTTCGACTTTAAGGAGGCAGGTGAAACAAAAGGCGGTATAAAACTGGACAAAAGGCGCTGACTTTATTTAACTGCCGGCATGTCCGAGCCTATTACGCTACCCGAGCACGAGCAACAAACGG
>SXSK01000369.1 GCA_005793375.1 Verrucomicrobiales bacterium | reverse complement strand
CCGGACCAATCATGATGACCGGCACCTCCGGATCTTGCGGAAGGCGGAATCCATGAGAAACCTGCACAAACACCGACACAGGCGTTTCATTCAGTGCGACTCGATCCGCGAGCCAGCACGAACAAACGCCCTTCTTGGATCGGCCATGCGAGTCATAGCGCACCGCAGCAACAGTCAAATGGACTTCGCCCGGATGTGCTTTTGGGGAAGAAGAGATGGAGTAGAGCCGGGGTTGAAGTTTGCGGAGGAATGCAATGAATTCAACCGGCGTGAATTTAGCGCCAATGCAGGATTTGAGGACATCCACCACATCCCGTCCAAAAAGCCATCGATCGAACTCCGCTTTTTTGGAAGGATCCAGCAAGGGCAATAGTTCAGCATTCTTAGAACGCGTGGCCGCTTCTTTGACCAGTGCTGGAGGTGGTTGAGTGATGACCAGGGAGGTTGCCAGCAGTTGATGGATGCTGGTGGAAACGCCATCGGGTCCCGGGAGCGCCTCGTCACCACTAAACGCGAGCGTGGCAAGCAATTCTTCAACCAGCGCCGGGCAGTTGATTGGCACCACACCCAACGCATCGCCGACCTCATACATCACCGGGCCACCCTGCAAGTGGATCTCAAAATGCCGGGTATCCTTGTGCGACCCTTCCCGGTTGAGTCTGCGATTGGTTTTGAGGCGCGCTGGAAATGGAAATGCGCGGGAATAAACCGGTATTGCGGCGATCGATTCTTTGGACGAGCTCGCAGAGTCAGAGTCAAGTGGAACTCCTCTGGCCGGCGGCTCGAGCAAGGGGGCGCTCGGTGAATCCGGCGATGCTGTTTCCGCCTCCAACTGAGGCCAAAGCTGCTCCAGCCAGGAACCCGCCGTCGCCTCATAATCCACGTCGCATTCGCCGCAGGCCACCAGACGTTTGGCGCCTAATTCCGCAAGCCGTTTGTCAAACTTGCGCCCGGCTCCGCAAAACTCTGCGTAGTTTTTGTCGCCCAGACCGAGCACTGCAAAGGAAAGGCGCTCCAATTTCGGGGCCGTCTCTGCGCTGATCCGACTCCAGAACCCAACCGCGTTCTCTGGAGGATCTCCGTCACCCCAGGTGCTGGTAATCACCACGCATCGTGTCATCGATCCGAGCTCAGTGATTTCCACCGCATTGAGCTCCTTTAAGGTCGGTTTGTATCCGCGCTTCTCGGCTTCCTTCGCAACACGCTTCGCCAACCCCTGGGCGGAACCTGTCTGCGAACCAAACGCAACTAGGAGCGGACGAGCCCGATCGGTGCCTGGCGAACCCACGAGTCCGGTTGTCGTCGAAGAGATCTCCGGACCGCCATTGGCATTCGAAAACAAGCCTGCCAAGAACCCATTCAACCACGCCCGTTGCTCCGGCGTGAATGGCGCATTCTCAGGCAAGCATGGAACCGAAGGCTTCACAAAATGCTTTCAGAAGTTCAGCAACGCCTGGACGTAGAAATAGTGCGCGTCCTGCGATCCGACTCGCGCCAGGGAATCTTGAATATAGTCCCCCGCAAAAAAGCGGGAGTAATTCGCCTCCAACGTGAGAGTCTTGTGGACACGATAGTTCAGCGTGATGTCGAGCTCAGTGCCAGCGAACGTGCCGGCATCGGGATTGATACCATAACGGGTCCCGCGCACCGCCACGGGCAAGTAGTTCACCTGCTGAGAACCCGCCGCTCCAACCGCGCCACCCCGGGGCAACCCTGCCACGTTGTAGAACACGTCGTTTGCCGTCGCGAGGAACTTCACATGCCCGTCCACTTGCAACCGGATACGCGGTGTCAGCATAATGGAGCTTTGCAGCCTCAAATTATGAATGTTCTGGAGTGAGGTGAAATCGGCGTACCCATAGAAGAGATGTCCCGTGGGATAAAGATGTACGAACGTGTCGTGATCACCGTCTGTCGGATCCGAATCACCCGAGCCATGGCTGTACTCGATGCCGAGTCGAGGCGCATAAGCACTTTCCTTCCAGGTGTAGCCCGCGGCACCAATCAGGGCGTAAGCGCTGTGATCTTCCCGAACGGCAAATGCGCCCTGGTTACGAAAATCTTTGAAATTGCCGAATTGGTAATAGGCCTGGACACCGAAGTCGACGTTCTGCCAGTCGTTGGTGGAGTTCTTGAGATAGGTTCCGACGGTGTAGATATCCTGGGCTGCCGGAGGCCTGAACGGAGCCGGGATCGTGGCTCGGTAACCGCCAGTGGCATCAGGACCGACATTACGAGCCAGGAAATAGAATTCGCTCCAGAGTTTCGGAAGTTTTTTGGTGCTGAATTGAACACCCGAGAATATCTCGTCTTCGTTCCACTCATTGAAATGGTTGTCCCGTGGGGCCACGACATAACTGCTCCAAGCATCGAAAGAACCGATCGGTGTTTGGTATCGCATCTTGGCGGCGTCCCATTGCCGCTGAATGTTGTTCCAAGCGAGTGGCCCCACGATTCGCTGCTCACCCAGAACCAACTCCTGGCGACCCAATTTCAGCGAGACCGGAAACTCCTTGTGGTTTCCCAAATTGACATAGGCCTGTTGAAGATCGAAGGGACCATCCTGTTCGGCACTGACTCCCGCACCCGCGGGTCCTGCTGCGGTGACTACCGTCGGATCGGCCGCCGAGAACGTGAGCACACCATTTCCTGACCCGGAGCGTTCATCGCTCGCCACCGAACTATGTCGGCCCTGAACAAACACTTCGAACCATTTGGCCGTGTATCCAACGCGCGGGAGAATCTTCGTCAGCAGATAGTTGTTGTCGTTGTCGACATCCCTTCGGAAATCCGCGATGGATCCGGGTCCAACAAACCCACCATTCTGTTTGACCTCATATCGCCCCCAGTACAAGACACCGATGTTCCAGGCATTCATGTACGGATCATCGGCACGCAGATACTCGTTCAACCAACCCGGTGACGGGGCGACCGGACTCGAAAAACCCCAGTCACCGGCTTGAAGGAGCGTGGAGCCTAAGGTCAACGCCGCGAGGCCGAGAACACATGGAATAGTTCGGGTGGGTAGTGATTTCATTTGGTATGATTCAGTAATTTGGGCCATGACTTTCCTTGAGTCTGATCTGATAAAGAGAGCGGGTTCAAGCAGCAGCGTGTTTGGGACGGCGTCGGTGGGCGTGCACTTCCAGGAATTCGATCAACCGCTCCCTCAGTGGATAATAGTCGGGGTGTTCCATGACTTCCTTTCGGTTCCGCGGCCTTGGGAAGTTGACGTGAATGATGTCTCCGACCTCTGCCTCAGGGCCATCGGTCATGCAGACCACACGATCACTCAGGTAGAGTGCCTCGTCCACGTCGTGAGTCACCATGAGTGCCGTGATGCGATTCTTGCGCCACAGTTCCAGGAGCACACCCTGTAGTTCATAGCGGGTCAATGAATCCAGCATGCCGAAGGGCTCGTCGAGCAGGAGCATCTTGGGCTTCAAGGCGAACGCACGAGCAATGCCGACCCATTGACGCATGCCCTGGCTCAATTCCAACGGTCGCTTTTCCATGGCATCAGCCAATCCGACAACACTGAGGTAATACTCCGCAATCTGATGGCGTTCCTGTTTGGACGCTGTGAAGAAGACCTGATTAATCCCGATCATCACATTTTCGTAGGCTGTCATCCAAGGCAACAGGGAGGGTGATTGGAATACCATGCCACGGTCAGGTCCTGGTCCGGCAAGTTCGCGCCCCGCAAGAATGATACCGCCATCGGTGATCGAATTAAGTCCCGCCACCATGGAGAGAACCGTCGATTTGCCGCAGCCCGAGTGGCCAATCAGGGTGACGAATTCACCTTCAGCAAGGCGCAGGTTAAAGTCCTTAACGATCACGGCGGGCCCATTGGGAGACGGGTACGTCTTCGTGAGGTTAAACAGTTCACAATAGGCTTTCATCCAGTGGGGCGTTGCCAGACTTGATGTGGATACGGGCTCAAGGAATTATTTCGACTTCCTCGCGACGTCGTTCCCGCGCCCGAGTCGGTCCGCGCCTATTCGACGAGAGTCGCGGGGTTGAAATGTCCTCCGGTTGAATGTCCGGCAGTACCAGATCGCGAGTGATGGTAGTCTTCGGTTTAGCCCCGGCCGCCAACAATGATGTCACCACCTGGTTGCGACACATCTTAAACTCGGCGTTCTCATTGAGGAACCGCCGGTCTCGAGGGCGAGGCAAGTGTATATCGATGCCCGAAACCAGTGTCGCACTCGGCCCTCGAGTCAGTGGTATCACTCGGTCCGCCAATAAAATGGCTTCGTCGGGATCATTGGTGACAAGGACCACGGTCATCCGGGATTCCTGCCAAATCCGGGCGATTTCATCCCGCAACGTGGATCGCGTCAGGGCATCCAGTGCGCTCAATGGTTCGTCCAATAGTAACACTTTCGGATTCATCGCCAAGGTTCGCGCAACACTAACGCGCTGACGCATGCCCCCGGAAAGCTCGGAGGGCAGCTTTTCACGAGCCGATCTCAAGTTGACCATGGCCACAAACTTTTCCGTGTGCTTAATACGCTCCATTTCTGTCTTACCCGGAAACACCTGGTCCACGGCAAGCTTTACGTTTTCGAACACGGTCAACCATGGCAACAGGGAGTAGTTTTGAAAGACCAACCCCCGGTCGGGACCCGGACCTGCCATCCGTTGCCCCGCCAACGTGACCGTGCCAGTGTCCGGCTGAATTAGACCGGCAAAGAGGGACATCAAGGTGGTCTTACCCGCGCCGCTGTAACCAACGATCGCTACGAATTCTCCCTCGCTGATCCTGAGGTTGATATTGCTGAGCACCTCTGTGGAGCCGTAGGACTTGCTAACTTGATTCAATTCGAGAAAGGACATGAGAGATCACAATGGACTGATTAATGTCGCGGGGTGGCCTTAAGTTTTGCCGGGCCTCAGGAATTGTTCCCGGAATTCCTTCAAATCGTCTTGAATCGTCGTTCCACCACACTCATGAGACGATCCAAGATGAATCCGACGACCCCAATAGTCAGAATGCAGAGAATGATCTGTTCATAAACTAGGGCGTTGTATTGCTGCCAAAGGAAGCCACCGACACCAGGACGCCCGGTCAACATTTCCGCAGCGACAATTACCAGCCACGCGATTCCAAGGCTGAGTCTAAATCCCGTGAACATATACGGCAGTGTCGCGGGAATCATGACTTTGGTGAGGGTGTTCCAGCGGGACAACTTCAGCACCTTGGCGACGTTTAGATAGTCCTGTGGAATGGCCCTGACGCCAACTGCCGTGGTTAATACCGTGGGCCACATGGCGCAGATGGCGATGGTAAACAGTGCCGCGAGTTCGCTGGCCTGCCTGCCCGCTCCGAGGAATAGGACCATCCCCAATGGCAACCAGGCCAAAGGTGACACCGGACGCAGGACCTGGATGATCGGGTCCAGCGCCTTGGTCATGGTCTTGGACAGCCCCAGAACGAATCCCAGCGGAGTTCCGACAACCAGAGCCATGAGATAGCCCTTCGCCACCAGAATCAGTGAGAGCCAGGTAAAGCGGAGTATTCCCTGATCGAGTTCACCGCGTTTGGCGAGGGGCTCAAGGATGTATGGTTTGCTCGCTTCCCAGGTTTTGATCGGATTGGGTAGGTCCTTTGACAACGTGGCGCTCAACGCAAACCAAAGCCCCACGACAGCAGCAATGCCCACCAATGGCAACAACAGCCAGTCGAACTTGGCAAATGCCACTCGGTTGGAGCTCGGAAGCTTCGCAGGCGTTGGCGTCACCGCAACCGCAGACGCCGAAATGGCCGTAGGTACTGTCGAGTCACGCATATAATATCGGTATTTCTGTCAAAAACGCACATCGTACTGGCATCAGCAGCAACGAAGGCCAAGCCTTCATCGAACCGCGCCGAGTCAACTTTTGAGCGAATGCACGGCAAACCCTTTAGCATAAGCCTCCCAATCGCCTTTCGGATCAAATTTCACCCCATCAAACAGTTCCCAACCCGCGTCATCTTGGGAACGGTCGGTGACGTTGATCTCCTTCATGGCCTCCGCATACAGGTCGCCGCGCATCACTTGCTTCGCAATGCCTTCATAGTCTGGAGCCGATGGAACCATACCCCAACGACGGAATTGTGTGAGCCACCACTTGGCGAATTTGGGCTGTGGATAATTGCAATTCCGTTTGCTGAAATGCATTGGGAATTCATCCGTGACATTCCGGCCATCACCATAGTCGAACTTGCCCAACAACCGCCCCAAGATGATATCTTTCTGGGAACGGTGTTACTACCTCAATGAGGTCTAGTCTGAACGTATGGCTTGTATAGCTTGCAGGATTCAGTTTAGACGACTCATAAAAACCCACTCGTACACCGGATTGATCGACACTTCGGAAACTCGCCATTCGACCACT
>SXSK01000368.1 GCA_005793375.1 Verrucomicrobiales bacterium | reverse complement strand
TGCGAAAGCGCGGGAGTTGGTGAAGGATGCCCCATCGGCATCCGAGGCGGCCCAGCGTTTGAACCGAGATTTGTTTAAACGAATCAACGTTCATTACAACACGGGGCGCAAACGCCCCAATCAGAGCCCGAGTGAGTCGATTGCGTTGAACAAGGCTACCTGTACCGGATTATCGATTATCCTGGTGGACGCCTGTCGCGCCGTGGGAATACCTGCGCGCGCCGTGGGGACCCCGTTGTGGGCCAATGAACGCGGCAACCACACCTGGGTGGAAATCTGGGACGGGGACTGGCATTTTGCAGGGGCGGATGAGTATGACGCAGCGGGATTGGATCGCGGATGGTTTGTGGGTGATGCCGCCCAGGCGAAGGCTGATGTACCGCGCCACGCGATTTATGCCACCTCTTGGAAGCGCGAGGGGTTGTCCTTTCCCATGGTATGGGCACGCGGAAGAACGGAGGTTGCCGCGGTTAATGTCACGGCGCGCTACGCTAAAACCGTGGGTGTTGAGGCGGAGTTGGCTCGGTTAGGGGTTAGACTTTGGGATCAAAAAGGAGGAGTCCGGATGGCGGCCAAGGTTTGCGTTTTGGACGGGGTTCGACGGACCTGTGCTCTGGCGGATACCAAGTCTGGCACGGCCGATCTCAATGACATGCCTCGTTTCAGTCTGAAACCCGGAGCTAATGGATGGTTGAGATTCACGGTTGGCGATCAGGTGAGGGAACTGCGATTTCAACCGCTGACGCGAGGTGAGCCAACCATCGACGCCATCTGGAGTGAACTCCAGGCGGTGACTCCGGTACTCCTCGACATGGAATCCTGGCTGGCAAAACCATTCGATGAACGTGACCTCAACGCTCCGGTGCTGAAGGTGCCATTGTCCAGATTCGAAGCGGAGCGAACGGTGGAGTGGATGGCTGCCGATCGATCGCGCCAGCTTGCAGAGGAACGCCGAGACGAAGTCGGAAAACGATCCTTGGTTGTGGGCGACAAAACCCTTCGATGGCTGGAAAAAACTTATGGCGAGGCGCCCGAGGGTGGGCGCAGTCTCTGGATATCCATGCATGGCGGTGGAAACACCGCCCCGGCGATTAACGACAAGCAATGGACGAACCAGAGTCGACTTTATGAACTTGGCGAAGGAATCTACGTCGCTCCCCGTGCTCCATCGGACACGTGGAATCTTTGGCATGAGGCGCACATTGATCCGCTATTCCAACGATTGATTGACGACTACGTTGCCGTGCGCGGAGTGAATCCTGACAAGGTGTATCTCATGGGCTATTCGGCGGGCGGCGATGGCGTGTGGCAATTGGCACCCCGCATGGCAGACCGGTTCGCCGCGGCTTCGATGATGGCTGGACATCCCAATGAAGCCTCCGTGCTGGGGTTGCGCAACCTGCCGTTCGCCATTTTCATGGGGGGCAACGATGCGGCCTACAATCGCAATCGTGTCGCCTCCGAACGGGGCGCTCAATTGGAGCAACTCCAGAAGGAGGATCCCAGCGGGTACGTTCATCTCGTGAGGATTTATGAAGGATTGGGTCATTGGATGGAACGTAAAGACGCGGAAAACGTCCCTTGGATGGCAAAATTCCGAAGGCAACCATGGCCTCAACGGATTGTTTGGCAGCAGGACGATGTCGTTCATCAACGTTTCTATTGGCTGCAGATCCCGGAGCGCAGCGCCATCAAGGATCGGCAGAGATTGATCGCGACGATCCGCGATCGGACGATTTTGCTGGAAGGAGAGATCTGCACTGGGCTGACCTTGCGATTGGCGGATCAATTGTTGGATTTAGATCAATCATTCCAGGTGAAAGCGAATGGAACCGAAGTGTTTTCTGGGAGAGTGACGCGGACTGCCTCGTCCATCCTTTCGTCGCTTCGTGAGCGCGTGGATCCGGCGTCTGCCGCTACCGCCACGTTGACGTGGTGAATGGGCTGCCATGGAGCGCGTTTCCTCAATCGTTCGAGAGTTGAGGTGCGCTTCCGTCATTTACACGCGGCGCGTATACCCGCACACTGAATGAGTCTTCGGAGAAACGGACATTCCGAAGGCAAGTTAAACTCAGTCAGCATTATATCCTCTATGGGCGACAAATCCCCTAAAGCAAACCAGAAGAAATCGACACAAAAACAAGCCGCTGCCAGTTCGGCGGATCAGAAGAAGAAGCAGGCCATCGCCTCCAAATCGGCGGCCAGCAAGAAGAAGTAAATAGTCCGCTGCGGTCGTCTCTCCAGATGCGAGATCGGGAGAGACGGTTCCTGCTGCCAGTGTGGCTCAAGCTCGCCTTGGAGCATTGCTAATAGGATGGCAAGAATCTCGCTTTTGGGCGTGAAGTGGTAATGTGCAGGAGAATTATTTTCAGGCTGTATGACGCATGAAGCCCGGATCGGTGAGTCTCGAACGATGAGTTGGGTGTTTCGGTTAGGGTGGGCCCTCCTCTTCTCAGCAACTGGTGCCGATTCCGCCGCGCCCGCGGTTCCTACAGGCAAAGCGACATCAGCGGACAAGGAATCCAAGTGGGATGTGTCGAAACCGAAGGGTTTTGCCGCCGCTAAAACCGCCTCCATCGATGTCACCGAAGGAACTTGGATGAATCTCGATGTCTCGCCCGACGGTTCGAGACTCGTGTTTGATTTATTGGGGGACCTTTATTTGCTGCCCATCGGTGGGGGGGAAGCAACGGCACTGACTTCAGGATTGTCGTGGGATATGCAGCCGCGATTCAGTCCTGACGGAAAATCCATTGCCTTCACCAGCGATCGCGGAGGGGGCGACAATATCTGGGTGATTCGAGCGGACGCCAATTCTCTTCAAGCTCCGAAGGAATCGGGGTTGCGCCAAATTACCAAAGAAGAGTTTCGACTACTGAATTCCCCGGTCTGGACGCCCGACGGCAACTATGTCGCGGCGCGTAAGCATTTCAGTTCACGGCGATCGCTGGGTGCCGGTGAGATCTGGCTTTACTCAGTTGCCGGGGTGGAATCCGGCGCCAGCGATGGGGTTCAATTGACCACCAAGCCGAATGACCAAAAGGATGTTGGCGAGCCGGCGTTCTCCCCCGACGGTAGATATCTCTATTATTCCTGGGATGCCACTTCGGGCGGGACGTTTGAATACAACAAGGACAGCAACGGCCAGATCTATGTGATCTCACGATTAGACCGGGTGACGGGCGAGACCGAAGGGTGGATCAATGGCCCTGGAGGGGCGGTTCGGCCGACACCGTCGCCGGATGGTAAGCAGTTGGCCTTTGTGCGCCGCGACCGTTCAAAGACCTGCTTGTATCTCCAGGATATTGTATCGGGTGAAGTCCGCAAATTGCATGACGGACTGGAGCGGGACATGCAGGAGACTTGGGCGATTCACGGAGTATACCCGAGTTTGGCGTGGACGCCGGATTCGAAGTCGATGGTGTTTTATGCCCAGGGAGGCCTTCATCGAATCGAAGTCTCCAGCAAATTGGTCCATCGCATCCCATTTCATGTCAAAGCGGAGCACGCAATTTTGCCGGCGGTTCGAACACCGATCGAGGTGGCTCCGGCTGAATTCGACGTGAGGATGTTGCGCTCAGTGTCGGTGTCACCCAGTGGCGATGCGGTGGTTTATTCGGCGTTGGGTCACCTCTACAAGCGACAGCTTCCGGAGGGTCAACCCCAGCGGATCACTACAGATTCCCAGCACTTCGAGTTCATGCCGTCGTGGTCGCGCGACGGAAAATCGATCGTGTATGTCGCCTGGGATGACACCGAATTAGCCTCGATTCGCGTCGTTGAGGCTGCGGGAGGCGTTGGGCGTGTGGTGACCACCAAGCCGGGTTTCTACGTGGACCCAATTTTTTCACCAGACGGCACCAAAATCGTTTACGGTCGAATCAGCGGCGGCAATCTATTGGCGGCAGTTCATTCCAAAGATCCGGGCGTTTATTGGGTGCCGGTCCATGGTGGCGAGGGAACACGCATCACCAAGAAAGGCACGAATCCCCAGTTCGCTGCCGACACCGATCGCGTCTTTCTCCTGACCGGTGAACCGGACAAGGAAAACGAAAACACCCGGTTGATCAGCATGACCCTGAATGGCACGGAAGAACGCACCCACCTTTCCAGCGCAAATGCCACAGAAGTGAAAATCTCGCCGGATGGAAAATGGGTCGCCTGGTCGGAGCGATTCAACGTTTACGTGACACCCTTTCTCATCGCGGGGCGCACCATCGAGATTGGTCCGAAGTCGGCGAACGTGCCGGTACACAAAGTCACCACCGAAGCCGGTGCCAATCTGTCGTGGTCTGGTAATTCCCAGGCGTTGCACTGGTCCCTGGGACCGGAATTGTACTCGCAGCGAGTGGAGGATGTGGTCAACGCCGCCACCAAACGTGCCGAGTCCAAGCGGTTGGAGGCGTTGGCGAAACTTGAGGCCTCACCAGCTCCCGATTCCAAGCCCAAGACGGATGGGGCAGAAAAGAAACCCGCTCCCGACGCAACGCCCAAAGCGACCAACATTCAAATCGGATTCCGCCAGCGCGCCGACCGGCCCGAAGGAGTGCTGGCCTTGGTGGGAGGCCGAATCCTCACAATGAAAGGGGATCAAGTGCTGGATCGCGGAGTGGTCATCATCCGCGATCATCGGATCGTGGACATCGGCACGGTTGATGCCGTGTATATTCCCTCCGGAGCCACGGTCATTGATTGCGTCGGCAAGACGTTGATCCCAGGATTTATCGACGTGCACGCCCATGGTGCACAGGGGCAGGATGGTATTACCCCTCAACAGAATTGGGCTCGGTACGCGGATTTGGCGTTTGGCGTGACGACGATCCACGACCCGTCGAACGACACCGAGTCGATATTTGCGGCTGGCGAGATGCAGCGCGCGGGATTGGTGGTCCAGCCTCGAACGTTTTCCACGGGTACCATACTTTATGGTGCCGCGGGAGTGTACAAGGCACAGATCGACAGCCTGGAAGACGCCTTGTTCCATTTGAAACGCATGAAGGCGGTCGGGGCCTTCAGTGTGAAGTCCTACAACCAACCCCGGCGAGATCAGCGCCAACAGGTGGTCGAGGCGGCGCGTCAATTGGGTATGATGGTGGTGCCGGAAGGTGGCTCCTTGCTCCAGCACAACCTGACCATGGTCGCCGATGGTCACACTGGCGTCGAACATTCACTGCCAGTCGACCGCATTTATAAGGATATACAGCAGTTTTGGGGCGCCAGCGGCACTGGATATACCCCGACACTGGTCGTCGGTTACGGTGGGTTGGATGCAGAACGCTATTGGTATCAACATATGGATGCTTGGCAGCATGAAAAGCTGCTGAAGTTCACGCCGCGTTGGGTGATTGACCCGCGTTCTCGCCGCCGCCCCATGGCCAGTGACGAGGATTACAATGTCCTTCGCAGCGCTTCGATCTGCAAGTCGCTGCTCGATGTCGGAGTCACCGTCCATCTCGGTGCCCACGGACAGTTGGCTGGTCTGGGATCGCAATGGGAATTGTGGTCGATTGCTCGAAGTGGCATGCGCCCGATCGAAGCGCTTCAATGCGCCACCATCCATGGAGCCAAATATCTTGGTTTGGATAAGGATTTGGGTTCAATCGAACGTGGCAAACTGGCGGATGTCCTGATTCTCGATAAGAATCCATTGGAAGATATTCGCCACTCAGATTCGGTGCGGTACACCATCTTGAATGGACGAATCTATGATTCCTCAACCATGAATGAAGTGGGCGCGCGGCCTCGGGAACGAAAGCCATTTTTCTTTGAGCGATTGACGGGATCGACGGGAATGCTTCGCGCCATCATGGGCTGTGCGGGCTGCAACCGTCCCGCAGGTGATTCGATGGACTCGGCAACCATCATTCCTGAGACACGTGCGTATCGATGAGAGGCTGGTTCATGGATCGATGGAGGCCATGAATCCATTCCGCATTTTGGTTGTCACTTTAGTCAATCGCAAGCAGGGTGCCATTGTGAGCCAGATCTTACGCGCCGAATCTGGTTTATCCCTTGCCATGAATTCTCGACCCACACATCTCCCCCGCCGCCTGGAGGCTGGGTTCACGCTCATCGAATTGCTGGTTGTGATCGCCATTATCGCCATCTTGGCTGGCATGCTATTGCCGGCCCTGTCCCGGGCGAAAATGAAAGCCCAGGCGATCAAGTGCACCAGCAATGAAAAACAGATTGCCTTGGGATACATGCTCTATGCCGGTGATCACTCCGATTATCTGCCGGTCGCCGGCACCGAAGTGCCGCCGGGCTCGGGTTGGGTCGCTCCCAGTCGATGGTTTTTGGAGATTTCACCCTACATCAGCAACGTGAGCACCAATTACACGAATCTCGTCGCCAAGAGCAAGGTTGTCGCCTGTCCGACTGCGAAGGTAGGGACCAACGTGATACCGGCAACGGTGCCTGGCTATCAGGGCTACGGGGGGTACGGACACAATTACGCCTACCTCGGCTACACCCAAAAAGATCACGTCAAAACCACCGTCGTGACCAAACCGTCGGACACCTGCATGAATGGCGATGGATTGGATCCAACCAAGGGGTTGGAATGGTGGAATTACGGTTATCTTTACCCACCGAGCATTCAGAATGCGCTGTTCCGATATGTGCGTCATGGAACGGGTGGCAACTATGCCTGGGTCGATGGCCACGTCTCCATGACTTCGTGGAAGATCATGTCCAAAGGCCAAAATAACAAAGTGGATTGGTACTATCTGCCGTCACCCTAAAGCCTTGGGTGCATCACAACGTCGGGGGCGAAGTTGCATAGGACACCCCCTTGGACTGCACTGTGGTGAAGCTCTTTGGAGTCGCAGTCCCCTGTCTGAAATACCTTCCCTCTTCGGCTATCGGTTTCCTGTCGTAGATTGCTATGTCGGTTTTTGTCCCGGGCGGGTGTTTACTGATGACGACACGATGCACGACACCCCAGATCACGAACTGCTCCGAAGCTACGCCGATCACGGCACAGAGGACGCTTTCACGGAACTGGTCCGCCGCCACTGCGATTTGGTGTGGGGGGCGGCCCGGCGGGTCGGTAGCGATGCTGATGCCGCGCGGGACGTGGCTCAGATGGTGTTCACCGACCTGGCGCGGAAAGCGCCCCGCCTGCCAGTCGGCACGGTACTGGCTGGTTGGCTTTACAGGGCGGCATGTCACGCGGCGGCGAATCAGGTTCGCGGCGAAATTCGCCGGACACAACGAGAACAGCAGGCGATGCAACAGGACGATATTCAGTCTGCCATCACCGAGTCCACGGAAACCCGCGACGCTGCGGGACTCCAGCCGATCCTCGATGCCGCACTCGGCCGACTGTCCGAGGCGGACCGCGACGCGGTGGTACTGCGTTTCCTTACGGGGAGGAGTTTGGCCGAAGTGGGCGCGACTCTCGGCACGAACGAGGATGCCGCCCAGAAACGTGTCAGCCGCGCCCTGGAGAAGTTGCGCGAGATCTTTCGGCAACGCGGCGTGACGGTCAGCGGCGGGACGGTTGCCATAGCTCTGGGCGTGGCGGGTACCCAGACCGCGCCAGTGGGCTTGGCGGCGACGCTGGCCGGTGGTGCGTTGGTGGGTGTCGGTGCGCAGTCCGGGGTGGCCGCCTGGTTTTTGCTTATGAAGTCCAAACTCGTACTCGGAATCGTGGCTGGTGCGTTGGTGTTTACCGCGATGGTTCAGCAACAACGGAACGTCCGCCGGCTCGCCGACGACAACGCGACTCTTCGGCGGCAGATGGCCGAGATGACCGCGCCACCAACCGTCGCTACAGCTGGCAACGACCCGGGCGAACTGGAACGGTTGCGGGCCGAGCACGCGGAATTGCTGCGGCTGAGGGGTGAACTTACTCAATTGCGTCAGGCCGCGCGCCAACCGACGGCCAGACCCTCCGCGGCTCCAGCTGTCCGCGCGGGTGACATGGACCCCCAGACGCTCGAGATTCTGAAGGCGGAAGCCAATTCCGCCAGAATCATCAACGCGATGAAGCATCTTGGGCTGGCGGCTCATCGCTTCGCCTCGGGCAATGGATCCAAGTTTCCAACGACGCTTGAGGAAATGAGAAATGAGCTGCCATTGTCCACCGATGGAACCCTTCCCAGCAATGTTTCACCGGACCTGGTCGAGTTCTTCCACCGCGATCGACCCCTCGACGCGACCGAACCGGAGAGGATTCTGTTCCGGGAGAAAACGGCTCGGCAACTGCCCGACGGTAATTGGGAGCGAATCTACACTCTGGCCGATGGTTCCGTGCATCGGATCACCCGGGCCGACGGGGACTTCACCGAGTTCGAGAGCGGCCGCTAAAGTTCGGCGACCAACGCGAGGAAGCAGCCATAGGCAGAAAAGCCGTCACCGGGGGGTAACACGGATACGGCGCGGAGTCCGGCACACGATCAGTCCCACTTCATTTCCCGGATGCTCTTGGAGAACTGGATCTTTTAGTGAATTCCATTGGAGGAGGAACCCGCCTCTTCCTGAACGACGGGAAGGGTCGATTCACAGAGGTCTCGCAATCGGGGTTGCTTCAGCGGATGGGCAGCATGTCGATGGCGTTGGCGGATATTGATGGGGATGGGGATCTGGATTTGTACGTCGCCAATTACCGGACCAGCACGATTCGGAGCACCGGGTTCAACGTGCTCAATGTCAATGGGAGACGTTCCATTCTTCCGGAGGATCGGGATCAATTGGAATATACCCCAGAAGGGAGAGTTCTGGAACATGGCGAACCCGATGCGTTGTACCTGAATCTCGGCGAAGCGAGGTTCCAGCCGGTATCCTGGACCCATGGGGTATTCCGCGACGAATCGGGAATCCCACTCACACAGGCTCCCCGCGATTGGGGGCAAGCCGCCTTGTTTCGAGATCTCAATGGCGACGGCTTTCCAGATCTATACGTCTGCAATGATTTCCAAAGTCCCGATCGAATTTGGATCAATGACGGTCAGGGTCACTTTCAGGCACTCGCGTCTACGGCCCTTCGCAATACGCCCACGTTTTCGATGTCGATCGACTGCGGGGATCTGAATCGCGATGGGCACGACGACCTCTTGATTGTGGATATGCTGGATCCAGGACATCGTTTGCGCATGGCCCACAGCTCCGGGATCATGGCAGCAGCCGGAGACTTCGAGACGGCTCGCAATCGGCCTCAACTCAATCGGAACACCCTGCACTTCGGTCGCGGCGATGGCACATTCGCTGAACTCGCGTATCTCGTGGGATTGGAAGCCTCCGGTTGGACGTGGTCCACCATTTTTCTGGATGTCGATCTGGATGGATTCGAGGACGTCTTGATGACTACGGGACACCTTTTCGACACGCAGGACTTGGATGCCAACGCCCGAATCCAAGCCAATGGCCCCTATCGGAAGGATCAGATCCCCCAAAAGCTCCTCATGTATCCTCGGCTACCGCAAGCGAAGTCATTGTATCGAAATTTGGGTGGGGTACGATTTGAGGAAGTGGGGCGTGAGTGGGGATTTGGAGACGAAGGTGTGGCGCACGGGATGTGCGTGGCGGATTTGGACAACGACGGGGATCATGACGTTGTGGTAAACGAGTTGAACCTGGTTGCAGGGTTGTTTGTGGATGAGAGTGGGCGATTGGGGCATGTGCATCTGGAACCGTTTCACGAGGATTTCGAACGGCAGGCGTTGTTGCCACGGCGAATGAGCCAACTGGGACCTGGAGTTGGGTGGATGGATTTGGATGGGGATGGGAATGAAGACGTGGTGATAGGGAGCGGGAAGGGGGGTAGTCTGTCTGGGTACTTGGGGGATGGAAGGGGAGGCTTTCGTCGGATGGAAGGGATGCCGCTGGGGCAGATGACGGGGAGAGATCAGACGGGGATCGTGGGATGGAGACGGGGAGAGGGGACGATGATGGTGTTGAGCGGGACAGCGAACTACGAGGACGGGGTGGTGGGTGGCAGCAGTGTGCGGGTGTATGATCTGGGAAACAAACGCGTGGAAGACGCGTTGCCTGCGTGGGAAGCGAGTGCCGGCCCGTTGGCGCTGGGAGGACTTGCGGAGGATGGGAGCTTGTCGTTGTTCATTGGAGGACGGGTGACGGTGGGTGGATACCCGAAGGCCTGTTCGTCGAAAGTGTACGCGAATCGGGGTGGGAAATGGGAATTGGACGAAGTGAACACCGAGGTGTTGAAGGAAGTGGGCATGGTGAGTGGAGCGGTGTGGACGGATCTGGACGGGGATGGAAGGAGCGAGTTGGTGTTGGCGTGCGAATGGGGCCCGGTGAAGGTGTTCCGGAATGGAGGGGGTAAATTGGAAGAAGCGACGACGGCGTGGGGATTGGGGGGGTACGTGGGATGGTGGAATGGGATTGGGGTTGGGGATTTTGACGGGGACGGGAGGATGGATCTGGTGGTGTCGAATTGGGGATTGAACACGGGCTATCGGGCGAGTGTGGAGGAGCCGAGGCGGCTGTACGTGGCGGACTTGGTAGGGAATGGCCAGGAGTCGTTGATGGAGGCGTGGAAGGATCGCTCGATGGGGAAATGGGTGCCTGAAGTGGATCGCGATGGGTTGGGGAAAGAGTGGCCATGGGTACAGGCGAAGTACCCCCGGCACCGGGAGTACGCGGAGGCGAGCGTGGAGGAAATCCTTGGGGAAGCTGGGAAGAAGACGAGAGTGTTGGAAGCGAACTGGTTGGAGACGACGGTGTTTCTGAACCGAGGGAAACGCTTTGAAGTGGGGAAACTGCCGGTGGAAGCGCAGTGGAGTCCTGGATTTGGGGTGAACGTGGCGGACTTCGACGGGGATGGGAAGGAGGACGTGTTCGTGAGCCAGAATTTTTTTGCGGTACCGATGAGGACATCGAGGAGTGACGCGGGACGAGGGTTGGTGTTGAGAGGGGATGGGCGAGGTGGATTTGAGGCGATGAAGGGACAGGAATCCGGGGTGAAAGTTTACGGGGAACAAAGGGGGAGTGCGGTGGGGGATTACGATGGGGACGGACGGGTGGATCTGTTGGTGAGTCAGAATGGAGGGGAGACCAAGCTGTACCGAAACGCGAGAGGGAAGGTGGGGTTGAGGGTGAGGTTGAAGGGGTCTGAGAATAATCGGGAGGGGATTGGGGCAGTGATACGGTTGGGGGAAGGGAACGGGAAGTGGGGAGCGGCGAGGGAAGTGCACGCTGGGAGCGGGTATTGGAGCATGGACTCGGTGGTGACGGTGATGGCGAGGCCTGAAGGGGCGAGGAGGATCGCGGTGAGATGGCCCGGGAAAGGGCCCGTGGTGGAGAGTGAACTGCCGCCGGGCGCTCGCGAGGTGGTGGTGCACCACAACGGAACCGTGGAGGCATTACGCTGACGTATGAATCGAATCAAATGCATGGTGGGTTTGTGTATTGGGCTCGCGGGCATGGTGGGCTGGGCGGCGGCTTGGCAGGAAATGTCGGGCGGTCGTTGGACACCTTTGGTGGTGCCCGTGGCAGGACAGTCTGGCTTCAGGGCAGTTTCAAGATTTCGACTTTAAGGAGGCAGGTGAAACAAAAGGCGGTATAAAACTGGACAAAAGGCGCTGACTTTATTTAACTGCCGGCATGTCCGAGCCTATTACGCTACCCGAGCACGAGCAACAAACGGC
>SXSK01000367.1 GCA_005793375.1 Verrucomicrobiales bacterium | reverse complement strand
GCTCCTCACCAACAGGTCCGAAACATGCGCGCAGATCCCTGTCCCGCTCTTCAGCCGAAGGTCGCCACGAACTGTTCAAGATTTACTACACCCCAATGCGGACTCCTTGAAACCCATTGGGGTGGTAACACCGTTCGCCAATACGCTGGGCTTCACAACGGATGGTACGGGGACAGTGAACAGCGAAACTGCGAAGTTGATCTTCCCAAATGCCTCTAGTTCACAGACCCACTACACCGATGACTCAGCTGCGAGACGCACCGAGGATGAGCCTCTCGCATCAGGGGATTTCGTGGATCTGGGCAACATGAGGGGCGGGACTCAGCTCGATTTCTTCCTTATTGCTGATGGTGCGAAGGGAGGAAGGAATGTCTTCAGTACCCGAACTTCCGCGAATCCCGATGGGATCAATCATGGGATCAATGTCGCCTATGTGAGCAAGGACAGCTCCTATTTGATTTTGGAGTTTGAGGACATTCTAGGTGGTGGCGATCGGGATTATAACGATGTGCTATTCGCCTTGGATATCGGCGCCATCAACATTGCTGCACTGACTGCAACGCCAGAACCGGCGACGATCGTCACCATGACGGCTTTCTTGGGACTGGGTTATTTTTTGGTCCGGCGCGCGCGATTGTCCCAGTCAAAGTCCGTTAAGTCAGATGTTTAGACACCGATAATACTAGGTGGAAAGCGAACGCTGCTGGGTCTGGATTTGAGGTAACGACTATGAAGAAATACTGGTGGCTTTTTGCACTATGCGCTGTGGTTGTCGCTGGAGTTGGCGGTGTTATTGGAATGAAGGCCTGGCAGGCGCATGTCCGCAAGTCGGCTGATGACCGCGGTTTCGCGCGAGCACAAAAGGCTCTGTCGGAGCGGCGTCCCAAGGAAGCGGTGGCGTTGTTCCAAGCGGTGGACCGCTCGAAGTCCCCTCATCCATGGCCGAAGGTGGAAATAGCGGCATTAACGGGGATGGGACATTTCAGTCGATTGGTGGCGATTTTCGAAAAGAGCCCCGATCGTATTTATGAGAATGAGGACGCGTGCCTTCTGGTGAGTCGGGTTTATCTTCATTCCCGCCAGCGCGACAAGTTGGCACTGGTCATGGCGGGCCACAAAAGCATGACGCCTGCCTGGGGCATGCTGGAAGTCGATGCATTGATGCTGGATGGCAAAGCGAAGGAGGCGAAGAAGCTGTTGGAGTCGAGGCGGTACGAGTCGACCAACGATGTGCAACGGCTTATCCGGTTGGCGATACTTTCAGACCTTAGGCATCCCACCAATGCGTGGAATCTTCTGGCTGAAGCGGCGGCTCTGGATCCCAAGAATCCAGATGTTCGTTCGTTCCGTGGTCAGCTGCTGGAAGCCTTGGGCAAGACCTCGTTGGCTCGAGTGGAGTATGTGTCGGCTCTGGTGGCGTCTCCGGATCCATTGCGCCGGGATCAATTGGCAGAATTTTATCGTCGACAAGGCAGTCTGGACTTGGCGCTGAGCACCTGGCGGGATGGGTTGAAGACTAATTCCATTGATTTTCTCTGGTTGAAGGCATCGTTTTGGGAACGGATGCTTTCTAAGGAAAAAGAGGTCGGCACTAAGGGAACCATTCCGAACGGAGTTTTGTCAGGACTGGCAAAAGAACTCATCGCCCTGCCAGCAAACGAGTTTTGGAGTCCTGGTTTGGCGGGAGAGTATGCCGCACGCCAGCAATTTGCCACCGCGCGCCAGGAAATGTTTTGGCTGCAACTGGCGGACGAACTCAAGAATGGCAAGGAGCGTGAGGCTCGCGAGCGTCTGAAATTTGTCCGAGCTTCCTCGGTGAGTTGGTCCCCTGAATTGGCCCGAGCCCTGGGGCAAATCTTGGCTTGGAGGGTGAGGACCAATCAGACGTTAAACCCGTCGAGTCTAGCGTTTGCCCAGTTGAACACCAACAGTCACTCCTTCTTTGTCAAGTTGGAACAACAGGCGTTATCGGAGCGTAATGGTAAGAGCATCAAGAGACTTCCGGAAGATATCCAGGCGGTGATTTCTGGCGAACACGCGTTCGCGGCGGCGTTTCTTGCCGCGGGATGGCGTGAAGCTGGATTAACCATAGCCGATCCGGAGCGTTTGCCTGCGACCGCACCGGAGTGGGTGGTTTATGCCTATGGCCAGGCGATGCGCTACAATCGCGGTCCGGAGATGGCGTTGAGGTTCTTGACGACGCGTGCGAGTACGCCGGTCTTGGAGTTGCTGGTTGCGGAGCTACAACTTGGGATTGGCAAGAACGTGGAGGCGCTAGCGGCGCTCGCAAAGCTTGGTAAACTCAGTGGGGATGTTGGTTTTCGTGCGGCATGGTTGCTGGCTACCGCAGATTTGGAGCAGGGTGATTTTGCAGGGACTCAACGACATATTGCCGTTCAACCGCAACTGGCTCGATCCGAATTAGGGCAGGAACTCTTGGCTCGAGTGGCATTGGCCCAGGATAAACCAGAGGAAGCCGAGCGGATCTACCGAGGCATTGAGAAATCCTCGGTGGAAGCCCGGGCATTTCTCGCTCGACGCGCTTTCAGGGAAAAAGATTGGAAAGTGGCGCGCAAGTATACCCAGGAGTTGCTGGCAATTATGCCGGACCAAATGGAGCTGCGAGCCAATTTGAACGCCATTGCCGCGGCTGAAACTGGCCAATGAGAACTCGTGACAGGCTATGGGTGGGGTTTCTGGCAGTGCTTGCGGTCCTGATATGGCTGCGGGATCGCAGTTGGTTTGATTCTGCGGAAGAAGCGCTTCCAGCATTGGCGGCACTGCCTTTGTTCTGCTGGATGGGAACGCCTTGGAACTGGTTTGGAACTGGAAGAACTTCGACCGACAGCGATCCCAGCCCCAGGATTTTGGGAGCCGCATTCTTAGCATTACTTCTTGGGGTTTCCTTGAACATCACGCTGCTTCTCGCTTTGGGTTGGACAGCGGCATTGTGGGCTTGGTTGAAGTCAGCAGTTCCTGCTGAAGATCACCAGCGGCTGTTTCGTCTTCTCGTACTTCCGTTTGTGGCATTCCCGTGGATCACGCTCGACCTGCAACCGCTGGGCTGGTGGTTTCGACTCAGTGGTGCCTGGGCTTCTGAATTGGTGTTAAGTTTCACGGGACTCGACGTGAGTCGGCAAGGAACTCAGATGTTGGTTCAAGGGATGCCCGTATCGGTGGATATTTCCTGTTCAGGATTAAAGGTGCTGCAGTCGTTGTTGGTGGCTGGAACCTTGCTCGCCTACTCATTGTTGGGTCGGACCCGACGCTACTGGTGGAATGTAGCCTTGTTGTTGCCCGTTGCCTGGATTGCGAATACCGCTCGGGTTTTGACGATCAGTCTGGCGGCAATGACCTTCGGGCCGGAGTTCGCGATGGGAGTTTTCCATAGCTGGGGCGGACTGATGGTATTGATGCTCATGTTTCTGGGATCGTATTTTCTCTTTCGATGGCAAAATTCTCAGGAACGGAGTCTTGTTATATGAATGCCGATGCCTCTATCAACAAGGTTGGCTGGGTGGTTTTGGTGCTAGCCGCTTGGGATTCGAGGGCCATCGTGCCTGCCTGGATGCACTCGCCGTTGGATAAGTTTGGGTGGGTGGCGTTGATGCTCTGGGCGGGGGCCGCCATTTGGTTTTGGTTCCAAGGACGCAGTCAGGGGGTGGGGCGAGCGTTTTGGATAGGCCTGAGCTTGCTGTTTCTCGCGGGGGGTGTGGTCAGTAGTTTGAACACACTAGGTTATATCGCCTTCGCCTTGGCCGTCGCCGCTCTGCCCGGTTGGTCCTGGAAAACGCTGGGATGGTTTCTCTGTTCGTTGAGTTGGATGCCACCCCTCTCATGGATCGCAAATGCCTTGCCCATTCCAGTGCTCCTGGGACTGCGACTCGCCTTGGCGATGATAGGAGTGTTGATTTTGTTAGTGCCTCAATCCAACGAAAGCGCCTCCGTGGGAGACCCCGAGTTGGGTTCATCGGCGACGACCTGACGCAGGCTTACATGGATCCGATCATCGCATGTCGTTTACTACCCAAATGTCCCAAGGACTCACATCAGGAGCAGATTTTCCGGGGAATTCTCCGCGCTCTTTCCGTGCAAAAAATTGACCGCCGTGCTGCTTTGGGTGTCGCTTGGGCTAGTCGGTGGCATGACAATTCTTTGGGAATTTATTCCTTTGGAATCAGCGCGGGCCCGACTGGAAGCATTTCCGGAGAGTGGCGTTGATTTTATGAGTCGTGAGGTGGACTTGACTGAGACGGAGAAAAGCATTTTTTGCAAAGTGGACATATTGAAACGTGTTTATCAAGTTGGAGGGCAGCGCGTGGTGACCCAGATCGTGGACGGCACCCGGGACCGCCATGCAGTCCATGACCCGAAGCATTGTTTCCGAGGGGCAGGATGGAATTCGGATCGCGGAATCGATTTGCCATTGGGAGGCGGCCTCGCGCGACAATTGACCTTGAAACGTAATCAGGACGAGGTCGCGGAGGTAGTTTACTGGTTCACGGACGGAAAGACGAGGCACGCAACGCCTCTGCGTTGTTGGTGGCAAACTTCCCTGCGGCGAATGACGTTCGGGCGGTCCGGTGGGGAGCCACTCTTGGTTATCCTTCAACCCCTAACGGGTGAGACTATCGACTGGCCCAAACTCATCTCGGACTTCACTGCGTTGTCGGAATTGTGAGCTCGTCCCGACGCGACCAGCGACACCTTGCGTCGCTCGTTAGCCAGTGGTTATGTGGTTCGTACCAAGAGTCGCATCCAAGTGTCCCCGTGTTTCAGCAGACGCTTTTCCTTCCAGGCGGGCGTCATTTCCAAAGTATCCCGACGCGTGTGGCCCAGCACGAACAGTCCCTCAGGATTTAGCAATCCTGGTAGAGCGGGGTCGTCCAACAGTTGTTGCGCCATGGAAGTGGATCGGCGTCCGACATTCTTTTCACCATAAGGCGGGTCAGCCACAATCAGGTCGAACTGGCGTCGCGCAGTAGCCAATTGCCCCATAGCGGTGAAGACGTCCTGGATGCGCAGTTCGACGGTCGCGGCCGGGAGACGTGTGGCTTGCAGGTTTGTCCGGTAGAACCGCCCATGACGTTCCGATTTTTCGATGCTGACCAATTCCCGGGCTCCCCGACTGAGGCATTCCAGGCCCAATGCGCCGCTACCCGCAAAAAGATCCAGCACCCGTGCACCCTCGACAAAAGTCCCAAGACTGTTGAAAATAGCCAGTTTCACTTTGTCCGGAGTGGGTCGGACTGCTAGTCCTTCCGGAACTTTGAGCAGGGTTTCGGCGGCAAGTCCGCCAATGATGCGCATGGGGGAGTGTTCCGTGAGGACCGCGGGTTGTCGCCGGTTTTCTTAACCTTTACGAAGTTGAGGGGAGAACGACAAAGATCTTCCACGGAGTTCCCGGCTTCCACTAGGCTGCACCCACTGTTTAGCGGAAACACTTAATCGCATACGACGATTGCAGAGCACGTCCTAGATCCATGAAGACCGTTCAAGAACTGAAGACTATCAAGAAAAACACCTCCGGGAAGGTTGGTGCGGAACTGACGCGTACGGGTGGCTTGCTGCGGCTGGCCCCGGCCTGGGTACCCCGATCCTTCCTGCAGCCAGGTTTACGCCTGAAGCTGCATCCGGACGATACTTACGCCTACGGTGCCAATCGCGGCGGGATCGATGAACGTTGGTTTGCGTCGACGACGGAAGCGGCCAACGAGGGGCGTGTGCCGGATGAAGGGTTGAGCTACGTCGTGGTGGGGGGGGAACGGTTTACCCTTCGTCAGGCTGTTGCCGACTGTGGCGCGACGTTGGTGGGCAAGTCGATCTGGAAGAAGTACAGTCGCTGGCCAGTCTATTCCAAGTTCTTCGATAACATGGGGCCTATCCCTCATCACATGCATCAGTCCGCCAAGCAGGCCAAGTTGGTCGGACAAGAGGGTAAACCCGAGAGTTATTATTTCCCGCCGCAACACAACAATGTCGGGAATAATTTCCCCTACACGTTCATGGGATTCGAGCCGGGCACGACGAAAGCTCAAGTTCGCAAGTGTCTCGAGGACTGGAACAAGGGTGACAACGGGATTCTGGACTTGTCTAAAGCGTATCGATTGAAGGTGGGTTCGGGTTGGTTGATCGATCCCTGCATCTTGCATGCACCTGGATCCCTCTGCACCTATGAACCGCAATGGGGCAGTGATGTGTTCGGGATGTACCAAAGCATTGTGGAAGGCCGGTATGTGCCGTGGAGCTTGCTCGTAAAGGATATGCCCAAAGAGAAACACAAAGACCTCGACTTCATTGTCGACCAATTGGATTGGGAGAAGAATGTTGATCCGAATTTCAAGGACAATCATTACCTCGAACCCGTGCCGGTGGCGGATACACGCAGCGACGGGTTTGTCGATCGCTGGATCGTCTACGGCAAGGTCGATGGTGAGCAATTGTTTACAGCCAAGGAGTTGACCGTCGATCCAGGGGTAAAGGCGACCATCAAGGACAACGGGGCGTACGGCCTGATTTGCGTCCAAGGCAGCGGCAAGATCAATGGTCAACCCCTCAACAGCCCGAAATTGATCCGGTTCCATGAATTAACCGAGGACGAATACTTTTGCACCGAGGACGGCGCCAAAGCGGGCGTGACATTTGAAAATACCAGCGAAACCGAGCCACTGGTTTGCCTGCGTTATTTCGGTCCTGAGGTGAATCCAGAGGCCCCTGCAATGGGCGCGTACCGCAAGAACAAGTTTCACTGAGCGACTGGCTTGGTGGGTAATTGGAGCCGCCGAACTTGCCGAGGGTAGGTCCGGCGGTGATGTATTGATCGCTACGCAGCCTCGCACTTCGATGCGATCAGCAGTTACCCCGAGGGCTCTCGGTTTGGAGCGCAAGTAGCCGCGGAGCAAAAGCAACATCTGGCTACCCCGCCTCCAATCTACTGGAGATGGTTCACGTCGACTGAGGTCAATGCCACTTCTGCCAGTTCGAAAAAGGACTAAGCCAGGAGTTTTTCGATGATTTCGCCATGGATATCGGTCAATCGGAAATCGCGACCTTGAAATCGGTAGGTCAATTTGGTGTGATCGAACCCAAGCACGTGAAGCAGGGTCGCGTGCAGATCGTGGACGTGCACCTTATCGGTCATGGCATTAAAGCCGAAGTCGTCGGAGCCTCCAAGGGTTAGTCCGGGTTTCAGCCCGCCCCCAGCGAACCACATGGAGAAGCAATTGGGATGATGGTCGCGTCCATCGTCACCGCCCCCTTGAACCATCGGAGTGCGGCCGAATTCACCTCCCCAGATAACGAGGGTATCCTCCAATAAGCCGCGGTCCTTAAGGTCCTTGACGAGAGCAGCGTTGGCGCGGTCGGTCTTGGCGCATTGATCCTTCATCCCGCCGGTGAGGCCGCCATGATGATCCCAAGCCTCGTGGAAGATTTGGACGAACCGAACGCCCCGTTCCACCATGCGTCGGGCCAGCAGGCAAGCCGATGCGTAGTTTGTCTTGCCCGGTTCGGCGCCATAAAGCTCTAGGGTTTCCTTGGATTCCTTTGAAATATCCACCAGATCTGGGGCGCTCGCCTGCATTCTGTACGCCATCTCGAAAGCGTTGATCCGAGTGGCAATCTCTGGATCTCCCATCACGCCCAGCCGTTTCTGGTTCAGTTCCTTGATGGCATCCAGTGTATCCCGCTGCATCACGCGGTCGATGCCCTTGGGACTGGATAGGTAAAGCACGGGGTCCCCCGTATTACGGAACAGGACTCCTTGATACAGTGAAGGTAGGAAGCCAGGTCCCCAATTGGACGCGCCACCACTGGTACCCTTCTGGCCGGTACTGAACACGATATATGCGGGAAGATCACTGGACTCGCTGCCTAGTCCATAAGTCGTCCAGGCTCCAAAACTGGGCCGACCGAACTGTTGCGACCCGGTGTTCATGAAGATCTGAGCCGGCGCGTGATTAAACGCATCGGTGTGCAGGGATTTTACGATGGTAATGTCATCCGCCACCTTGGCCAAATGGGGCATGAGCTCGGAAATCTCCGCACCCGAGTTCCCGTGGCGGGCGAACTTGAATTTTGGTCCGAGCAATTTGGAATTAGGGTCGATGAAAGCCGCCCGATATCCTTTCAACAATTCGGCGGGAGGCAGTTTTCCGTTCCATTTGGCGAGTTCGGGTTTGTTATCAAACAATTCCAGGTGGCTGGGTGCGCCAGCCTGGAACAAGTAGATCACCCGCTTGGCCCTGGCGGCGTGGTGTGGCTTTCTCGGCGCCAGCTGATTCAGGTCTGCTGGCGCCCCGGTGGCAACCTTGGGTCCCGCCATCAACGCATGCAAGGCAGCCACTCCCAGCCCAAGGCCGCAGTCTCGAAAGAACCAGCGGCGGGTGACGTGCTGACGGAAGTCAGCACTGGAGTGGTCGAGTAGCGTTTGGCGGGTCATAGAGCCAGTCAGATGAAACTGTTGATCAAGGCTTCCAGCTGTTCCTGACGACCGGATTCATTGGTGCTCACCTCACCCAGATCGAGCGCATATTTCTCGAGTTCCTTGAACCCGACTTTGCCGGCTTCAATCTTCGCGCCGATGCCGCTATCCCAGCTGCGGTAGCGATTCTTCACGAAGTCCGAGAGGCGGCCGTCTTGGCGGATGGCGGCAGCGATCTTCAGCCCGCGCGCGAAGGCGTCCATCCCGGCGATGTGCGCATGGAACATGTCGTCGAGTTCGAAGCTTTCCCGGCGGAGTTTGGCATCGAAGTTGACGCCGCCCGTGGTGAACCCGCCAAACTTCATCACCGACAACATACTGCGGGCGGTCAGATACAAGTCCGTCGGGAATTGGTCTGTATCCCAACCGAGAAACACATCCCCCATGTTGGCATCGATGCTGCCCAAGGCGCCAGCAGCACCGGCGACCTCGAGTTCATGCTCCATGGTATGGCCCGCGAGCCAGGCGTGATTGGTCTCAATGTTCAGCTGGAAATGCTCCAGCAGATCGTACTGTCGCAAGAAGTTCAAACAGGCGGCTGCGTCGGAGTCGTACTGGTGTTTGGTGGGTTCTTTGGGTTTGGGTTCGATGTAGAAAGGACCCTTGAAGCCGATCTTCTTTTTGTGATCTACCGCCATGTGCATGAAGGCGCCGAGATGATCCATCTCCCGCTTCATATCGGTGTTGAGCAGCGTGGAGTACCCTTCGCGACCGCCCCAGAAAACGTAGCCTTCACCCTTGAGTTCATGGGTCACTTCCAGGGCCTTCTTAACCTGGGCGGCGGCGAAAGCAAACGCGTCGGCATTGCAGCTGGTGGCGGCTCCGTGCATGTACCTTGGATGCGCGAAGTTTTGTGCTGTTCCCCAAAGCAACCGAACCCCGGTCCGTTTCATCTCTGCCTTCACCAAGTTGACGATGGTGTCGAAGTACTCGTTGGATTGGCGGAGTGTGCTTCCGTGAGGTGCGAGGTCGCGGTCGTGAAACGCGAAGAAGGGCGCACCGAGTTTCTCACAAAATTCGAAGAAAACCGGTACCCGGCGTTTGGCCTGCTCCAGTGGCTTCGAGGCGTTGTTCCATGGGCGATTCCAAGTGCCCCATCCGAACATGTCGCTGCCGTCTCCACACATCGTATGCCAGTACACCACCGAGAACCTGAGGTGTTCCTTCATGGAGCGTCCTTCGATCATCTCATCCGGGTTGTACCACTTGAAGGCGAGTGGATTCTTCGATAGTGGGCCTTCGTACTGGATGGGTGCGATATTCGGAAATGCAGCTTTCGCCATAGTCTCGAGTCCTGTCGTAACGTTTCGTTTATTTGATTTCTTAGCCTAATTCAAAAATTGGTCGTTTCGCCAACCCTGCCTCCACGTGGAGTCCCAAGCTGGAAGACAGACAGGGTAGAAACGCGCGGCAGGAAAGGAAGGGGAAAAGTGGGGCCAAATTCCCGGCTCAAGCCTGGGGATGAATAGGGAATGACTTGGATTCTGACGACTCGAGCGTGCGCTGGAATTCATGGGTGAGGTATCCCATGGCGGCGCCCAGTCCGAGTCCGTAAGCGAGTCCCCATGAGAGCTGAGCCAGGGTGATCCATTGGCGTTTATCCAGGGAAGCGACGGGTGCCTGCTTGGCGACAGATATGAGTTGGGCCATGGACCAACCGCCCGCGAAATACCCGAGGGTGTGCAGAGCGAAGAACACCGCACTGACCTTCCAGTAGCGATCCCAGGCCTGGAACTTCCATGCCCCAACCGCGGTGAACGCCAGGCATCCAGCGGCAGCGCCAAGCCATTCTCCCCAGCCAAACTTGAGCCAGAACCAGAATCCAGACCAGATCACTGCATAGACTAGAAACGCAGGTAGGAAGAGCGCATAGAAACGGCGGATTCGATGTGGCCCCAAGATGAGAGGGCTGAGAGCCCCTCCACTGAGCCCCAGGAAGACCAAAGCGATCGCAGCGTACATGGCGGGCTCTCCGCCTCGGTTTCGAAACCAGCTCCCACCGAAGGCCCAGACTGAAAAGGCCAATAAACTCACCCCGGAAAACACCAAGGCTCCGTAACCCATTGCCGATGGGGCGGTCCAAGGACGCCGTGTTGACGAACGTGGAGTCGCGGCGGCTGTGCCAGAAGATTGTGTGGGATCTTGGAGGTTCATGGGGTCGAGGACAAAAAGAGGACTAACGAGACGAATTGTTCCAAAGAGACCTTCTCGGCGCGTTGATCCGGGTGTACCCCGGCGTGTTCAAACGCTGCCAACAGTCGATCCACCGGCCAATTTTGCTTCAACAGTTTGAGCATTTTCTTTCGGCGCTGCGAAAACGCCAGTTTCACCAAGCGCTTAAAAGTGACGGCATCCGCATCGGATAACAATGGGGAGGGGCGTCGATTCAGGGTGATGCAAGAGGATTCGACTTCGGGCACCGGGAAGAAGCAGTCGGACGCGATTCGAAACCGATTGGCGACGGTGTAGCGCAATTGGATCAGCAAGGTGATCAGCCCATAATCGTCGGTGTCTGGTCGGGCGGCGAGCCGATTGACCACCTCGTGTTGCAGTGTGACGCACATGCGGCTTGGAGGGCCGTTGGCTTCCGCGAGTTCGATCAGCAGGGGTGACGCGACGGAGTAGGGGAGATTGGCGACGAGTTTCCAGTTCGACCAATCCTGACGGTGCGTCTTGAGCCAGACGAACGCATCGGCATGGATGAGAGTCAGTTTGGGTTGCTGAGGCCAGCGCTCAGCGAGGTAGTCCAGGAGACGCTCGTCCATCTCAATCGCGACCACGTTCCCGGCATTGGCAAGGAGCAATTCGGTCAGGGGACCCAATCCGGGTCCAATCTCCAGAACGTGATCGGTCGAGGAGAGGTCGGCCGCAGCCACGATTTTTCGCAACACATTGGTGTCGTGCAGGAAGTTCTGTCCCAGCGATTTGCTGAGATGGATGTCGCGGGCGGACAAGACCTGCCGCATCTGCGAAAGTTGCATGGCGGCATCGCTGCAAAAAGCTCTGCCGGTGGCAAAGCAAATGTGTCTCACTTTCCCTGGAATCTGGGATTGTGCCTGGGCTGGGTTTCCGAGTAAGAATGTTGCGTGCTGACGATTCCCGGACCATCCCGGCGATTCTGCGACGGGCTTTCTCGTCGCAATTTCTTGCGTATTGGCAGCCTTGGAATGGGTGGGCTCGCACTGCCGCAGTTGCTCCAGGCGGAATCTCATTCCGGCCGGTTGGCGGGCGACAAAGCGGTGATCATGATCTACCTGCCCGGGGGACCGCCGCATCAGGATACGTTTGATCTCAAGACCAATGCGCCGTCGGAGATTCGCGGCGAATTCAGACCGATTTCCACGAGCGTTCCTGGCACCCAGATCTGTGAATTGTTGCCCCAGTTGGCGCGTCAGGCGCGTGAGTATACGATCATTCGTTCTATTGCGGACGCCGTAGATGACCATTCGGATTTTATGTGTCAGACCGGTCGTCGGAAGAATCCCCAGCCGCCCGGGGGATGGCCGACGATGGGTGCCTGTGTCTCTCGCGTGCTCGGTGCGACCAACCCGGCGGTGCCGGCGTTCATTGGGTTGGAACCACGGATGCAGCATCGACCCTACAACGCGGCGAATTCTGGCTATGCGGGCGTGGCCAACGAGTCCTTCAAACCCGCCGCAGACGCCAAATCGGATATGGTGCTGAATGGCATCACCACCGATCGGTTGGGCGATCGGAAGCAGTTGCTGGCGGCGGTTGACCACTTTCGACGGGACGTCGATTCAACGGGGCTGATGGCAGGTTTGGACAGTTTTAATCAGACAGCTCTCGGAATGCTGACGTCGAGTCGATTGCTCAGTGCCCTAGACATCAAGGGTGAGGATCCGAGACTGCTGGAACGTTATGGCAAAGGAGATGCCAAGGTACATGGCGATGCCGCACCGATGTTGAATGAGCAATTTCTAATCGCTCGGCGATTGGTGGAGGCTGGCGCGCGGTTTGTTACCGTCGCGTATGGCTTCTGGGACTACCACGGTAACAATTTCGGCAATGCGCGGAACGACCTGCCACTGCTGGATCAGGCGCTAAGCGCACTCATCGAAGATTTGCGTCAACGCGGTCTGGATCGAGATGTGAGTGTCGTTGTCTGGGGAGAATTTGGGCGCAGCCCAAGAATCAACAAAGATGCCGGACGCGACCATTGGCCGGGAGCCAGCTGCGCCTTGCTGGTAGGCGGTGGCATGAAGATGGGCCAAGTCATTGGAGCCACTGATCGGTTGGGTGGCGAACCGAGCGAACGCCCCGTTTTGTTCGGGGAGGTCTTTGCAACACTGTATCATTGTCTGGGGATCGACGTGAACAAAGTCACGATTCCTGATCTGACCGGTCGGCCTCAGTATTTGATTCCCGACGGGTGCCAGCCGATGCGAGAACTGGTCGGTTGAGGTGCGCTAGCGTTTCGAATGCCAATCGGGGTTGGAGTACCTCGCATTCAACATGGATTTCATGGCATCCAGCGGCCGATTGGATGCAACCTGTGTGGCTCCCCAAGCGTTGCAGATAGCCTGAATGATCCGTGCGCTTGGAATCCTTAAGTTCACCACAAAGGACCCATGCGACCTTCCTGCTCGGTATTCGGGGGCCAATGACGGAAATCGGAGGCAGTGCTCGATCAGGGAGAGGTCGAAATCAAGAAGCAACGTTCCGTGAAAGAGTAGAAAGGAGCGCCGTCGACGTTGCGCATTTCCAGAGAATTTTAATTCCCCTTCCGGCGTTTGGATCGCGAGATCCGTGTGACCGCGGATGACCACGGTTTCCGTAACAAGAGAGGCGATGGCCTCCCGATGACGTTCCATGACATGGGCATTGGTGCTGGCGATAGTGGCGTTCGGTCC
Source organism: Verrucomicrobiales bacterium (assembly GCA_005793375.1). Classification (GTDB taxonomy): domain Bacteria; phylum Verrucomicrobiota; class Verrucomicrobiia; order Limisphaerales; family UBA9464; genus SXSK01. The sequence continues at coordinate 5,312 of SXSK01000367.1, read as the reverse complement.
ACTGGCATCGATTCGTAAAATGAGGCCGTAACACAGGCAGCCCGGGCCTTGGACGACCGCACCCCCACCGCTGCATCGTCGGAACACAGGGATTCCGGCAAGCGAACACGCGTCCAAGTTGACTTCGCGATCGAGGCTCTGCCCGTAACCGACAACGACAAACGGTTGTGAGGATTCCCAAAACCACAATTGTTCGGTGCCGTCACCCTGTTCCGCTGCGTCCAAAAATGCGTCATCCCATGCCAGCATTTCCTGGGGAGTCGCGGGTTTGAGCACCTGGTAATCCATGGGAAGAGCGGTAATAGACGGCGAGCGGAGCGCTAGTGGAATTCGGATAGAGTTCCCAACAGATTGGCGTTGCTGTTGTATGGGACACTGACTATAGGATTCTGGCAATGATTCACCGTCGGCCCTCTTGTCATCGTTTCACGGCGTTTTTTGCCACGCTCTGGGCTGGGCTCTGCTGGGCGATTGCCGCGGATGGAACGGCAAAACCGGGTGTTGAGTTGGTCAAGGCGGGTTCTGTCATCCAAGTCCACATTGATGGACAGCGATTCACTGACTATCATTACGAGGATGTCTCTCGCCCCTTCCTTTACCCGATCTTGGGGCCGGGAGGGGTTCACCTGACGCGCCGTTGGCCCCAAGAAGAGGTTCCCAATGAAGAACGGGATCATCCCCATCATCACGCACTTTGGTGGAGTCATGGGTTGGCCAACGACATCGACTTTTGGAGTGAAGGTGCTAAGGCAGGACGAACCGTCCACCAGAAGTTCCTGGAGGTCGAATCGGGAAAAAAAGTGGGGCGATTGAGGAGTCGAAATGAATGGCGCTCCAAGGAGGGACAGGTGATCGCGACAGATGAGCGGACCCTGAAGTTTCATCGAAGTCCGGCCGAGGCGCGGTTGATGGACTTCGAGATCACGATCCATGCGTCGAATGGTGACTTGGTTTTAGGTGATACCAAGGAGGGAACTCTGGCGATCCGGATTGCCGAATCCATGCGTCTCAAGCAGCCCAAGAACCAACCCGGTGCAGGACATATTGTGATGTCTACTGGGGATAAAGATGGGGATACTTGGGGAAAACGGGCGGCTTGGTGCGATTACTACGGGCCATCCGAGGGCAGAATGGTGGGCATCACTATCATGGATCATCCGACCAACCCGCGCCATCCGACTTGGTGGCATGTCCGAGATTACGGCCTGTTTGCGGCCAACCCGTTTGGCGTTCATGATTTTGAAAAGAAACCCAAGGGTACTGGTGATTTGAAAGTGGCGGCTGGTTCCAAAGTGACGTTTCGATACCGTTTTCTATTCCACGATGGGGACACGACAGCCGCCCGTGTGGCGGAACGTTTTACGGAATACGCCAAGGATCGGAGTGTTACGGAACGTTAATTCCCCACTCAAATATCTCCCCTGAGAGTTCAATCAATCTTTCCAACTCCAATGCAATATTCCTTATGAACCAAACACGACGACAGTTTCTCAAATCCACAGCGGTCGCGTCGGCCGCTCTCGCCATGCCGGCTTCATCCTGGGGCCGGGTCCCAGGAGCCAACGACGACATCCGCGTAGCGGTGATTGGCTTCAACGGCCGCGGTAACGATCACATCAGTGGCTTCAAACGGTTGCCCGGCGTGCGCTTGGTGGCGCTTTGCGACGTGGACCAACAGGTCCTGGACAAGGGCAAGGCGGCCCTTGCCAAGGAGAATATTTCGGTCGAGACGTTTACGGATGTTCGCAAGTTGCTGCAGCGTGATGACATTGATGCGATTTCGACGGCGACGCCGAACCACTGGCATTCGCTGATTGGCATTTGGGCGGTGCAGAACGGTAAGGATGCCTATGTTGAAAAGCCGGTTTCCCACAACGTGTGGGAAGGGCGGCAATTGGTGAAAGCGGCTCGGAAGTACAACAAGATTGTTCAGACCGGTACCCAGAGCCGTTCGAATCCGGGATTGCGTGAAGCGGTGGCATGGATCCAGGCCGGCAATCTGGGAAAGATCAAGCTTGCTCGAGGCCTCTGCTACAAGCCGCGCCAAAGCATTGGAAAGGTCGCTGCGCCGACTCCAATACCTTCCCATATCGACTACGATCTCTGGTGCGGACCCTCACCGAAGCAACCGTTGCATCGGGCCAAGCTTCATTACGATTGGCATTGGCAATTCGTCACAGGCAATGGCGATGTGGGCAACCAGGGCATCCACCAGATGGACATTGCTCGATGGATTCTGGGCGAGAGTCGACTGAGCCCCATGGTGTTGAGTGTGGGCGCCCGGGTGGGCTACGCCGACGACGGTGATACCCCCAACACTCAGTTCGTTTACCACGGCTACGCGAAGGCGCCTTTGATTTTCGAGGTCCGCGGGTTGCCCAAGTCCAAGGAGTACCATGCGGAGGGATGGGGGAAAAACATGGATGTCTTCAAAGGCGCCAGCATTGGAGTGATCGTGGAATGCGAGGGTGGAATGGTGAGTATTCCCACCTATGACAGCGCCAAGGCTTACGATCGCAGCGGCAAATTGGTCAAGGAATGGCGGCAGAGTGCCGATCATTATGCCAATTTCATCGCCGCCATGCGCAGTCGAAAAGTCTCTGACCTCAACGCAGATATTGAAGAAGGCCACCTCAGCAGCGCGTTGTGTCACATGGGGAACATCAGCCATTTGTTGGGCGAAAAATTGGGGACGGATGCGATCCGCGAACGGCTCGGCGGGAATCCGGACGCCCGGGAAACCTTTGGGCGCCTGTCGGATCATCTCGCGTCGAATGGAGTGAATATCTCCGGTAAAACGCTCTCCTTGGGCGCCACGCTTTGGGTGGATTCTCGCTCGGAAACTTTCCCCAGCAACAAAGCAGCCAATCGGCTGTTGACCCGGGAGTACCGCAAGGGGTTTGAAGTGCCGTCCAGAGTCTGATTCCGTTCAGGAACGCGTCCAGGATCGTTGATGCGCAGACCAAATAATTTGGGAAGAGTCGGTTCACAACATGTGGGCCGACTCTTTTTTAACTTCCACCGAGGATCGCATCGCGAATCTCGCGACATCACGCTTGGACATTTTTTCGGTGGTTTCACTCTGATCGAATTGCTGGTGGTAATTGCCATCATCGCCATTCTGGCGTCGCTCCTGCTGCCGGCTCTCGCTCAGGCTAAGCGCAAGGCGACCGCGACGCAGTGCCTTTCCAATCTCCGCCAGTGGGGCATTATATGGACGCTCTATACTGAGGATAACCTCGGTTTTTTCAGCCAGGGTTTCGGGGTTGGCTGGGCTCGGGGGGAATGGGTGAAAGCGCTGCAGGATCACTATCGCGAGAAGCCTTATCTGCTGCTCTGCCCAGATGCCAGACAGCGGCGTGGGCCTGGGTCTCGAGAGACCCTCGTCCCGATCCAAAGTACTCGAGCCGTTGAGCATGGGGGGCCACGGTCCTGTTACGACTTCCCACTATCTGAGCCCAACACATCCAGGGGTGGAGTCTCTCGGTTGATTCTCAGCAGCTATGGTATCAATAACTGGGTCTACAATCCGCCCTCTAGCGTCGCTGAAATCCAGGGGCGACCGACCCGTTGGAATTGGCGCACGTTCAATGTGCCAGAACCGAGTCTCGTTCCCCTTTTTGCCGACTCGATGTGGCGCGGAGGTGGGCCACGTCAGAATGATCCAAGACCTCAGTTCAATGGGCAATGGTCCGGAGCGAATGCGGAATCACATCATTTCGCCATGGCGCGACATCGCAAGGGGATCCAGGTGCTCTTCTTTGACGGCTCGGTTCGCACCTCGACAGCCCGCGGGGTGTGGAGCCTCAAATGGCATCGGGAATACGATCCTGAAGCTGCCGGTCGGATCACTTTTCCCGAGTGGATGCGATGACGGTGGGTCGATGGATTCAAATTGGAAACGCGAGTTGGTCTGTTTTCGAACTGATGGAAGGTGGGGGCACTCGACGCCCACGGGATGTTGATGGCGAACCTCGAGAGCGAGCTCCCTTTTCTACTTGGAGCCGCCTCGGTTTAGTTCTATCTCCCCTGCAGGAGTGACGTCTGAGTTCTGTCTGAATCGAGCGCTCACGTGCCGCGGAAAATTGTGAGTCTGGGTTTGGGAGCGACGTGATAGGCCTTGTGTTGCGTGAGCGCGGCAAAGGGAACCGGCGCGACCCCAACGGCCTGTTGCGCCAAACGGTAGAACAGCTTTCCCCGTGAGTTGGAAGCGCGCCGATTGAAGCGAAACGTGAATTCGTTGAGGTAGTCATCGAGGTGTTCGTGCGCGATGCCACCTTGATGCGTGCCCAGCAGCCAGCGTTTGAGCAACGAAATGACCCGATGTACCCGCGGCAACAGATGTTCGGCTTCGGCCGGTTGGTGGTTTTGGATTTGCCGCTCATGCAGATAGCCTGCCAGTTCACGGTAGGCTTGCAGGCCATCGGTCACGACCGTGCTGCCTGGTTCGATGGACTGCTGGATGAATCCATGCAGAGTCGCCCGGTTGGTGTCGGGAATATGCCCCAAGCGGATCCGTCCGATGTTCGCTCCGTCGGCTTCGGCAGCCACAACAATCAATGCCTTCTCCTCCGTCTGGCGCCCTCGGACCCCCGACTCTTCCCCTCCCCAATAGGTTTCGTCCACCTCGACGACTCCGCCCAAGCACTCTCGCCCAGGCCGGACCATCGCCCGCCTCAACTTGTGAAGCAGCGCCCAAGCCGTTTTGTAGCTGCCCAAACCCAGCACACGCTGCAAACCCAAGGCGCTGATCCCATTCTTCTGGGCCGCCGCCTGCCACATCGCCCGAAACCAAATCGCCAACGGCAACTTGGTGTCCTGGAAAACCGTGCCTGCCATCACCGAGGTTTCCCGACCGCAATTTTGGCAACGCCAAAGATGCCGCCGGATCGCCGTCCCACGCCCGCCGCAAGCCGGACAAGCAAAGCCCTGCGGCCACCGCAGGGCGAACAGGTAGCTGCGGCACGCCGCTTCGTCCCGGAAGCGCCGCTCCATTTCCAGGAGCGTGCGTGGATAGTCTTCTGTGATCGCTCCAAACACTACCAGTTGGGGTCGGTGGAGTCATGTAAATACCCCTATCACTACAGCGACGTTTTGAGGGATTTCCATTTTTTGAGTTCTTTGAGGCGGCGTTTACGATGGGAGCGGTAGGCCTGATCGTTGCGCCGTGTATGATATTTCACCAAAATCACCAGGTAGGCAGGTTCGCGTTTGGGCTGCGGAAAGCTGCATTCCATTAACAGTCGAGCTTGAGGTAGGGTTAACGCTGGCGTTTTTTTTGAACTTAATCTGGAGGCGCAACAGAAATAGTT
>SXSK01000366.1 GCA_005793375.1 Verrucomicrobiales bacterium | reverse complement strand
GTGGTACTTCCAAGAGGAGCGAAGCGCGGCGGAGGTGGAGGCGGGAATCAAGGCGCGACATCGACGACGGAAGCTGGCGATGGAATCTAAGTTCCGTCGCGAAGCCAGCCGGAAGAAAATTATAACAATGTAGAATTAAGCAAAACACCTCTATGAGTTCCCCCGAGAAACACCATTTCCAGGCGGAGATCCAGCAACTGCTGGATATCGTCATCCACTCACTTTATACCGACAAAGAGATCTTCGTCCGCGAGTTGATCTCGAATGCGGCGGATGCGTGCGAAAAGCTTCGGTTTACCCAAGCCGGTGGCACGCAACTTCATGACCCGGAAACCGCTCCCGCCATCTCCCTAACTACCGACGAAACCGGGGGTACGATTACGTTTTCCGATACGGGCGTGGGTATGACCCATGGCGAACTCGTCGAGAATTTGGGAACGATTGCGCATTCTGGAACCAAGGCCTTTCTCAAGCAGATCGCCGAGGATAAGAAACCGGATGCCAAGCTCATCGGCCAATTTGGGGTGGGGTTCTATTCGTCGTTTATGGCGGCAAATCGTGTGACGGTCCTCAGTCGGTCCGCTGCGGTGGACGAAATGGGATGGCAATGGGTGAGCGAAGGGACGGGTGGTTACGAGCTGACTCCAGCGGCGGATTTGCCACGAGGAACCAAGATCACTCTGGAGCTTAAGGACGACGCCAAAGAGTTCTCGAAGGAGTCGACCTTGGAAGGCATTATCAAGCGGTACTCGAGTTTTGTAACGTTTCCGATTGAGTTAAATGGCAAGCGATTGAACACCGTTCAAGCCTTGTGGACTCGGAGCAAAAACGAGATCAAGGACGAGGAGTATAATGAGTTCTATCAGTTCATCGGGCACGATCATGAAGACCCGATGCTACGGCTTCACTTCACAGCGGACGCTCCGCTATCGATTCAGGCCCTGCTGTTCGTACCCTCTCGAAATCTCGAGACCATGGGCATGGGCCGGATGGATTCGGAAGTAAACCTCTACTGCAAGAAGGTCTTGATTCAGGCCAAGGCCAAGAACCTGTTCCCGGATTGGCTGCGCTTCCTGAAAGGTGTGGTGGACAGTGAGGATCTACCGCTGAATATCAGTCGCGAGACCATGCAGGACACGGCGTTGCTGCAGCGCCTCAACAAGGTGCTCACCAACCGGTTTCTGAAATTTCTCGACGAGGTGGCCGAGAAAGAACCCGAGAAGTACGAGAAGTTCTACATCGAGTACCAAAAGTTCCTCAAGGAAGGCATCGTGACGGATTTCCTTCACAAGGAAGCGCTTGCGAAATTGCTTCGGTATGAATCGTCGACCCAGGAAGTCGGGAAGCGCACCTCGCTGGCCGACTATGTGAAGCGCATGCCGGAAGATCAAAAGGAGATCTATTGTCTGATGGCTCCCAACCGTGCCGCTGCTGAGAACAGTCCTTATTTCGAGGTGTTTCGCGAACGTAAATACGAGGTGCTGTTCCTCTACGATCCATGGGATGAATTCGTCATGGAACATCTCCATACCTTCGAGGGTAAATCGCTGAAGTCGGCTGAAAAGGCGGAGCTCAATTTGGCGGATCCCGCCAAAAAAGAAGGTGCCCTAAGCGACGACGCAGCTAAGTCCCTGGCGCAATGGATCAAAGAGAGTCTCGGTGAGCAGGTCTCGGAAGTGCGGGTCTCCCAGCGGTTAGTGGACAGTCCCGCTGCCATCGTAGATGCCGACAAGTTCATGACCTCCACCATGCGGCGCATGATGCGAGCGATGAAGCGAGATGGCGCGGAACCGGTTCCTGACAGGCAGGACCTGGAGATCAATCCATCGCATGCCATGATTGTGCGGCTGGATCAGATGCGGCAGAAAGACGCCGACCTGGCACGGAGTGTTGCGGAGCAGATTCTGGACAATGCACGAGTGGCGGCTGGAGTGCTCGACGACCCGCGAGTCATGCTGAAGCGCTTGAACCAGATTCTGGAAAAAGTGCTGACCCAGCCGGGGAGTTAAGGGGTGGGGTTTTGGAGTGCTGCAGACTTCTACCCAGCCATTATAATTCTGCTGTGGGTTGCGCCCGGGCCGCCTGAAGTCGGAACTCCAAACACTGTCCACTGCTGGCTGTGGGGTGTTCGGACTTCCACCTTCAGGCGGTTCGTGTTGATCCTGAGAACTGCTGGAAATCTTCGCGGCTTCTTTGCTGGCGCCGGCGCGGACTGGAAGGTGTGGTTGTGATTGAGGGGGAAAGCGGTGGAGGGCCACCGCTTTCCCCCAGAGGGTCATTTTGCCTTGAAGTTCAGGATCAGATCATTGGTTTGACGGCGGGCTCGCGGGGCGATGTGGTAATCGAAGAATAGGATATTAGCGAGTCCATCGGGATGGCGATTTCCGTGGCGCCACCCGATGTCATACGTGTTGTCGCCAGCGCGTCCCAAGTTACTGATGGCGGGATGGTTGAGTTCCATGGAGACATCGGCGCCGCCGAGAGTTTCTGCGGGGCGGAGTACGGCCGACATCTTCTCGGTTTTCGGACTGGTGACTGCAGACGGGAAACTGACCAGCGTGAATTGGCTGAGGGCGTAGCTGATTTTCCAGGGGTTACCGGGAGTGCCGCTGTTGTAGGTTTTGTAAGTTCGCCAGTGGTTTTCTTTGAGCCGATCGGGACAGGGGTAAACCAAGGTGGCGAAATCGCTGTTGGTGGTTCTCGTGCCGGATTTGAAGACCGTGGACTTTAGGTAGGGCTGGAGCAGGTAGTGGAAATTATTAACGTCGGCGGAGTCGCCACTGGCGTTGTACCACCAGGCGTACGGCATGTGATCCTGGTTGTCGTCGGTGTACATGGCCATCGCGACGCCGATCTGTTTGAGATTGCTGACGCATTTGGTTTTCGAGGCCTGACTTTTGGCTTTGGACAAAGCTGGGAGGAGCATGCCGGCGAGGATCGCGATGATGGCAATCACAACCAACAGTTCAATCAGAGTGAAGGCGCGGTGCGCTGCCTGGTTTACCCTGAGAGCGGAAGGCGATGTCGTGGGGTTCATGAATATGAAGGAAACTGAGATGGGGTCCAGTCTCAGGCGACAAGAACATTTCGGCAAGAAATGACCTCAGCAGCGCGGGCTTTTCCGCGCAACAACTGCAACTTCGGAGTGCAAATCATAGGGTCGAGCGCTCTAAGAAATCCACCATGGCTTTGGCGAAAGGGGCTAGGTCACGAGGTGTTCGGCTGCTAATGAGATTTCCGTCCACGACAACGGGTTCATCGACCCAGATCGCGCCGGCGTTTTCGAGATCATCTTTGATGCCCAAAGAACCCGTAGCGCGTTTGCCTCGAAGAATTTTGGCGGAAATGGGTATCCAACCGCCGTGGCAGATGAAGGCGACGAGCTTGCCTTGCTCGTGGAACTCCCGGGTCAAGGAAAGCACGTTGGTGTCGCGACGAAGTTTATCGGGCATGAATCCGCCTGGGATCAGAAAGCCGTCGTAATCCTGGCTATGGGCTTGGCTGAGCAGTGTGTCGCTGGTGGCTGGGTAACCGTGTTTGCCGGAATAGGTTTTGAGTTGGTGGGCGGCGATATGGGTGGAATAACCGGCCTCCTGCAATCGCAAGAGTGGATACCACAATTCGAGGTCCTCGTAGATGTCATCCACAACGGTCAGTAGAGTTCTGGACATGCCATGGAGGTAACGCAGGGAATGAAAAAGGATCAATTTCAATCCTCGCCAGACCCGGATTTGCAGAGGCTTTGATGGGACTTCCTGGGAATGGTACTCATCCAATTGAGGGTCAATGTCCCATTTAGTCAGCATTTTTTATTGTTTCGGCGTGACTTTGGCGTGGGTTCCTCGCCACTAATGATGCCGAGTTATGCGTCGCTTCGGGGTGGGACCGAATGCGCGGAAATTGGCTTTTGCGGGTCGAAAGTCGTTGTCCATGCAGCTACCGGCCAAATTCAATCTGGCTGTGGGCGCTCTTGTCGGCAGCGTTTTGCACGCCTCCGTCGTCTTTGCTCAAGCGCCTACCGGAACGTTCGAACTCTATGTGGATCCGGTGCATTCGAAACCCGCATTTGGGGTGACTCGCTTCGATGCGTCCGTCCGTTTGCGGGGCCTGCCTCCCGAAGGATTATTCAGTTATGGCGTGCTCCTTTCCTATCCAGCGAATCTGTTGACAGTAGCCGGGCTTGAGGACATTCAGGTTCCCGGAGAACTGGACTTCAATGGGCCGAACGGCGCTGGGGCATCCCGCGAAATCGGTGTCGGCTACACAGCGGTCAAAGGGACCATAGACCTGCTGGCGACAACCATTAACCCGTACCGTGGCGAGTTGTTGGCCACCTTTCGATTGGCTTCGGTGAATCCATTTCAAACTGCCAGCGGGCGATTGGAAGTCAGCATCTATCGAACCCTGGGCGATTCGGAATCTGTGTTTGTGACTGGCACGGGGGGTGTGTTGGATTCTGGCGCCGTTTTGACAGGGGGCACTTTTGCGGTGATTCCCGAACCCGGGGTCTTGGGTTTATTAGCCCTCGGGGGAGCATCCGTTGTGCTCTTGAATTGGCCTTTCGTACGTGGAAGAGCCGTGACCCCTGAGCTCATGCATCCCCCAACTATTGGGTTGGGCCACGGAGGTCCGCAATGAGTTGGGGGCGTTCCCGTCCAGCCCACCGTCCTTTCGCGTTGGAAGCGTTGGAGGCGAGGGTATTGCTGTCGGGCGCACCCGTGGAATCCGCCGTTGACTCTGCGGATCACGATTTTAACGCGGATGCCCAAGTGATGACCGCGGGCCTGGGTTGGGCTGATTCATCCGATGCCAGCGTTAGCACAACCGCCCACCTGGAGGGGGCGGATACTGGGGGGTGGTTAGGCGACCTCGGTTCTCTAGCCACATTGGAAGCCGTTTCGGATTCATCCCCAGACACGATGGTTTCCGCAACTGAAGTGGCTGAGCCAAGTCGACCCCGGTCTGGACGCCCGGGATTGCAAGCGGACCCTGCGAGCGGAACAATATCCACGGATACCACTTGGTCTGGCACGGTGGTGGTGACGGGAGATTTGACCGTGGCGCTTGGGGTTCGACTGACGGTTCAAGCGGGTACTGTGGTGAAATTTCAGGGCAAGATGGGAATGACCGTCCTGGGTACGCTGGTGGTTCAAGGGACTGCGGAGGCGGCTGTTCGATTCACCTCGGTGAACGATGACGCCGTGGGGGAGGACCTGACTGGCGCACCCATTGGAGCACCACGTGCTGGTGGCTGGGAGGGGTTGGTGATCAGTGGCGCCGGCAGTGATGCTTCCGTCCTGAATCAGTTGGAGGTTCGTTATGCTGGCAACCGGGAAGGACCGACAGCGAGTGCGGCTAACCATGTGCCGGCAGTGTCCTTGCAAAACACCGCAGCCACTCTTCGGGAAGTCCGGGTCTACGACGCCCGATCGACCGGCATTCGATTGCAAGGGGGAACGCCTACTTTGGAGGGTGTGGATTTCCGGCGTGTCGGTTCTTGGCCCGTTTCGATGGATCTGGACAGCGCCCCCAAGCTCAGCCGATTGACGGCTTCGGAAAGTACGTTGTTCGGGATTTTGGTGGATCGTGGAACCTTGTCGGCTTCTAGGACCTGGGATTCGACGGCGCTACCCTATATCTTTCCGGGTGCGGGACGTTATGCGGATATAGGGGTTCAGGTGCCGGAGGGCGTCCAATGGACGCTGAAGCCGGGTGTTGTAATAAAGTTGGCGGATGAGATGTGGATTACTGTGGCAGGGACGCTGACCGCCGTGGGGACACCGGACCAGCCGGTTATCTTCACGAGCACCCAGGATGATTCGGTGGGTGGCGACAGTTTAGGGAACGGCAGTGAGGGGGGTAATTCTGCCCGGCCTGGCGATTGGGAAAGCCTGTATTTTACCTCTACCAGCGGTGCCAGTCGGTTGGAGCACGCGGAGATTCGATATGCAGGGAATCTGTATGGTCCTTCTGACAGTGCGACACACAATCGCCCGGCGATATCCCTGAGCAGCACCGACCTTACCCTGGAGTCGGTTCGCATTGAGAATGTGCGATCGACTGGGATACGGATTACGGGTGGCAGTCCGGTGGTGCGCGACGTGGTGTTTGCAGGGACGGCGGGTTGGCCGGTGCGCATCGATTTGGCATCCAATCCGTTGCTTCGAAACCTGGACGCCTCGGGCAGTGCGCTGAAAGGGGTAGTCGTTGACAATGGCGAATTGCCTGGGGATCGAACATGGGACGTCACTGGCCTGCCCTATGTCCTGACGGGCGCGGCTCGATATGCGGACGTGTTCGTTCGAATTCCAGTTGGGATCACGTTGACCTTGAAGCCCGGGGTGGTCGTCAAGCTCGCCGACGAGATGCAATAGACCATCCTGGGACGACTGGATGCGGTGGGAACGGCAGAGCAACCGATCATTTTGACCAGTTACGGGGACGACATGGCTGGGGGCGACACCTTCGGGGATGGGGCTACGGCGGGGCGACCGGGGGATTGGGAGAGTCTCATTTTTACGGGGGAAGGCTCCCATGCGAGTCGATTGGAACATGTTCGGATTCGATACGCTGGGAATCTTTATGGCCCCTCCGATAGCGCAAATTACAACCGAGCGGCGGTTTATCTGATCGACTCCAACGCGACCCTTAAGTCGGTGCGGCTTGATAACGTGCGATTCTACGGGGTGCGGATCGAGAATGGGACACCGGTTTTGGATGGGGTGCATGTGGAGGCCAGCGGGAGTTGGCCGTTCTACATGAACCTGAAGGCTAATCCGACCCTCCTGAATATCACTGCGACTGGCGGACCAAACCATGGATTGGTGATCGATCGGGGTACTTTTGAAGACGATCGGACCTGGGACATCACCACCATGCCTTATGTCCTGACAGGTGGATCCCGCTACGACAACGGCATCGCCATGACATTACCAGCGGGGCGTCGGTTGACGATTGCGGCGGGAGTGATTGTGAAATCCGCCAATGAGATGGTTTGGAATATCCAGGGAACCCTATTGGCGTTGGGCACAGTGGATCAGCCGGTTATCTTCACGAGTTACCAGGATGATTTGGCGGGGGGCGATAGTTTTGGAGATGGATCCGAAGGGACCGATGGACCGCGCCCTGGCAACTGGGAAAGTTTGATCTTCTCAGGACACGATTCCGACTTGAGCCGACTGGAGAACGTGATCCTGCGGTACGCCGGCAATCTTTACGGCCCCGCTGATAGTGCCAGTTACAATCGTCCAGCGATCGTGCTCACGGATTCCAATGCGGTGCTAAAATCTGTGCGGCTAAGGAACGTACGTGGCATGGGGATTCGGATCGAGAACGGGCGCCCGACCTTAGACGGCGTGGATGTCCAGGCCTCGGGTGATTGGCCGTTTTACATGAATCTGGCGACCAACCCGGTACTCAACGGGATCACGGCGTCAGGCGGGAAGTATTTTGGGTTGGTGATCGACCGTGGCACCTTCAACGAAGACCGGGTTTGGGATATACTAACGATGCCGTATGTCCTCACGGGTGGCGGGCGATATGATAATGGTATCGGGATGATCATTCCGGCGGAACGTACCCTGACAGTCAAACCAGGCGTCGTCATTAAATCCGCTGGCGAAATGTTTTGGCAGGTCAACGGAACTCTGAGCGCGATCGGGACGCCCGAATTGCCGATAGTCTTTACCCACTATGACGACGATTCGGTGGGCGGGGACAGCTTTGGCGATGGATCGACCGGCGGCGCCCTGGCTAGACCTGGGGCTTGGGAGAATATTGTCATCGATGGGGATGCGTCTGGGAGCAGTCGATTGGAGCATGTCGCGATCCGTTATGCGGGAAACAAGTACGGGGCTGCGGACAGTGCGAGTTACAATGTTCCCGCGCTGAGGCTAACCAACACGACGGCTAAGGTTCAGACCGTTCGAATTCAAGATGTGCGGGGAATTGGCGTCCGGATTGAGGATGGGGCGCCGACGGTGACCGGGGTGGAAGTGGAGCGGTCCGGAGACTGGCCTTTTTACATGAACTTGGCGGCCAATCCGGTTTTGAGCGGCATCACGGCCTCCCAAACGAAATATATTGGCCTGGTAGTGGATCGAGGAACTTTTACTGGCGACCGCGTTTGGGACATTACCTCGATGCCCTATGTGCTGACGGGTGGCGGGCGGTACGATAATGGCATTGCGATGATCCTGCCGGCAGACCTGAAGCTGACGATCCAGCCCGGGGTGGTCGTCAAGTCAGCCAACGAGATGTATTGGCAGGTGAATGGGACACTGGCTGCGGTGGGGACCGCGCAGCGGCCGGTTATTTTTACTGGCTATGACGATGATACGGTTGGCGGCGACTCGTTCGCGGACGGCATGAGCGGAACCGAAGCGCCGCGGCCAGGAGACTGGGAGAACATTGTCCTCGCGGCTGGGAGCAATGCGTCGCGCCTGGAACATGTAGAGATCCGATACGCGGGGAACCGGTACTCAGCGACAGACGGCGCGACTCACAATCAGCCGGCGATCAAGCTCACGGGGGGGACCCAGGCCACGCTCCAGGATGTTTTGGTACGAGACGTCCGAGGGTATGGAATACGGATCGAAGATTCCGCCCCTACCTTGACGCGTGTGCATGTTCAAGATGGCGGCGATTGGCCGTATTATTTGAACTTAGGGGCCAGCCCAATTTGGTCGGAGATCACCGCCGCCGGTAGTCGGGAGCTAGGCATTTTGGTCGATTGGGGCACGTTGGTTCGCGACCTGATTTGGGATAATACCACAGTGCCCTATGTGATCACGGGTGGCGGGCGGTACGATAATGGCATTTCGATGATCATTCCCGAGACTCGCAAGCTGACGATCCAGCCCGGAGTTGTGGTCAAGTCAGCCAACGAGATGTTCTGGCAGGTGGATGGCGTGCTCGACGCGGCGGGGACGGCGGGCCGGCCGATTATTTTTACCAGCTGGCAGGACGACCTAGCGGGTGGGGATTCATTCGCGGATGGGGCTTCCACTGCGCCGCGGCCTGGGGATTGGGAAGGTATCATTTTAAATTCCGGCGTGGCAGCGGGGACGCGCTTGAACCATGTAACGATCCGTTATGCAGGGAACCAATACAGCGCGAATGACAGTGCATCCTACAACCGGCCGGCGTTGACCGTGGGGTCAGAGCTTAGCTCGACAGGACTGGTTGTGGAATTCAATCGGGCCGCTGGGGTCCAGGTGTTGGGAACGGGGAATTTGACGTTGGCTGGCAGTTTGATCGCCAGCAATGGTGGGACTGGCATCCAAGTCGACGCGACAGCCAAACTCGCCATTTCAGGATCTGTACTCGTCGAATTGCCTTCTGGGATTGGTTATGCTGGGACCCAAGCGGGTAATGTGACGGCTCGGGGTAATTGGTGGGGGCACGCAGGGGGGCCGCATCATCCGACGGGAGTGCCGCCATTAAATAACAATCCCAGCGGGACTGCTGTGGGAGACTTTGTGGATTTTTCGGATTGGCTTGCCACGGCACCTGCGATTCGCGGTGGTGCATCGGTCTTACGATTGACGCCTGGAGTTCAGACCGTCCTCAGGGTTTTTCAGGTGGTGTTTGATGGTCCGATGGATGCGACGACGTTTGGGGTTCCCGATGTGTCGGTAACGGATCCCAGCGGAATTTCCCTAGAGGTGGCGTCGGTGGTAGCGGTGAGTGCCAATGTCTTTGAAATCCGATTGACCTCCCGGGCAACTGCGGCTGGGAACTACACCGTTCGGGTGGGTCCCGACATTCAGACGAGGGCTGGAGTGCGGATGGACCAGAATGGGAACGCCACCCCGGGTGAAGTGGGCGACGCGTTCTCGGGGACGATTCGACTGGATCAGAGTGGTCCGCAAGTGGCCTCGCAAACACCCAGTGGGAGGATTGAAGAATCCGTCACGAGTCTGAGCCTCCGGTTCAACGAACCTGTTCGGGTCGATTCGTTACCGGTAGAGCGGGTGGGTTTGTACTTGAACGGAGCGGCAGAGCCTATCCGCCCGTTGTCGATCCGCCCCATTCAATCGTTTGTAGGCCCGTGAGTCTTAGCGGGCTGGGATCGAACGATGGGGTTGGCTTTGATGTTCGCTTGGTTCAAGGAGCGCAACTTATCAACACCTTGGCCGATGCGTTGGGGCTCTTGGACGGAACGGTCGCCTCGTTGAACGAGTTTGCACAAGCGATTCGGACTCTGAACTATTCGGGATTGAATGATGGAATTTTTCTACAAGGCAACAGCCTATTCCCGGGAGCGCTTCCTGGACAGAATCAGGATAATTTTGCGGTAAGAGCGACCGGCAAGGTGACCATTCCTGCCCCAGGTGCCTGGACCTTTGGTGTTCATTCCAGTGACGGGTTCCGTCTCAAGGTCGGCGACCAAACTTTCGAAGTGGATGGCGCGCGTGATGTCGCCACGAGTTTGCGGACCTTCCAGTTCGCGCAAGCGGGCGAGTATGAATTGGAATTGGTGTATTTTGAACGAACTGGAAATGCGACCCTTGAGCTTTTTGCTGCGGCGGGCGAACGCACCGCCGAGGACTTGGCCAACCAAGTGTTCGACCTTGTCGGCGACACGGCCAACGGCGGCTTGGAGGTTCGCACCCCGGAGACGGTTCGGGCTGTGGGTGGATTCGTGAATGGCCTGTTGGCCTCAGAGTTTCTCCTCGAGTTTGCTCCCATCTCACTCAATGGAAACTACCGGTTGCAGTTGGAGCCTGACGTGATGGATGCCCTTGGGAATCCCCTGAACCAGGACGGGGATAGCCGAAATGGCGAACCGATCGACGACCGTTATGAAGGGTTTTTTACACTGGATCGCAAGCCACTTCAGGTCGTTGCGACCAACCCTTCACAAGTGGCCGCTGGCTTGTTGTCGCAAGTCGAGGTGACGTTCTCGCAGCCAGTCGATGCGACGAGTTTTGGCGCACTGGATGTCCAGGTCTTCGGCAATGGGATTTTTGCGCCGATCCTTTCGGTGGTTCCTCTCAATGCCACCACGTTCCGGGTTCTGCTCCAGCCGATTAGCCTTGAGGGTGACTACACGCTTCGAGTGGGGCCGGACATTCGAGAACTCGGAGGGGTCCGAATGGACCAAGATGGCGATGGGATTGCCGGCGAACCTGAAGATCGATTCCAGACGACACTGCGTGTGGAGAACGTCGGCCCCAGTATTCGTGAAATCTCCCTCCGTGGCACGGTCGCTGGGCCGGTGAATTCCTTCACGTTGGATTTTTCCGAGCCTCTCAGCGCCGCGAGTTTCACGCCGTCGGATGTTGAAATCGTCGGGCCCAGCGGGGTTGTGACAATTCTTGCGGTCGACGCTGTGACGGGGACGCAGTACCGGATTCGTTTTGGTCCGATCACCCAGTCTGGCGTCTATCAGGTCCTGGTGGGCCCCCAAATTTCTGATGCGGGTGGATCGACGATGGATCAAGACGGCGACGGGATCACGGGTGAAGCGTCGGAAGATCGGTTTGGCGCCACGTTTACCGTAGATGCGACCGGGCCTCGAGTCGTGGCGATCACACCCGATGGACCGTACGCTCAACCGCTCAGTTTGTGGACATTGGTGTTCAGTGAAGCGGTTCGGGCGAATAGCCTTTCGACCGCCGATGTGCGGGTCACGGGGCCGGTTGGCGATGTCGGGGTAGCTCGGTTGGATATCGTCTCAACCACCGAGGTTCGGGTCGTATTGGTGAGTCCGCAGGCGCTCAATGGCATTTACCGCATCCAAGTGGGTCCGGACATTTTGGATCTCTTTGGCAATGCCATGGACCAAGACGGTGATGGGATCTTGGGTGAGCCGGCGGACATCGGCGCTGGTAGCGTGGAGGTGCGTTTGCCGAATCTTGTGGTAACTACCCTGGAGGCTCCTCCGTCCGTGTTCAATGGGGATGTCATCCGGATTCGAGCGGCGGTGCGGAATGTGGGCGTCGCTCCCATGGAGGTTTTGTCGCGCCTGGGATTGGTTTTGTCCGCCGACGCGATTTTTGGAAACGGTGATGATCGAGTGATCTCGACGCTGGACTTGCCGAATCCATTGGCCGCCGGGGGTGAGGCGGTTTTGGAAACCGACTACAACGTTCCGTTTGGTATTTCGGGTCCTTATCGAGTGCTGGCTCAGGTGGACTCACAATCCGCCGTCGTGGAATCGGATGAGACGGACAATGGTCGATCTCTCGTACTGAGTGTGCAGGAGGCACGTCCGCCGGCGGACCTAAATCTCTTCGAAGTGACCACCGTTGCGACGGCGCAAACGGGCTCAGAGCTCGAGGTACGGTGGCAGATCAAAAATGATGGCACGAGTGAGACAGTGGTCTCGTCGTGGACTGATCGGGTCTATTTGTCGCGCGATGGTGTGCTGGATGGGCAGGATATTTTGTTGGGGTCTGTGGCTCGAACAGGGGCGCTCGCCAGCGGCGGCAATTACTTGGGTGTAGGAACCTTCGTGGTGCCCAGCTTGGTGGCTGCGGGGGATTATCGAATCTTGGTGGTGGCAGATGCCTTGAACCAGGTTCAAGAACCGGCGGCGGAGGCCAACAATACTCGAGCCAGCGAGTCGCTGACCCTGTCGGTGGGTGCGGATCTTTTGGTAACCCAAGTGACCGCGCCATCCATCGCCCGGGGTTCGGATCGCGTCGATATTACCTGGGCCGTTAGGAACCAGGGTACTGGGACCGCCACGGCTTCGTGGTCGGATGCTCTCTGGTTGAGTTTGGATGGCAGTCTGCAAGGGGCGAGCTTGTTGGGCCGTTTTGAGCGTGGGGCGGAACTCGCGTCGGGCGGGACCTATGAGCGAACGGCTCGGGTGGCACTGCCAAATCTGGCTTCCGGGACTTACCAAATTTTGGTGGTCACAGACAGCCAGGAGCGGGTCGCCGAACAAAGCGAGGCCAACAATACGGCGTCCAGTGCAGGGATGACGTTGAGTTATCCCGATTTGGTCCCTGGCTCGCTCACGGCGCCGGTATCCGCCCAATCCGGCCAGGCGGTGGTCGTGCGTTTCACAGTGACGAATTCGGGAGGTATCAGCGCGAGTGGGCCGTACACGGATCGGGTTCAACTTTTGAATGTCGGCAATCCGAATGCACCGCCAGTTTGGCAGCAAGATGTCTTGAGGAATCCGGAGTTGCTTCCGGGTGGAAGTTACGAGGTTGAAACCTCCATGACGTTGCCCGTGGGGCTGGAGGGCAACTATCGATTCCGAGTTCTGGTGGATGTCGGGAATGTGGTTCAGGAATTGGGTGCTGAGGCGAACAACCAAGTGGATTCAGTTCCTTTCGCCGTACAACTCGCTCCCTATGCCGATTTGACGGTTACGGAAGTGAGTGGGCCTGAGTTGGTGATTGGAAATCCGGTTGATTTGACGGTTCAGTGGAAGGTGGTCAATCGGGGCACCGGTGCAGGTTCTGTGGATCGTTGGACCGATCGAGTGTTGTTGTCGCGCGACGCGACGGTTGGCAATGGAGATGACATTTTTCTGTCGGACATCGCGCATGAGGGCGGGCTGCCAGTAGGAGTGGAATACGCCGAGACCCGATTACTGACGACGCCCCGTGGGGTGGAAGGTCGGTTTCGATTGTATGTGGTGACGGATGTGTTGGATGTGGTTTACGAACACACCAATCCCGCCTCTAACGTGGGTGTGGCACCGACTTCAGTGGACGTGGCTACCAAGCGTTACGCGGATTTAGTGGTCAACCAAGTCACGGCTCCCGTGACCGCCTTGAATGGCCAAGCCATCACGGTCAATTGGCAGGTATCCAACGTCGGATTAGCTTCGACGGACATTGGGGAATGGTCGGACCGCGTGGCGTTGAGCCGATCCCCGGAAGGGACGGCACTTCAATTCATCGGCAGCTTTACTCATCTGGGCGGTTTAGGATCCAAGGTGGAAAGTCCAGAGGCTCTGGACAGTTATTCCGTGACGAAGCAAGTGCTACTGCCAGCTGATGCCAATGGGGTCTACTACGTCTTTGTCGTCACGGGTGGGCCGTACGAATTCATTTACACCAACAATAACTCGCGCGGCACAGCGACGCCGCTCGCCGTGACGTTTGTTCCGCCGCCGCCAGTGGATCTATCTGTGCGGAATGTCGCCTATCGAGTTTTTCATCCCAACCCCAACCAGGCGTTTGACACCGATGCGATTGAAGTCACGTGGCGGGTGGATAACTCCGGTAACAACCCCATTCGAAATGAGTCGTGGGTGGATCGTGTGTTTGTGGTTTCTGTGAACGATCCCAATCGAGTCCTGCAGATTGGTGAGTTTGGGCGCACCTTTGGCGATTGGGATGAGGCGACCGATCCCGATCATGCCAATGATCAGACCTTCCGGCCAGGAACGTTTTATGAACGGACGGAGCTCGTGCGCCTACCGCACTGGTCAGCTGGCCTCTTTGAGCCGGGCTTGTATCGGATCCTGGTTCGAACCGATGCGGGCAATGAAGTGATCGAATTGGGCAACGAAAACAACAATCGATCCGAATCCGATGAGTTGGAAGTTCAGATTCTTCCACGCGCTGACTTGAGGGTCTCACGGCCCAGCATTCCGGTGGAGATCACCAGCGGCGGCGTGGTTGATTTCTCATTTGTGGTAACCAATACCGGGACAGTTCCCACACCGACAGGAAATTCCCGCTGGACGGATCGTGCGTTTCTGTCGGCTAGACCCGATGGTGGTTCGCCGACGGGTGACGGCATCTTTCTGCCGAATGTTTCAGCCTTGGATCCTGGGCAGAGCTATTCGCAGCAGGGTCAATTTCGGGTCTCTGGGCGCGCAGCCGGACGGTACTTCGTGGTTTTTGAG
Source organism: Verrucomicrobiales bacterium (assembly GCA_005793375.1). Taxonomy (GTDB): domain Bacteria; phylum Verrucomicrobiota; class Verrucomicrobiia; order Limisphaerales; family UBA9464; genus SXSK01. The sequence continues at coordinate 2,947 of SXSK01000366.1, read as the reverse complement.
GTGGACTCAGGCAATGTGGTGGACGAGTCGCCAGGTGAGGGAAACAACCGGTTGGCCGAGCAGATTGCCATTGATCAAACCCCGGTGCCGCCGCCCGACTTGGTCCTGGCCAGTGTTGGTGCGCCTTTGGAGGCCTTTGATGGCTCCACCATTACGGTTCGGTACCGCGTGGAAAATCACGGCGCCGGCGTGACCTTCCCATCCTCATGGTCGGACAGTCTGTGGCTGACACGCGCCAAGGATCGTCCGAATGGTTTCCGCGGCGATATCTATCTGGGTGGCATTGGCCATAATGGTGCGCTGGTGGTCGGCGACGGGTACAACGCTGAAATCACGGTTCGGTTGCCGATTCACCTCGGCGGCCAGTTCTTCCTCACGGTTTGGACCAACAGCACGAGTACCGTGTTTGAACAAGCGCGGGATGTGCGAAGTGACGGGACGCCCAATCTCAATCCAGACGCTTTGGACGATATCGACGGCAACAACTTCCGAGCCGTGCCGTTTAATTTGCTGATGACGCCGCCCTCCGACTTGGTAGTGACGCGATTCGACGCGCCAGCGACAGCGGTGGGACTACAAGATGTGACGGTTCGGTGGACGGTGGCGAACCAAGGGACTGCGAAGACGGATCGAAATCAATGGGCAGACCTCATTTACCTTTCGACGACGCCGACGCTCGAACAGGGGAAACATTGGCTCGTGTTTGGCACACCGCATGTCGGGGCCTTGGAACAGGGGCAGAGCTACGAAGAAGAAGCCACATTTACCCTGCCGCCATCGGCTGCGGGGAGCTATTTCATCGTACAGACAAATGCGGATCCCGGGCGGTTATTGACGAACAACGAGACCTTCTTGGAGCAGGTGGATGCCATCGTGAAACGGGCGGAGCAGCGTTTGGGCAAACCGTTGATCGAGGTCCGTGCGAATGAAACTCGGAAGCTGACTCGAAACGATCTAATCTTCATTCTTACTGGTGGCGGCACTGAATCCTTTGTGGGTGTTTGGGAAGGCCCCTATACAAAGAACAACACTCGAGCAGCAGCGAGTGTCGTTACTGATGCCCGTGCGGATCTGATTGTGACCGGGGTTCAATCCGTGCCCACAAGCTTTTCTGGGGAATCCATCGACGTCAGTTGGACCGTTCTCAATCAAGGGTTGTTCCCAGTGTGGACTGGTACCCAGCGATGGACGGATTACATCTACCTATCCCTTGACCCGGTGTTCGACCCTAGCCGAACCCAATTGATTGGTTCGGCCATCCGCAACAATTCGGATGGGATGGCCTCTGGCGCCAGTTACACTGGTCGCGCGACGATCACGCTGCCGGCGGGGATTGAGGGGCTTCGTTATCTGCACGTCTTTGCAGCGGTGTCTATTAATTCGAGGACTGGGTTGCCGTTATTGGAAGGTTACGGGCCTTCGGAATATCCGGGATGGCCTGAAGCCTTTCGAGTTCAGGTGTGGGAAGGACCGAGTAAGTCCAACAATACGGGGCCGTCGGCGGCCTTGACTGTGATTTACCGTGAAGCCGATTTAAGGGTGACCCGTGTGTTGGGGCCGGTCATAGGGAACTCAGGAGCTTTCTTGCCGATTGAATTCACGGTGACCAACAGCGATGGAGCACGGTCTCGGGCTACCCGAATCAGCAGTTGGCTGGATCATGTCTTCGTTTCCAAGGATCAGAGTCTGGACGCCTATGATGCGTTAGTGGGTACGATTCGGCACGATGGCGTCTTGTTGCCTGGGGCGAGCTATACGTCGCAAGGGCAGATCCGGTTACCCGATAACTTTGGGGGAACTGCGGCTGCGCCGGAAACGTATTACCTTATCGTCTACGCGGATTCGCCCTACTCCGGTGGATCGAATTTAGGCGGGCGAGGATTGCCATATCCCGATGAAGGGGGTGAAACGCGTCTGCGAGGTGGTGGCTCCGCGCAGGTATTGGAATTTGCGGGTGAACAGAATAACACATCGATTGTTTCGTTGGGTGTGGTCCGCACCTTGCCTCCGGATTTGGTGGTCAGCCGTGCGACCATTTCCGAACTGGGCATTCGGGGTGGCACGTTTGACATTCAGTATCAAGTCACCAACCAGAGCAACTCTGCCGTCCCGGACCGGGAACGTCGATGGATAGACTATGTGTTCCTCTCCCGCGATACTCAACTGGATGTCCGCGGCGATTATTACCTTGGCCAATTTGAGCTCAAGCAGGCACTCGCGGGTCAGGATTCCTACACGGTTCAGCGCACGTTCTCCGTTCCGCGCGAATTATTGGGCAAGTACTATCTGATAGTGCTCGCCGATGCCCCGAATGGGATTATCCCGCGCGGAGGAATCATTGAGGGCAGCGAAGTCAACAATGTGCGGACGGCGGTGGATTCGATATTGTTTCAGTTGCCTCCCCCTTCAGACCTGCGCGTGGACCGCGTCGATGTGACTGGGAGCGGGTTTGTGGGCGATACATTTAACGTGACTTGGACGGTGACGAACCATGGGACGGAACGGGCGAATGGCGCCTGGGCGGACTCCCTGTTCCTCTCATCGGATGCGGTTTGGGATTTGGGTGATGCCCTGCTGAGGGCGCAGGAATTACCGCGTCAGAGTTTGGGACCTGGAGAGAGCTATACACGCACTCTGAATAGCCTTCGGATTCCGACGGTTCTTCCACGGTTATATAAGGTGATAGTCCGCACCGACATTTTTGACGACATTCACGAGGCAGAAAACAACCGAAATAATACCACGACATCCAGTGGGGATGTGGAAGTGCGCGTTCAGGAGCTAGTTCCGGGGATTGTGTCGCAGGGAGAACGGTGTTACTACCTCAATGAGGTCTAGTCTGAACGTATGGCTTGTATAGCTTGCAGGATTCAGTTTAGACGACTCATAAAAACCCACTCGTACACCGGATTGATCGACACTTCGGAAACTCGCCATTCGACCACTG
>SXSK01000365.1 GCA_005793375.1 Verrucomicrobiales bacterium | reverse complement strand
GCAGATTAACGGGCGGGCCAGTTCCGCGCAAGCTAAAAATGTCGTCGGGTGCGATCGACAGCTTTCCAACCGTCGCGCCAAGAACGGCGCTTTTCCCCTTCATCTTCCAAACTTTAAGTGAACTGTCGCTGTAGTGCTAGATGAGTTCCAGGAGAATTTCGCCCGCTTTGGCGGGCAACACGTGGACGAACTCTGTTTCATCCATTCCATGAAAACGGAGGGGGTCGCACACGGACCGGCCACACTGTTTCTCCATTGCGGAGCGACACAATCAATTCGACCGAGCATGGGGGCCTGGGTGAGTTATGGCCTTGGCACCGAGAATGAAAACCTTCCTGCCTTTGTAACGTTAGCTCCCTCCATGGGAAATGGCGGCGTCCGGAACTTTGGCAACGCCTTTCTCCCCGCCTTTCACCAGGGAACCGCTATAGGGTCTGCTGGTCAACCGGCGGCATCGATGGGGATACGAAATCTGGGATCACCCACGCGCGATGTCGGCAAGCAACGCCGCCAGTTGGATCTGATCCAAGCGGTCAACCAATCACAACTCGACATGTTGGGATCCACTGGCAACGGTTCCGAATTGGAGGCTATGGTGCGTTCGTATGAGTTGGCGTGGCGTCTACAAATGAATGCCCCGCAGGTGTTGGATTTATCGCAGGAAACCAAGGCGACGCAGGCTCTATACGGAATTGGGAATCCCGAGACAGACGACTTTGGACGGCAATGCCTCATGGCACGACGATTGGCCGAAGCCGGGGTGCGGTTTGTCCAGGTAACCTACGGTGATAACACGGCAAACCCTCGTTGGGATCAACATTCGAACCTGCCCAAACATGCGGACCACGCGCGGGCTGTCGATCGACCGATTGCCGGGTTGCTCGCTGACTTAAAGGCGCGCGGATTGTTGGAGGATACCTTGGTATGGTGGGGCGCCGAGTTTGGAAGGACACCTTACGCCGAAAAAAATGGGACAGGCAGGGACCACAACCCCGGTGGATTTACCGTCTGGCTTGCAGGCGGCGGTGTCCGGGCAGGCCATGCCCACGGAGCAACGGACGACTTCGGACATCGGGCCGTCAAAGATCCCGTCCACATGCATGACCTCCACGCCACGATCCTCCATCTGATGGGGCTGGACCACGAGCGTCTCACGTTTCGACACGATGGCCGAGACTTCCGATTGACCGACGTCCATGGAGAGCTGATCCAGGGCATCCTGAGCGATACATGACTTGAAGGGTCGAATTCTTAGTGCCGTATTTAGATTTACGAACGCTCACAGAAAGGGGTTCACGGCTTTCACGCCGCCATAGTTTTGGCCGTGACTGAGGTCTTCGGTGATCAGTTCGGACGCGCCCGAGGCACGCGCGGCGGCCAAGATTAGCGAGTCCCAAAGGGAGAGCTGCCAGCGGGCCTGTTCGCTCAATGCCGCCTCCAGAAGTTCCCATGTATTGTCAACGATCGGCCAGTTGGCGAAATCGCGAACGATGCGGGTGGCTTCAGTTCGGGAAACGCCGCGTTTGACCAGATTGACGTGCAGTTCTTGGAGCACCTGGACGCTGATGGCGATATCCCCGGGAGCCGTCCAACCTCGCTCCACCCACTGCAATGCGGCTGTGCGTTTGGCCGGTTCATCCAGGTCGTAAGCGTAAAGCAGGATGTTGGTGTCGAGAAACTTACTGGCGTTCATGGACTTGGTCGCGAGTCAGAGTTTGACCACTCAGATGAAGCCCCTTCTGCAGACGTGCCAACGCAGCGGAGCGGTCGGGAGTCTCAGCTTCAGACCTGAGAACCCAGTCCAGTCCAGCCTGCACAAGTTCCTTGAGCGTGGTCTTGCGTTGTGCCGCAGCCACTTTGGCCCGATGAAGCAATTCCTCAGGTAAATCGATCGTCGTCTTCATAATGGCCATATGTACGGGAGTATGGCCATATTGTCAAAGTGGGCGTTCCTGGGTCGTCGGTGGCTGTCCGGTTACCGAAGTAAACGCCATTCAGTCGCACGTCTCTTGATGGGGTGGTCCAGTTTGACGGTGCAGTGAAGAGAGAGCGGCACAAAGTCGGTGGCGGCCATGACGGTGACACGCCAAGGAGTTGGAGTGGTGCGAAGCCATGCGCCGGATCCTCGTGGACAGCGCCCGCCGCCACGCCCAACTCAAACGCGGCGGCGACCGGGAACGGGTGGAATTGGAGGAAACCCGGATCGCCGCGCCGATCGAGGACGACAAGCTCCTGCTGGTGAATGAGGCGCTCGATGCGCTGGCCAGAGAAGATCCCCTGAAGGCGGAAGTGGTGAAGCTGCGCTATTTCGTGGGACTCAAACATCAGGAGATCGCCGACGCGCTCGGCGTCAGCGAACCCACCATCCGTCGGCATTGGGCCGTGGCCCGCGTCAGGCTGTTCGAATTGGTTGGTCTGCGGTCCGTCTCACCGGAAACCCTGGATAAACCATGAGTGCGCCCAAATGATTTTTTCTCCGAGATGATCGTTTTCGGTCACCGACTACGCATGTAGGAGCGGAAGCGTTCATTACCGACTTACCGGAGGACGATTCGGAAGATCGAACGTCAGACAACGGATCGGCCAAAAACCTCAAGCTCGATCTGGCCGATGTGCCCGATGAAGCCTTTGGCCAGACGCTCGGCCGCTACAAATTGCTGGAGCGAGTCGGTGAAGGCGGGTGCGGCGTGGTCTATGTCGCGGAGCAGATCGAGTCGGTGCGTCGCCGCGTCGCGCTCAAAGTCATCAAGCTGGGGATGGACACAAAGCAGGTTGTCGCCCGCTTCGAGGCGGAGCGACAGGCGCTGGCGATGATGGATCATCCCAACATCGCCAAGGTGCTCGACGCGGGCACGACGGACGTGGGCCGTCCGTTCTTCGTGATGGAACTGGTGCGGGGCATCCGCATCACTGATTACTGCGACCAGTCCAATCTCTCCATCAGGGAACGGCTCGATCTGTTCATCAAGGTTTGCCAGGCCATCCAGCACGCGCATCAGTAGGGGATCATCCATCGCGACATCAAGCCGTCAAATTTCCTCGTGACGCTCCACGACGGCGTGCCGGTACCGAAAGTAATTGATTTCGACATCGCCAAGGCGACGGAAGGCCGGCTGACGAACGCCACGGTTTACACGCAGTTGCACCAGTTCATCGGCACACCGGCCTACATGAGTCCGGAGCAGGCTGAGATGAGCGGGTTGGACGTTGATACGCGCAGTGACATCTACAGCCTGGGCGTGTTGCTTTACGAACTGCTGGCAGGCAGCACGCCGTTTGACGCCAAAGAACTGATCAATTCCGGCCTCGACGCGATGCGCAAGACGATCCGCGAAAAGGAGCCGTTGCGACCCAGCACGCGCGTGGCGACGCTCGGAGTCGACGAACTCACGACCACGGCCAAGCGCCGTTCCGCCGAAACCTCTAAGTTGTTCCACCTGCTCCAGGGCGATCTGGACTGGATTGTGATGAAGTGCTTGGAGAAGGATCGCACGCGTCGCTACGACACGGCCAACGGACTCGCCGCCGACTTGAAGCGGCATCTCGACAACGAACCCGTTGTGGCCCGACGCCCCACCACAGCCTATCGGTTGCAAAAAGCGTTTCGGCGGCACCGGCTTGCGTTCACCGCGACCGCTACGGTCGCCGCCGCCCTTTTGATTGGGATCGTAATGAGTACCTGGCAGGCGGTGCGTGCAACGCGGGCGGAGCGCGATCAGGTGAAGTTGCGCGAGGCCGCCGTGACCGCCACGACGCTTGCTCAGCAGGAAGCCAAATGGGCCGACGGGCAGGGAGAGGGGAACCGATTGAACCTTTACGCGGCCGATATGCTGGCCACCCAGATCGCTCTCGAAAGCTTCAATTACGGCAAGGCCCGCCAGTTGCTCGAGCGGCATCAACCGCGGGATGAAGAAAAAGACCCTCGCGGCTTTGAATGGAGGTTGCTGTGGCAGCAGAGCCGGGGTGACCAACTGGAGACCCTCAGAACCCACCTCGACACGGTAGTGTGCGTTGTCTTCTCTCCGGATGGCAAATACCTCCTCTCCGGCAGCGCTGACCACACGGTTGTTGTGTGGGACGCCGGCACTGGCCGGAAGATGAATTCCTGGAAAGCCCATAACAGTTCGATCAATAATATCAGTTTCTCACCAGACGGAAAGATCCTGGCCACCGGAAGCGGGGATGGTGTCATCAAGTTATGGCAATGGCCCGGCGCAAAACTGATGGAAACACTCACGAACTCAGGCGGATATGCGAAGTTTCATCCGTCAGAAATGCTCTTGTTCGCGGGTTCCGGTATAAGCGACAAAACCGGGGGAGACAGCGCCGCCGGGGCATTGTTCAAATTCGGAGCTCTTAACCGGACAGAACGGCAGGCAGGGTTTAAAACTCCACCGGCATCATTTCCAGTTCCAGCGCAGGTGAACGAACTCGTGGCGGTTGGGGGCGGGAACCAACCAGTAATGCTGATGAACCAACACGCAGCCTTGCTTTTTCGCCAACTCAAGGTCTTCTGGCGACCGCAAGCTTTGACAACACCGCGCGGCTATGGGATGCATCCAGCGGACGGCAGCTTGCAGTCCTTAACGGGCACAAAGAGGGAGTAATTGACTGCGCGTTTTCCCCGGACGGCATGACGCTGGCCACGGCGAGTGGAGATCGCACGCTGAAACTTTGGCACGTCGATACCCAACGCGACATGTTGACCTTGACTCACGACTTTCCCGTCGCCTCGGTTGCTTTCTCCCGCGAAGGCAATTATCTAGCCACTGAAACGGTGGATGGAACTTACCACTTTTGGCGTGCGGCCAGTTGGGAGGCGATTAAGACAACCGGGGCGCCCCTGCGCTCGGACCACGAGGAATTAACTCACCGCGAGGACAGGATTCTAACGGTTTCCGAGGCCAAAGGCGACACGACTCAAGCCGCCAAGTGGCAACGGAGACTGGATGACTATGACTTCCTGAAAAAACAAGCCGCCCCCGAATCCCCAAAAAATCGAGCTTCCAGAATTTTGTCGGATCATCCGCTGGCTCTTAAAGACTGGGGCCGAACCGTGAGCCGACCGAATGATTACACGATTCGTTTAGACGATTCGACTACGCTCGACGGCCAGACCGTCGCTTTCATCAAATCTAAAGAGCTGCTGATTGGCGGATTTGGGACTTTCGAGCAAGCGTTCAAGTCGAAAGATTTTGTGGGAAAAGGAATTCGGTTGTCAGCGAAGATCAAGGCCGAAAGTATTGAGAGTGCGGCTGTTTTATGGATGCGAGTGGACGGTCCCAACGGCGAAATATTCGCAATCGACAGCATGCAAGACCGACCAATCAAAGGAACTAGAGATTGGGCACAGTATGAGATCGTACTGTATGTGTCCAACCGAGCCAAAGCGGTTTCCGCCGCGCGACTCGTCCATGGGACTGGTCAGGCTTGGATTTCCGATGTGAAGTGCACTATTGTTCCAGAACCACAACTCTACACCGAGCTCTTGAAAGAGACCGGCGCTCCGCCCTTCTGAAGGCCTGCGGCGACTTTAGCGGAGGTTCGAGCAGCCGAGGCCAAGGAAGTAAAAGAGGTGCAGTCCAAGCGGCGCTCGCCCAGCTTACGGAGCGTTGCGCCAGACCCAATCGCCCTTCTCAGGTTCTCCGCTCTTGGCCGCGAGGAGGAATTCCCCGCCGTCGTCCTTGCCGTCCCAGCCCACCGAGTAGAGCGCGTAGCCCTGGGCGGTCGGTTGGTAGCGCATGGCGTTGGTCGAGACGACTTCGTTGGGAATCTTCGCGATGAACTTCGGCACGAGCTCGGTGAGCGCGTCGGGGTATTTGCCCTGCGCGAGATAGTAGCGCTCCATGGCGCAGGCCAGCGCGGCCTGGTGGGCGGTGGCCTGGGCAAGGGCAAATTTCTTGGAAGCATTTTCAAGTGCAGGCAGGAGCAGCCGAGCGAAGAGATAGTGATTCCAGATGATGTCAACCGGCCCGCGCGCGAACTGCTTGGCGAGCTGCTGGTTGTTATGATCCAGGGTCCGGGCATGCAGCAATCTGGTTTGGGTATCCCAGGCATCCTGCCTCGCCTGGTCCATAAGCCGGCCAAAGTTGGCCATCTCAAAATGAAACCAACCGTTCGGGATGAGCCAGCCCAAAAGGCTCTTGGTCGCGAGGCCGCTGGGAATCGGTGAGCCTCCTTGGGGATTCACGAACTCGAAGATCGACAAGGCATTCTCGCGACGCCTTTGTTTCCGCACCCATTCAATCGCCGTCATGCCCCCGGCCCGCTCGACCGCCATGGAACTGTCCAGCGCGCTGATGAAATTTGCGCGTAGCAGCCGCTCCTGCATTTCCTTCAATTGCGCCTCCGACCATTGGTGCCGGGCCAGGCCCTCCCAAATCGGCTGGGTGGTGATCTGTTGCCCGGCGATGCGGACGAGTTGGGAGATTAGAAACATTTCCTCGTCCAGCGAGTCACAGAACCAGAGCATGAGCCGGACGGTTTCGAAGGCCTGGTTGGTTTGCCCGGCGGCAAGATTCGCGCTGGCCTGGAGGCTGGACTCCTGAATGATGCCCTTAATCTTGGCAAGATGCGGCAGGAGAATGGAGAAGGGCTCGTCCAGGTTGTAGGCGATGGGATAGCGCACCTGGTCGCGGCCTTTCATGGCATGCAACTCGGCGAGTGCGGGCTGATAAGGTTTCAGCTTGTCGAGCACGACAGCGGCTGCAGCGGCCTGCTCCTTGGGATCAAGCTCGATGGCGCGGGTCGGACGATCCGGCTTGGGGGTCTTCTCATCACCCGATGATTCGACATAGGAAAAAGCCTGTTGCCAGTCCACCAGATCGGTGAACGCGCGGGCGTCCTTGGCGCCCGGCCCTTTCAATGCGTCCTTGCGCGTGGCGAGCTCCCCGTTGGCTTTACCAAACAAGTCCGGCCATTGGTTGGTACCCTCCAGCCTGGGCAGGGGGAACCACGATTGGATGAAAGGCGTGTTGGCGCCGTTCTCGGAATCGGGAATGGGCTTCGGAATGTGATCGGCGAAGTTGAGTTTGAGGCCGCGCGCCTCGGCATCCTTGCGGTATTGGTTCCAGGCACGTTTGCCTCGGAAATTTTCCACGACATGGAACAGCGCAGCGGGGGTCAGGAGCACGAGGCCGGCGATGACGAGTTGGCGCAGGACGCGGAGAAGGGGTGATCCGGAGGGTTTGGTGGTGTCCATATCAGGCGTCGCGGAGTCGTGGTTTGAATTTATTATCAATGGCTTTGACGCTCCGCGAAGGTCGAGATTTGGTTTTTAGTGTGATCGTGATTTTTGCCCACCGTTTGGCTGGGTTCTGCCTGGGTCAAGACTGTTTTGATCCCATTATTGATGGAATGGCGCGATGTCGAGCCTGACCGTATGCCAATGGACGCTGGAAACCATCAACCCGGGCATTTCGTACGCTTTTTGCGAGCTATTGATAAGCAACTCAACCGGCATGCCGCTTGTTGGCCTCACAGTAACTGGTTCAAAAACTGGATCACAATCGACCAAAATGCTCAATCCATAAGTCGCTGGTTTGTAGAGTTCAAAATTTGAGCTATTTGAAGATTCACAAATTCCTTCCCATGAACCGGATCGCGGCCGCCTAGCCTTCGGACACGCCTTGGGAGTTCTTTGTCGAGAGGGGTAAGAGCCTCAGCGTGTCCAAAGGTTCAAAGTAATGGGGACGTTCGCGGGGAACGGGACGGTTTGAGTTAACCTGCCAGTGATGGGGATTTCTAAGTCAATGTCAGGCAGGGCGGCGCCGCTGACCGGGGTGCGCTTGAGGGTGACGGGCACCGTCGTGCCAAAGCCCGAGGCTTGAATCTCGACGGGCTGATCTGTCGGGCCGTTCAATGGCAAGATCACGGTGAAAGGCGCGTTGGCTGGCACCGCCATTCCGCCGACGCTCACGATGCGCAAGACGGGCACCGGACTCGGTGGGAAAGCCAGCGGCATGAATTGGTCTGTGGTGACCGGAGCTCTAGCTGCACCGAGGGCCGGAATGAACCTCAGCCCCGCGAAGTTGCTACGGTCGGTCAGATCGCAGCGGATGCGGCCGGAGCCGCCATTACCACTCGGGCTGCCGGCCACATCGAGCACGCCGTTGCCCCTGATGACCGGGGCCACCAGACGGATGGCTCCACCGGACCCGATGCCTCCCCCAACCGCAGCGACACCCGCACCCTGGGCTTTGATGGCGCCCGAGATGTTGATGACCGTGTCCGACTTGATCAGGAGGGCGCCACCGCCACCGCCACCACCGACGGCGGCAGAACCGCCTCCACCCGAGCCGCCCACCAATGGCATGAGCAACTTAGTGCCGTACTCCTCCCCATTCTGTGTCGAGCTAGCCGTGGGGCGAGTGCCGAAGGCAGCGTGGCCGACGGCAACGGAAGGAGTGGCTGAAGTCGCGGGCCTGAAACCGCCCCCAGCTCCCGGCCCCAAGCCGTCGCCGGGTGGGCTCACGCCGATCGCCGGGGCGCCGCCATCGAAGCCGCCGGGTCCGCTGATTCCAGCGCCCGTGGCTGATCCAACACTGCCAGACACGTCGACAATTCCCTGGATGCTCACATCACCCGTGGCAATGATGTAGACAGGGGTGTTGGCGGCGTTGCGAGTGAACTTGATGATGGCGCCGGACGGAACCGTGAACGTCCTGTAGTTTACCTGCCCGTCCGGAGGCAGCGTGTAGGTTGTGTTACCGCTGGGGGCGGTGAAGGAATCTCCCGGCGGTAGCGCGGTCTGCGCGTGAGTGGAGGCGAGCGCGAGGTTCAGGGCGAGAAGTCCGGCGAGTTGGCGAATGGTTTTCATGGTTTTAAGAGTGAGTTATTGGATGAAGCAATTTGGGTGTAAGCATGGTTGGAAAAGTTTATCGGCGCTCGACGCGCACGGATTGCGGTTGAGCCACCGTCCGGCTGTAGGGCACGCCATTGGCAGCGCCGAGGGCTGGACGGACGACGCGCAATTCAGACGGCGTCGCGACCACCCTGCTGGGTGGGACGCCGTGTGCTGAACCGAACGCCGGGCGAATCACCTGCAAGCCAAGCGGTGCAGCCCTGATGAGTCCACGGTTAGCGCCGGAACCGAGGTTGGTATTCAGCGGCGTGCCAGCGTTGTCGCTCGGGTTGGAACCGAACGCTACTTCCACCGCGTCGGGATAGCCATCGCCGTCCACGTCGAAGGGCACACCCTGGCCACCTGCCAGCCATTCGGCGGTGTCGGACAATCCGTCACCATCTGAATCCGCGAGGTTGGGGTCGTAGCCGAGCGCCGGTTCCTCGGCGTCGCTGAAGCCATCGCCATCCCGGTCCGGCGTGTTGAGCACGAGCACTACGCGATTGAGCACGGCGTGATCCGCCAGACCGCTGAGTGCGACCTGATTGATGCCCGGTGCCAGCAGCAATCGAACGGTTCGGTTGTTGACGTTGAGACCGCGCAGACGAAAGGCGGTAACGCCACGACTGTTGGAAACTCGCACGGTCGAGCCCTGCGATAAGGGATTGAGCGCAACCGCCTCCACGGCCCGTCCAGTCTGGATGCCCGTGCGCAGGCCGCGATCAGCCGTCGAGAAGTCGGGGCCCGATAGTTCGGCCTGGGAACGAGCCTCTGACTCAGGCTCCGGTTCCAGCCAGGAGCGCGGGTCGGCCTGCCGGTGGCTGTTCACGGTCATCTCGAAACCACCTGCGCCGTTGAACGAGGGGGAGTGAATATATGGCAACCCACCGGAGCCGCTTGGGCGTGAGAGTCGTTCTCCCGCCAACAGGTGAATGGTCCCCGCACCGCCGGAGCCTCCTCCTCCTCCTCCTCCAAAAGCGGAATGTGCGCCGTTACCTCCGCGACCGCCGCTCGTGTCGATCAGCGCGCCCGATCCCAGAATCAATTTCCCGCCGGCCACCAAGCTGACAGCGCCACCGCCACCTTGCCCGCCTCCCAAGCCAAGATTAAAGCCGTTGAATCGAAACGACAATCCGCCGCCGCCGCCGCTGCCCCCGGGTTCGATAGCGCGTTGGCCGATTTGAAACCCGGAACGTCCTCCCGGCACTCCCTGCTGCCCCTTGCGGCCTACGGGATGCAACCGTGTGAGGTCTTCCGAGAGGACACGCCAGAAATTGAAGTCGAATGGATCTCGACTGGGGAGCCGGGCACGCAGTTCGTCAGCGTAAAGGGCATACATATCCTCGTTGTGGGCCCGGAGCGGGTCTCTATCGCGGCCCGGGCCGGGATCATGTCCGTTCGCGCCGGGTTGGCCGAAGATTCTGCGCAGCGCGAAGGGAAGATACTGCATGAGGTCGGGCGTGAGCACAGGCGAACCCGCGGTGGCCTCATAGATCTCAAAGGAAACCCCATCCGCAAGATAGGAGATGCCACCCCCACTGCCCCCCGCCGGTCCCGCCGGTGCGATGGCACCGGCCGGGTG
>SXSK01000364.1 GCA_005793375.1 Verrucomicrobiales bacterium | reverse complement strand
CCGCAGATTAACGGGCGGGCCAGTTCCGCGCAAGCTAAAAATGTCGTCGGGTGCGATCGACAGCTTTCCAACCGTCGCGCCAAGAACGGCGCTTTTCCCCTTCATCTTCCAAACTTTAAGTGAACTGTCGCTGTAGTGCTAGGGCCGGGGTTGCTCGAATCGGTTTACGAATCGGTGCTAGCGCGGTCACTAGTGCGGCAGGGACTCCAGGTTGAGCGCCAAGTGAACATCCGTTTCGAGTACGATGGCATGGTATTCGCAGAAGGCTTGCGATGTGACTTGATAGTGGACGGCCTTGTTTTACTGGAATCCCGTTTCCCGGATCAGGATCCAGCCCAGGATCGGGCATTGTGGAACATCTGCATCCATGGGCTCACGTCGCTGCGATCGCCACTCGTCCAGCTCATTAATATGTTCCGAAACACCCGCTCTGGATGAGGCATGAGTGCCGTGAAGCGACCGTCGGGTGTCGTCACCGACGTCAGGCCGTCCGGACTTCCATTGGGGTTGAAGGGATAATTCTCAGTGGGCTTTCCGGTGTGATCCACAAACCGCAAGGCTCGATAAACCTTGGTTGGGTCGCCACGTTGGGAAAAATCGGCATAACCCTCCCCATGGGAAACCGCGATGGGAATCCGGCTGCCAGCCATTCCACGAAAGAAGATCGATGGGCTCTCGAGAACTTCAACCAAACTGAGCCGCGCCTCGAACTGTTCACTCCGATTACGAGTGAATTTGGGCCAGGCTTCCGCACCGGGAATGATGGATGATAACGCCGCCATCATCTGGCATCCATTGCACACGCCCAACCCAAAGGTGTCTGAGCGGGCGAAGAAAGCTTTGAACTGATCTCCAAGGATTGCATTGAACAGGATGGACCTAGCCCAACCTTCGCCGGCACCGAGCGTGTCGCCATAGGTGAAACCTCCGCAGGCAACAAATCCTCGAAAGGAGTCGAGCTTCAATCGGCCCGATTGAAGATCCGTCATATGGACATCGAAAGAATCGAAACCGGCTTTGGCCATGGCGTAACTCATCTCCAAATGACTGTTAACACCTTGCTCGCGAAGGATGGCGACGCGCGGGCGTGAAGAGAGAATTCGAGGTGCTTGTGGCACGAAGGTCAAATGCACGTGGAGCCCAGGGTCTGTAGGGTCTCCTTGGATTTGATGCTCGGAATCGGCGCTCGCAGGGTTGTCGCGCTGTCTGGAGATTCGCCAACTGACGTCGTCCCAAGTTTGGTGAAGCGACTGAAGAGTCGACGTGAGCAGGGATTTCCCGCGGAGGGACACGTCGAGGGTGTGTGTTGTTTTAGGTTTGGCGACGAGGTGAGTTCGACCCTCAAAACCGAATCGCGATAGTTCGGTGAGTGTTTGCGCGACGTGGGTCTCGGCGACCTGGATCACCACACCGAGTTCTTCGGTGAACAATGCTGCCAGGGCCGGTTGAGGATTGGTAGCGGTGGCGGCTGGCTCGATGGCAACCATCGAATCCAATTGGATCGATAACCCTGTGTTCGACGCGAAGGCCATTTCACACAGACAACTCCACAAACCACCATCGCTCCGGTCGTGGTAAGCAAGTAACAGGCCCTGTTGACGCAGGGTGTTGATGGCATTGACGAGGTTTGTGAGACGCGCCGGGTCGTCCACATCCGGGGGCTCGCCACCGAATTGATTGGTTACCTGGGCCAGCATGGAGCCGCCCAATCGATTCTTCCCAAAGCCGAGATCGATGAGGATGAGCGAAGTCGCTCCGGCTTGTAACTGGGGCGTGAGCGCGGTGCGGATGTCAGCCAACGTCACAAAAGCGCTCACGATCAGGCTGATGGGTGCCGTCACTTGGCGGGATTGATCGCCTTCTTTCCAGCGGGTGCGCATGGAAAGGCTATCTTTGCCGACGGGAACGCTGATGCCGAGAGCCGGGCAGAGTTCCATGCCGACGGCGCGAACGGTATCATAGAGCGCCGCGTCTTCGCCGGGCTCGCCACAGGCCGCCATCCAGTTGCAACTGAGTTTGACCCGTGGCAGTTCGATGGGGGCCGCGAGCAGATTGGTTAAGGCTTCACCGACCGCCATGCGACCGGAAGCTGAGGCATTGACGGACGCCAGCGGGGTACGTTCCCCCATGCTCATGGCTTCGCCCCGAAACCCAGAGTAATCGGCGAGGGTGATGGCACAATCTGCCACGGGGACCTGCCAGGGGCCGACCATGGGATCTCGCGAAGAGAGACCGCCCACCGTGCGGTCGCCGATGGTGATCAAGAAGCGTTTGCTGGCGACAGTAGGATGCCGAAGGACAGCCAAGGCGGCGTCTGGCAGGTGAACTCCAGATGGGTCGAAGGGCTCGGACGTCCATGTGGCGCGTTGAACCTCCCGACGCATCTTGGGTGGTTTGCCGAGGAGCACCTCCATGGGCATATCGATGGCACGTTCTCCGTTGGGTCCGTCTTCGAGGACTAACCGCTTCTCTTCGGTAGCGGTACCCACCACCGAAAAGGGGCAGCGTTCACGTCGGCAGAGTAGTTCAAACAGCGGGAGTGATTCAGGACGAATCGCCAGGACGTAACGCTCCTGGCTTTCGTTGCACCAGATTTCTTTAGGGGCCAGCCCCGATTCCTCAAGCGGCACCATTCGCAGATCGAAGCGGGCACCGCAGTTGGCTCCGTGGACGAGCTCGGGAAAGGCGTTCGATATGCCACCAGCGCCGACATCGTGAATGGCGAGGATCGGGTTTTGGTCGCCGAGGGCGGTGCATTGCGAGATGACCTCGTGGGCGCGGCGTTGAATTTCCGGGTTGCCACGTTGAACGGAATCGAAGTCGAGTTCCGCGGTATTGGCGCCGGCGGCCATGGAACTGGCGGCGCCTCCTCCCATGCCAATACGCATGCCGGGTCCGCCGAGTTGAATGAGCAATGTGCCGGCTTCAAAAGGCAGTTTCGACGTCTGCGATTCCGAGATCGTACCGATGCCGCCCGCAATCATAATGGGCTTATGATACCCGCGACGCTTGCCCGCCACGGTCTGTTCATAAACGCGGAAGTAGCCGCCGAGATTCGGACGCCCGAATTCATTGTTGAATGCAGCGCCACCCAGCGGACCGTCGATCATGATCTGAAGTGGGCTGGCGATATGTTCCGGTTTTCCGAAAATCGATTGTTCCCAGGGCTCTTGAGTCTCCGGGATCAGCAGGTTGGAGACGCTGAACCCGGTGAGGCCGGCTTTTGGACGAGAACCGCGTCCGGTAGCGCCTTCATCGCGAAT
>SXSK01000363.1 GCA_005793375.1 Verrucomicrobiales bacterium | reverse complement strand
CGCAGATTAACGGGCGGGCCAGTTCCGCGCAAGCTAAAAATGTCGTCGGGTGCGATCGACAGCTTTCCAGCCGTCGCGCCAAGAACGGCGCTTTTCCCCTTCATCTTCCAAACTTTAAGTGAACTGTCGCTGTAGTGCTATTACCAGTTTGCTGCTTTGTTCAACACGACGCGCGATCATGATTCAAACGAAGACTTTCCCCTTCTGCGTGTGGCACAAGACGAGAATGACCTTCCGAAACTTTCCCAACTAGAGACTCGGAGGCGCGTATTGCGCCAGCAACTGCATTCGGAGGGCATGTCCCTCGAGGCAAGGACCCGATGGCAGCCACTTCATGCCAACCGGGCGACATCCACCGGACAGGCGAAATTGGTCGCGCGCCTTTCCGAGGGCGACGGCGTGCCCGAAGTCATCGCGACGGGCACCATCACCCTGAACTCCATTTACACTGTGGACGTTCCCATTTCAGCCGGGGGTGTTTTTAACGCGCTCCGCCTGGAAGTTCTGCCAGATGACTTGGAACGGGCCATTTCATTGCCGGAGCCGGGTTTTGTCCTCTCCCGGATCCAAGTTAAGTGGCTGCCATCCGGAGACGAGGCTCAGGCGGTTGATATCCCACTGGAAACAGGCTACGACGAAGATCCCGACGCCTTCTTCGAAGTGGAGGCTTCCCTGAGCGACGATCCCGGAGGCTGGTGCGGTTATCCGCGGTTCCATCGGAAGCGGACCGCGGTGTTCATTCCCACCAAACCAGTCACCCTTCCGGCTGGCTCTAGCCTGCGGTTCGTGTTGTCCCAGAACATGCAATCAAGTGGCATCAAGGCACAAGCCATCCGTCGCCTCCGGATCGCCATGAGTCCGGACGCCTCCTGGACGGACCTCTTGGAGGCTCAGTCACTCCGCCGGGCAGAGCTCAATACGCTCGGGAAAGAAATCGACAGGATCCCGAGCGTCGCTGTTCCGGTCATGGCGGAACAACCCCTGAATCAGCTCCGTGAAACTCGGGTGTTCCTGCGCGGGAACTGGTTGACAAAGGGGGCACTGGTGGCACCCGGCGTACCGGCATTACTAGGGCCTATGCTTGTCACGAACCGATTACAGATGGCTCGCTGGTTGACCTCACCGGATCACCCCTTGTTCGCGCGTGTCGCCGTGAATCGGTTCTGGGAACAGCTCTTCGGTCTAGGTCTGGTTGAGAGCAGCGAGGAATTCGGAACCACCGGACAGGAGCCGTCGCATCCAGAGTTGTTGGATTGGCTGGCGGTTCGATTCGCCCGGGAACTCCAATTCAAGCCAAAGACCTTGCTGCGCGAATTGGTGTTGAGCGCGACCTACCGTCAGGATTCCCGCGTTTCCAGTGACTTGCTGGCGCGCGACCCACGCAATCGCCTGCTCGCTCGAGGCCCACGCCAACGACTCACAGCCGAGATGGTTCGTGACCAAGCGCTATCGGCTTCCGGATTGCTCTCCTCAAAATTGGGTGGCCCACCCGTAATGCCACAGCAGCCGGAAGGCATCTGGCGCACGGTCTACAATGGCGGCAAGTGGGTCACGTCTCCCGGTGACGATGCGTATCGGAGGGCGATCTACACGTTTATTAGGCGCACCAGCGGATACCCCAGCTTTCAGACATTTGACGCGCCGAGTCGCGAATACTGCACCGTCAAACGTCTCCCCACCAACACGCCGTTGCAGGCTCTGGTGACACTCAACGACCCTGTCTACCTGGAGGCGGCGAAGGGATTGGCGACGCGCATGCTCACCGCCGGTAACACCACGGAACAGCGGATCGCCCGGGGCTGGCAACTCGCCACCGGACGTCCGATGACACCGAGGGAAACCTCGCCCCTGATGGAATTGTACCGACAAGCCCAGCAACGAATCACCGACGATCCCAAGGACGCATCGGCTCTTGGACAAACAACAGAACTCGCAGCGTTGACCGTGGTGGCGAACGCCTTGTTGAACTTGGACACCGTCCTGACGCGCTGATTCCAATGAATGCCCTCACCCGGACCGCATACCTGCAGCAGGAACACCTCGCTAGCATCACGCGCCGCCACTTCCTCCAGCGCTGCACTACCGGGTTGGGCGCGATGTGGCTGGCAGAACAATCACTGCATGCTGCCGCAACCGGACACGCAGCCTTGCCGAGACGTGACCCGACAAGACCGCTTGAGCCGCGGCCACCACATTTTCCCGCCAAGGCCAAACACGTCATCTATCTGCACATGGCAGGATCGCCAAGTCAGTTGGAATTATTTGAGCACAAGCCACAACTGACCCAACTAGACCATCAATTCTGCCCACCATCGTTCCTCGAAGGGAAACGCTTTGCTTTTATCCGAGGGACGCCCCGCATGCTGGGTAGTGTGCATCCATTCCAT
The DNA here is from genome assembly GCA_005793375.1 of Verrucomicrobiales bacterium. Lineage (GTDB taxonomy): Bacteria > Verrucomicrobiota > Verrucomicrobiia > Limisphaerales > UBA9464 > SXSK01. The sequence goes on along the minus strand of SXSK01000363.1, from coordinate 12,135 downwards.
CAGGAGTCGAAGACCGGGCAATGGATTAGCAATCAATTACCACAGTTCGAGCGAGTCTTGGACAAGGTGTGCGTCATCCGTTCGATGAACACGGATCAGTTCAATCATGCACCAGCGCAGTTCCTGATGCAGACCGGTTCGCCCTTGATCGGTTCAGCAAGTACCGGGGCCTGGGTCACGTATGGACTCGGCACGGAAAACCAGAATCTGCCCGGGTTTATTGTCCTCCTGAGCGGAGGCCGAATGGTTGACGCGGGGAAGAGTGTGTGGAGCGCGGGGTTCCTCCCAGGCGTCTACCAAGGCGTCCAGTGCCGCAGCGATGGCGATCCCGTACTCTATCTCGCTAACCCGGCAGGCATCGACCGGCAATTGCGGGGCTCAGTGATTAGCGCCATTGAGCAACTGAATCGCCAGACACATGAGGAACTCGGCGACCCAGAAACACTTGCGCGCACGGCACAATACGAACTGGCGTTCCGAATGCAGGCCAACGCCACCGATTCGTTTGACTTAAAACAAGAGCCGTCGGCAGTCCACGAAGCTTATGGTACCGAACTCGGCAAGGAGAGTTTTGCCAACAACTGCCTGCTCGCAAGACGACTCGTCGAACGTGGGGTACGCCATGTGCAACTCTACGACTGGGGCTGGGACAGCCACGGAGCCGCCGCCAGCGAAGACTTGCGTGACGGCTTCGTGAAGAAGTGTCGTTCCATCGATCGCCCCATCGCTGCATTGCTAACTGATCTTGAGGAGCGCGGACTCTTAAACGAAACGCTCGTCGTCTGGGGCGGCGAATTCGGTCGGACACCCATGGCGGAGAATCGCGGCGGGGTCGACAAACGCGTGTACGGACGGGATCACAATCCCCAGGCCTTCACCATTTGGATGGCTGGTGCGGGGGTCAAACGCGGCCACAGTTTTGGACAGACCGATGAGTTTGGCTACGCGGTCGTTGAGGATCCCGTGCAACCTCAAGACCTTCATGCCACGATGCTCCATCTGCTAGGCCTGGATCACACCAAACTGACGTTTCCCGTCGCTGGTGGCCTCCAACAACGACTGAGCAATGTCACCAAACAAGCCGTTGTGATCAAAAAAGTGCTCGCTTGAGTCCGGTCTCGAACCTAGACAGGCCCCAATCACAGCGCCCACGCCGCGGGGGACACCTCCGAGTTCAAGACGACGCATTGGATACTGGGGGGGGGGAAAGCGGCAGAGGGCTGCAAAATGGCGGCGGTGGCCCTCCACCGCTTTTGGGGAATTCCCGGGACGACCCATCCAAATATCAGCAACTTGGAGATGCGCCCCACCCCGCGGTATCCGCCAACAAAAAGACGAGGATGGTGAACACACACCACCCTCGCCCTACTTACAAGAACCCCCACTGCGAGCCAGCGAACTACCGCTTTCGGTTGATCGTCGCGAAACCAACCAACCCAGCGAGAGCCAAAGCTGCGGTCGCCCCAACGCCGCCCTCCGGAACCTGTTTCTGTGAAAACGTTTGATCAAAGTGGCTGACAAAGGCTCTGGATTGCTGGTCCTGCCCCGTAGTCATGGCGAAATCTTTGCTGATCTCGAGTTCTACGTAAGGACCACCTGGAAACACTTGATGATCTTCGAGTTTGGCACCCGTCGAATCAGCGAACACAAATTTGTTCGCCAACGTCACTCGAGTGGCGTGGTCGATCACGCCTTCAGCAATGCGGATGGTGCCGCCATTGAATACCCCGCCGGTGAATTCGAGCGTGTTGTCGGTAATGAGCGCCTGACGCGCGCTTTGGCGGACGTGGAAATCAATGCCGATATCGTAACTCAGCCCAGGGCCAGTCAGTGACCAAAGCGCCGAACTGAACCGGATTCCATACTCCACCTCCACAGCCCCAGGACCTCCCAAAATCGGATCAACAAAAATCTCATCCAGGGGAACGTTAATGTCACCTACCTGGGTGACATTGTGGAACTCGAAAAAGACTTTGTCGCCGCTTGTCACCGTCCCACCTGCTACCAAGCCAGCCAAAGTGACAGGTGCTGCAACAGCGCTTCCCGCACTGATGGCAGCAAATACGGCAGCCAGCAGCGCCTGCATCTTCCAATTAATCGACGTGTATTTCATATAGGCTTCAGTTGATTGTAAGTTCTAAAATGAAGAGTTCCTGGATGGCTTTGCCGAACGAACTCTTATCCAAGAAAACCCGCACTTCTCGGGACCACTTGTCGCGTTTTACGCCGAAACAACGATCCGTAGGCGTCTTTGTACCATCGTCTACCTTCAAAACAAGCGTCCCAAACACCAGCACTCAATAGGTAAATTCCTTAGTCTTACTAAGCTAATAACCCACAACGCCAAACCGCTGTCCTCAACGTGCCAACCGACGTTTCCAGGTTGATGGCACGCCGCGGCAGCAATAGCATGCGGCCCATGAACCATCGCCTAAACCGTCGCGAGTTCGTGAAGACCACAACCGCCGGTGTGGCGGCCACAGCCTCGCTCTCAGCAGCACAGACCACTGTCAACGCCCAGGCACCTGCAGTCATCTCCTCGAAGAGCGCGAAACCAATCGTCATTTCATCGGCCAACGGCAATTTTCACAAGAACGGCGGCACCAAGACATGCGTCGAGACGGCATTCACTCAGATGCTGGAAGGGACTGACGTGCTCGAGGCGTTGATCGCAGGAGTGAATGTTGTGGAACTCGACCCCGAAGACACTAGCGTCGGCTACGGAGGTCTGCCCAATGCCGATGGTGTGGTGCAGTTGGATTCCTGTTGCATGCACGGACCCAAAAAGCGGGCGGGCGGTGTCGCCGCGCTCGAAGGGGTGCGCACCCCTTCCAAAGTGGCCCACGCCGTGATGGAATCCACAGATCACCACCTGCTGGTCGGCAAGGGCGCCCAGGACTTCGCCCGAAACATGGGCTTTACCATCGAGGCGGATCTCAATACCGAACGTTCGCGCAAAGCCTGGTTGGAATGGAAGCGCCAGACGGACCCGAAGCATTACCTGCGGCCGCAGGATCGCAAGACCAGCGCGCGTCTCGACAACCAGGGAATCCTTCGGAAGTTGATCGCCGAAGGCGTCATTCCAGCACGCCACTACTGGGGCACCATCAACTGCAATGGCGTCAATTCGAAGGGCGAACTATGCGGGGTCACCACAACCAGCGGCCTCGCCTGGAAGATTCCCGGTCGAGTAGGCGATTCACCCATTCTCGGCGCCGGACTTTACGTCGACGGCACGGTGGGTGCAGCGGGTTCGACCGGACGCGGTGAAGCCAATCTGTTCAATCTCTCGTCCTACCTCGTGGTTGAAATGATGCGCCAAGGCAAGCATCCGAAGGACGCTTGTCTCGAAGCGCTGCGTCGCATACGCGCTAACACCATCGAAAAACGCCTGCGCAAGTCCAACGGCGATCCAAACTTCAACATCACCTTCTATGCTATCAACGCCAGAGGAGAACATGCCGCGGTAGCGATGTATGCGGAAGACGACAACGAAATCGGATGGGCGGGTCAAACCCAAGGACGCCGTGTGCGCTACGCCGTATGCACCGAGAATGGTGCTGCCACGTTGAATTGCGAAGGCCTGATTCCAGGCGCGCTCCAGGATAATGCGTGATTCCATTTGGGTAGCCACTGCTCCACCACATGCAAACTTCTCTTAAAGTCCGGCTCGCCGCGTTCATGTTCCTCCAATATTTTATCTGGGGATCATGGTACGTCAGCCTCGGCACCTATTTGGGCAAAACTCTGGGGTTTGAAGGGGGACAGATTGGACTCGCGTACGGTGCGTTTGCCATTGGGTCGATGATCTCCCCGTTCTTTGTCGGTTTGATCGCCGATCGCTACTTTGCTTCGGAGAAGATCCTGGCCTTTCTCGGGATCTTGGGTGGCGCCCTGCTCTTCGTGCTGCCAAAGTTCACTACCTTCGGATCGTTCTACCCCGTGCTGATCGCTTATTGCGCCTCGTACGCACCAACGCTCGCCCTGGGCAATTCCTTGTCGCTTCATCACCTATCTGATCCGAAACGCGATTTCCCCTTGGTGAAAACTCTTTCCGCCGTCGGTTGGATCGCCGGAGGCGTCACCCTGAGTTTAGGCCTCCAAGGGGAACAATCACCGGTTCAATTTTATCTCGCCGGCTGCGTCTCCATCGCACTGGGATTGTTTTCGCTCACGCTACCCCATACGCCCCCCAGAAAAACCGGCCGCGATGTGCGTCTGAGCGAAATCCTCGGACTCGATGCCTTGGCGCTGATGAAGAAACCAGCCTTCGCGGTTTTCATCCTCTGCATGTTCCTCATCTGCATCCCGCTCTATTTTTATTTCGTGAACATGAACATGTACGTGACCGAGTTGGGTTGGCAGTACAGCGCAGCCAAGATGTCGTTGGCCCAGGTTTCGGACGTCCTATTTCTGATTCTCCTGCCGGTGATGCTGAAAACGCTGGGGTACAAAAAGACCTTGTTCCTCGGAATCCTCGCCTGGGTCACGCGCTATTTCCTGCTCGCCGGAAGTGTCAACAACCCGAACTTAGGCACGTCCCTGATCTTTGCCGCGATCCTGCTCCATGGTGTGTGTTACGACTTTTTGTTCATTGCAGGTCAACTCTATGTCGACGACGAGGCCAACGAACGTATGCGCGGCGCCGCGCAAGGATTCATCGCCTTCATCCTCTGGGGAGTTGGGAACTTTGTCGGCAGCACTCTGGCTGGAAAATCCCAAGCCATCCATACGCTTGCACAACCTGTTGGAGCCATCGCCCACGACTGGCACGGCATCTGGATATATCCAGCCTGGGGTTCTGCGGCGGTCCTGATCGTGTTCCTGATCTTCTTTAGAAACCCGTCAAGAAAAACAGTGACTGCGTAGCGATTCTGGTCGGACGGGTGAGGTTCACACCGCAGAGTCAGAAGGGCCGCAGAGATGACTTCACGTTCCCTTTCAACCGTACTCTCTGCGTTCTTCCCGCCTCGGCAGTGCGACATTGCTCAGGCGTCAGCGGCCGTCGACTAGGCTGGACTTCTCGGCGCTCGGGAAATTGGCAGGGATCGCCGAAGTCACTTTATCCGTCACCAACCACTCGCACGCACGTTGGAGCGTGGTCAGAAATCCCACGCATTGGAGCGACTTGCCATTCTCGTGACCCATCGGTGTATGAAAGACCCGCCCTCGACCGTATTGAATGACCATCATCATGGGTTCATGGCGTTTGCTTTTCTCGCACCAGGCGGTAGCCAGGATCTCCATATTCTCAGCGGGTCCGCGCAACGAATCGTAAAGTTCGTCCTGCGTATGTTTCCACTTCAGAGGCATACCTTTCGTGATCGGGTGCTGCGAATTCCGCAACTCAATGATGAATTCGTGTTGAGGTCCATGACTACCGCCACTGCCGGGACGGGTGTCGCGCACTTCCTTACCAGATTCATCGAAATAGACGTAAGGCCCGTGTTTTTCGGTGCGATCGCCCCAGCCACCCAAGCCGATGATCCGGTTGTATTCCGTCCAACTGGGAAATGAATTATTGGCGGCGTGTACGCAGACGAAACGTCCGCCGTTCTTCATATAGGATTCAAAGGCGGTGCGCACGGGTTGAGGCCAATCTTCACCGTTGTAATTGCTTACGATAACGTCATACCGGGAAAAGTCGGGGCGCCAGGCTATCCAGGCCTCGGAGAGTTGCTGTTTCAATTCAATGGCCGCCTGTTCAGCTCGGGCCTTTTGTTCCGGACTCAAATTCTTTGGTATGTTCGGCGCGGCTGGTGGCGTGGTGGAAACCTCGACGCGGAATTGACCTGCCTTTTCCAACTGACTCTTCATGAACGGCGTCATGGCTTTCCAGTTGTGATTGTTTTGGCCGTCGAGAATGAGCACCTTGATCGGCTCTGCCAGGGCGGGATGGAGCGCCAGCCACAGCGTATAAATGACAAGCAACAGGGGATGTTTCACGCGGACACCGTGAAGTACCGGGAGTTCCTTGACAATAGGGTATCGAGAAGGCGCAGCATGTCTCGCGATGAAACTCGTTCCGCCTCAAAGCGGCTCAAGTGCCATTTGTTGAGATGAGAATCGCTGGAGACAGTGGCACCAATCTCAGCGATGCGGCATCGCCATTGGATTGTCATGCACTGGGTTGCCTCGGTTAACTGGGTGGCCGAGAAGGAAAAATCGCGGAAGCCTGGGAGTCAAACCGATCAAATGGTACCCCGATTCCAATTCTTCATTCCTCGAGCTTGTCTCACTTGCTCCCGATCCCTAGCCTCCCGCCCACTCGCCTATGAATTCTTCCGTTCGATTCAAACTGTTCTTAATGATGGTCCTGGAGTTTTTTATCTGGGGCGCCTGGTTGCCGCTGATATTCAGCTACCTTCCCAGCCTAAAATTCAGCGCAGGGGAACAAGCCTGGATTCTGAATGCATTTCCCATCGCATCCATCGTTGGCATGTTCTTCAGCAACCAGTTTGCGGACCGCAATTTCTCCGCTGAACGTTTTCTCGCCTTCAGCCATCTCGTGGGTGGACTGGCCATGCTCGGCCTTGGCTTCACGAAATCCTTCTGGCCGTTTTTTGGCCTGATGATGGTTCACTGCTTGTTATACGTGCCAACCATCTCCATCACGAACGCGATCGCCTTTGCGAACATGAAGGATCCCCAAAAGGAATTCGGCATCGTTCGAATGGGTGGCACTATCGGCTGGATTCTCGCTGCTTGGCCGTTTGCCTTTATTTTCGTGGATTGGAACAAAGTCAAAGCCGCCAACCCCCAAGGCTTGATGAACACAGTGCTCTCCGCCTTGGACAATGGATTGAGCGGTCAAGCATTACAGGACGCCACGGTCTGGACCTTCATTGTCGCCGGTATTGCTTCCCTGGTACTGGCCGCCTTCAGCCTGACCCTGCCACACACGCCGCCGAAACCCGCGAGTGCCACCGCCAGCAGCATGGCTTGGGTCGATGCCTTGAAACTGCTCAAACAACCGTTTGTGCTGGTCCTTTGGCTGGTCACTTTTGTCGATTCCTTTGTCCACAATTGTTATTTCAATTGGACGGGCACCTTCCTCGCCACCAAGGCTGCCGACGGTGGCGTTGGACTGCCAGGAAACGTCATCATGCCCGTCATGAGCATCGGACAAATCGCCGAGATCCTGACCATGTTCATCCTGGGTTTCACACTCAAGACCCTCGGATGGCGGACCACCATGATTTTCGGGATCCTGGGCCATGCCGCGCGATTCGCCGTGTACTCGTTCTTTCCGCAGAGCGCCCCGCTGATCATCTTGATCCAAGTACTCCACGGCATCTGCTACGCCTTCTTCTTCGCCACGGTGTACATCTTCGTCGATGAATATTTCCCCAAAGATATCCGATCGAGTGCCCAAGGGTTGTTTAATCTCATGATCCTGGGCATCGGCGCCCTCGTCGCGAACTCCATCTGTCCCTACTTGGCGCAAGTCGTTTACAAGTCTGGGGAGACCATCAATTTCAAGGGGTTATTCCTCGTGCCGCTAGGTTGCTCCGTGGCCGCCGCCGTGGCCCTGGCATTGTTCTTCCATCCGCCACGAAAAACAGATCCCTCGGCGTCGGGCACGGCTGCCCCGGCGCACTAAACCGACCCAAACTCACTTCACTGATCACGCCATGAACTCTATTATTTCTCGTCGTGCCTTCATCAGCAGCGCTGCCGCCCTTGCCGGCGCTACCGCAGCCGGTTGTTACAATTCGGAGAGAGCCAACATCCTGGTCCAGCGCCATAGCTCCGCCACCGGAGCGCCGAGTGGGTCTGTCAAGTTCCGGATCAGTCTCGCGCAATGGTCCTATCACCGGGCACTCTTCGGGGGAACGGCACCCAAAATGGATCACTTGGACTTCCCGGTGGTCGCCCGCAAAAGACACGGCATTGAAGCCGTTGAACTGGTCAACCAGTTCATGATGACCAAGGCAGGCGATGCCGCTTACCTCCGAGAACTCCGCAACCGCGCAGATGGTGAGGGCGTCCGCATCTTGCTGATCATGTGCGACGGTGAAGGCTCCTTGGGGGATTCTGATGCCGCCAAACGCAAAACCGCGGTCAGTAATCATCATAAATGGGCGGACGCCGCGAAGACCCTGGGAGGACACTCCATTCGGGTTAATGCCGCCACCGGCAACGTCGGTAGTTTCGAGGACCAACAGAAACGCGCCGCCGAGGGTTTATCGTTACTCGGCGATTATTGTGCCCACCTGCGTTTAAACTGCATCGTGGAGAACCATGGCGGATTGTCGTCCAATGGGGGCTGGCTGGCGGGCGTCATGCGTTTGGTCAACAAACCCAATGTCGGCACGTTGCCCGATTTCGGCAACTTCGCCTTAGGCGACGGCACTTGGTACGATCGATACCTTGGCGTGGAGGAAATGATGCCCTACGCGAAGGCAGTCAGCGCCAAAAGCAACGCTTTCGATAGTGCCGGTAATTGCGTGGAAACCGACTACAATCGAATGCTCAAGATTGTCCTCAAGCATGGTTACCATGGCTGGATCGGTATCGAATACGAAGGGGACGCACTTCCTGAAGCCGAAGGCATCCGCCTGACCAAAGAACTTCTCGAACGAGTCAGGAATGAAGTCTAGTCCGGAGTTCGCAGTTCGCCGACTGCCGACCCGCCATCAAGCCGCCACCCTGCTGTGTGGGCTCATTTCGTCCAAGAGACGGCTTCCGGAATTCTGTCGGCCGTCAGCCTCAGCCCGCCCATGGATTCAGCCAAGTCCGCGAGCCCTGGCGAGACGGGTGGATTGACCGTGGGCACGGGCCAGACCTTCACCGTATGGTCGAGCGAAGCGGTCAGCACAGTTAGCCCATCGGGGCTGAAACACACGTCGGTGACGCGGGCATGGTGGCGCAGTGGGTCGCCCAGTTTTAATCCGGTGGCCGCATCCCAGACCTGCGCGGTGCCATTTACGCACCCGGTGACGATACGCATCCCATCCGGGCTGAAACGCGCTATCGGAACGAACTGCCCGTGCTTAAGCGGCTCTGTCAACTGTCGGCCGGTTCGCGTATCCCATACCCGAGCGGTCCGGTCCGCCGCCGCCGCCACCAACCGTGTGCCGTCCGATAGAAGTCAGAGCGATTGGACCCGCTTGAGTGAACTGCGCTGCTACCGTTTCCGATCCCACATCCAACACAGGAGAGACCAGCCTGGTCCCAGTGGCGGCATCCCATACAGTCAGATACTCTTGCTTGCCGAAGTCCCAACGGTTGTCAAGCGCCGCACTCACGACCGCCCCGCCAGTCGAGGAAATGATTTCCGAACCTGTGGCATTTGGCTCGACCGACACCAGTGGCTGGCAAGGTCTATGACCACACCGTCAGCTACTTCCGGGGGAATGATCGCGCGAAATGGCGCGCGAACGTCCCCGCGTACCGCAACTTGCGTTATCCAGAAATTCTCCCCGGAACAGAAATGCGATTCGAGAGCCACGAGCACGGATTCGAATACACCGTTCATGTCCAACCCCACGCCAGACCCGATCTTCGCTTCCGCTACCATGGCGTGACGGCATTGGAGAAAACCCACACCGGGGATCTGGTCATTCGCACAGCCAAGGGCCACTTCACGGAAAGCCGGCCGGTGGTGTTTCAATTCATCGACGGGATCGAACACTCGGTTGAAAGCTCCTTCGAGATTGTCTCGACCAGCGAATACCGCATCGCGCTCGGCAACTACGATCGTTCACGTGAATTGATCATCGATCCAGTGCTCGATTGGTCGACGTTCTGGGGCGGGAGCCAGTCCGATAATTCCAAGATTCTAAAAGTCAGCCAAGACGGCCATATCATCATCGCGGGGAACAGCTTTTCAACCGATCTCCCCGAAACATCCTCCGGATTCGGCACTGGTCCCGGTGTCAATTCGAGCGGGGAATTGTCATATCGGGACGCCTACGTCGCGAAGTTCAGCAAGGACGGAACACAACTGCTCTGGAGTGGGTACCTGGGCGGCAACGGCGCGACCGACGATGAAATGGGATGGAAAGGACTCGCGGTGGACGCCGCGGGCGATGTGTACGTCAGCGGCTACACGATGTCCTCCGAGATCTGAGCAGTCTGTTGCCGGCGACTCAGATTCACATCGCGTTCGATGCCGCCATGAGCAGCACGAGAAACGACAACTGGTACCTGGACGACATCCGGATCACAGGAACATCCCTGCCGCCTCCGCCCCCTGCGAATCCGTTGCATGTGGGCGGCCTCGTTGGCAGTTCGGCAGCTAGCGGCCGAAAGAATTGGACTGCCACTGTGACCGTCACCATGCATGACGGCAACCACGCCGCAGTGCCTGGATCAACGCTTTCCGTGCAATGGACCGGCGGCGCGACGGACAGTGCCGATACAGATGCTAACGGGCGATGCACCTTCACGCGCACGTTGAGCAATTCGATCTCCAGCACGACCTTAACGGTCACCGGCGCGACGCATCCGACGTTGAGCTACAACGACGCTGCTAATCACAGCACCAGCATCGTGGTCAACAAACAACCTTGAACTCAAGGAGGAGACCTTGATACTTGGCGGGCGGATCGAAGCTCAAGGGTTGAGCAAATCGATCCGCCCGGTTTTCGATTCGATACCGCGCAGCACGGTGTGTTGACCAAAAACGAGGGTCACACGACGATGGATAACCTCGTTCTTTCGCTCAATTCCTTGCAAGGTCCGGACTCTTCTCCGATTGGGTAAAGGACTGTCCGTTGAGTGACACCAGCACCAGTCCGAACGGACCGGTCAAAACAAGCCTCTTGGGATCCCAAGCTCAGGGGATACTCGCCGGCCACAACCGGCATTCGCACATCACGAGAGCGGAGAACTCTTCCAATTCCTTTCCCGCCTTCGTGTCTTCGTGCCTTCGTGTGAGTTCACATTTCAGGCAGATCTCATCTCACACGAAATAGTGGATTGCTCGCAATTGCCGGGAGCTTCGATTGGTTTGGTTCTGCACAAAACAGATCGGACAAGCGCCACTCCCAGTTGTCAGAGCGAGCATGGGCGACTCATAGTTCCGGCTGAAACGACTCCTCAGGGCTTATGAAGACTTGGCTCGGCGCAAGTGGGCGCCTTTAGTCCCGGAAATCGGGTTGAACCAACGCAACCCTTGGAACCTAACGAAATCCGCATCGGCGGTGTGCAATACTGCATCATGATCCATAGCCAGCGCGGCCATCTGGGCATCGCTGACCAAATTACCCGCCGTGCCCAAGCCTACCAAAAGCTTAAGCACTTGCTGGAGATGCTCGGGGTCAGGGTCGAGCACTTTCACCGCAGGCTGTTCGAGCCACGAATGCACATGACTCGCCGCTTCCGCTGAGGTCATAGGATTCAGGAAGGCGCGAGAATTGGTGGCAATGCGGACAAATCCGAATACCACGACATGCAACAACCCGATCGTTTCTGTCCCGGAGAGACACGACTTCCACCAGTTCGACGCTTTGGCGTGAAAGGGGGAATTGGAGTCGTACGCGTAGAGCAGCAGATTGATGTCGGGAATGATCACTTCGCCTCGTCGATTCGACCTTTACTCAGCACGGCATCCAGTTCGAGGTCATCGGCCATTTTGTTGAAGCCCGTTGGGTCTAATCCAGACCGGAGGCCGAGTGGCCTCGCCTTCAAGATGAATGGGCGTCGCGTCGATGCGCCCCCTTTTTGACCCAACCCCGCGCGAATGGCAGCGTTGATCGTTTGCTTAAACCCACTCCGGGAGCGATGCATTGCCTCCCGCAGCATTCTCTCCACATCGTTGTCCAAAGTCACTGTGGTTCGCATAAACGCATCATGATGCTACATAGAATTGCTGTCAAGATGCTGCCTTTGTGAACCCGCCGTGATCTTAGTAAACCCGCACAGACACTTGAAGCGCCTAATGGCGGAACTCCGAGCGCAAGCCAAGCGCAACTGTCAGGGCGCATCTCCGAGTTGCCGACATTTGGAGAGGGGTCGTTCCGGGAATTCCCCCAAAGCGGTGGAGGACCCTCATCTTTGTCTCTAAAGATCCCCTCTAGACATTTGTCCAAGTGTTACGCATGCTGGATGAATGTTAGACGCCATCCGTGTTGCCGGTCGTTGGGTCAGAAAATCTCTCTTGGAACGATTGACGGCTCAAAGTCAGGG
>SXSK01000362.1 GCA_005793375.1 Verrucomicrobiales bacterium | reverse complement strand
TCTTGTGCCTGGAAACCTTCTGGCGCAACCACCGCTGGCACGATCTCTTCCCACACGCCAAACCTCCCTCCCTCGCCAATAACTAACCACAATCGCAGCCCGCATCGCTACAACCTCGAAAAAAACTGAGATGCGCACTTTAATAAGCCTTGTATCTGGCTTATTTGAACGGTTTACACATGGCGCTGATTTGGCATGATGCGGTCGTCACCGAATTGCAAATGCCGAACTTATTACATCGCAGTCGCGGGGCGTGTCGCCGGGTTGTTTGGCTAACTACGTGGTTGGCTTGGGCTTTTGCAGAGCCACATTTTTGGTGTGCGTTGGCGGTGGAATCCAAGGCGGAGTCGCCACCGCCCTTGTGGTCGTTTCGGCCAATTCCGACGGTTCCGGTTCCAGAAGTGTCGGCCAGTGCCATGGTTCAAACACCGATCGATGCATTCGTCGAGGCAGGACTGAAGCAGCATGGTTTAAAGGCCGCACCTCAAGCTTCTCGAGCCACGCTGATCCGTCGACTCAGCCTGGATTTGGTCGGCATTCCGCCCACCCCGGACGAGGTGACAGCATTTGAGCAGGATCTATCCGCGGCCGCTTGGGACCGGGTCGTTGATCGATTGTTGTCGTCCCCTCGTTATGGCGAGCGGTGGGCGCGGCACTGGCTCGACTTGGCGCGTTATGCCGAGAGTGAGGGTTTCAAGGCGGACGAAACTCGACCCAATGCGTGGCGTTACCGGGATTATGTCGTCCGATCTCTCAATGCGGACAAACCGTATGATCGATTTGTTCAGGAGCAGATCGCTGGTGATGAGTTGTGGCCGGGAAACTCGGAAGCACTGATTGCCACCGGGTTCAATCGTCATTACCCGGATGAATCGAATGCCCGCAATCTCATGCAGCGGCGTCAGGAAATACTAAATGATATCACCGATACGGTAGGTTCGGTGTTCATTGGAATAACGGTGGCGTGCGCGCGGTGTCACGACCACAAGTTTGATCCGATTTCCCAGGCGGACTATTTCAAACTCCAGGCTTTTTTCGCGAACAGCGCGGCCAATGACCACACGCCCTTGGTGTCGGATGCCGAACGAAGGGAATACCACAAACGGTTGACGGTTTGGGAAAGCAAGACCCAGGGGATCCGGGAAGAGATGGAGCGATTAGAATCGCCGCACCGCACCGCCATCCTTCAGGATTATGTGGAGAAATATCCGGAGAACATCCAGGTGGCCTTGCGCAAACCGGCGGTCGATCGGACGGCCTTTGAACATCAGATGGTGGCAAAGGCTCGACTCTATTTGGATCCAGATTCCCACCAATACCTAGCCCCTCCGAGCGCCTGTTCGAGTCGCATGAAGAAGGAGGAAAAAGCGCGCTGGCAGGAGTTGAAGAAGCAGCTTGATCGGTTTGCTGGGGAACACCCTGGAAGACTGCCCCGGGCAGCTGCGGTGACGGACGTCGCCGATCAAGTTCCGCCGACGCATATTCTTGGACGCGGCAATTGGAATTCTCCGCGCGACGAAGTGATGCCTGGGTTTCCGTCGGTGTTGGGATTGCCTGATCCTGAAATCCTGCCAGTATTGTTGGGAACACCTCAGGCTAGCGCCAACGGCGTGGGCTCCGACTTGGCGTTCATGCACTCCCGGCGCAGTTCAGGGCGCCGTTCGGCGTTGGCTCGGTGGTTGACGGATTCATCGAATCCCCTGGCGAGCCGGGTCTTGGTCAATCGGGTTTGGCAGCATCATTTCGGACTGGGCTTGGTTCGGACGGCTGGCGATTTTGGATTCAAAGGCGAGACACCCTCGCACCCCGAGTTGCTGGATTGGTTGGCGGGTGAGTTCATGCGGACCGGTTGGAGTCTCAAGCAATTGCATCGACTGATTGTGCGCTCTGCGGTGTATCAGCGGCAGTCGACGATGACGCCGGATTCAGGGATGGAGTCTGGCGGCGCGTCCCCGGTATCGTTTGCTAAACTGGATCCCGATAATCGCTATCTCGCGGTATTTCCCAGGGTTCGATTGGAGGGGGAAGTCATTCGGGATGCGGCGTTGGCAGTCTCCGGGAGGCTCAATGTTGAAATGGGTGGACCCAGTGTGTTTCCAGAACTGCCGCCGGGTATGGAGACACGGGGTGGGTGGAAGGTAAGTTCCGAGCCGGGAGCGCCGGATCGGCGAAGTGTGTACGTGTTCGTCCGACGCAACACGCGTTATCCGATGTTCGAGACATTCGACATGCCCGACACCCATGAAACTTGTTCTCGGCGGAACATCACGACCAGTCCCGTGCAGGCATTGACCTTGCTCAATAGCCGGGTGACACATGAGTGGGCTCAGGGGTTTGCGGGGCGTGTGTTGGAGGCAGTCGGGGCAAATGACGATCGACAGATTGAAGCTGCTTGGCGTTTAGCCTATGGACGTAGCGCTACTTCAGATGAACTGGAGAGTTCGAGAAAATTTCTGAATGACCACCGGGGAATTATTGCGGAACGGCGGCGGAACGGAGAACCCATTGCGCTCCCCTCGGTTGGATTGGATCGGATAGATCCGGATCAAGGGGCCGCGTTGGTGGATTTCTGCCATGCATTGCTCAATTCCAACGAATTTGTTTATCGCGAGTAAGATCTGAGGTGCGTGGTTCCGGCGGCGGGCGGTGGTTCAAAAGCCGTCTGGGCGTGGAGGTCCATCGTAGGGGCGTGCCCCTCGTTCGCGGCCATACGTATGGATGACGTTGAGGAGTGCAGGTTCCTTGACCGCGGGAGCCTGGATGAAGCCATGAAAACGGCCCATCCAATAGGCGAGGAGCCATCCACCGGGTTCGATGATATCGCGACCGGCGGATCCGCCGTTGGCCTTCATGGTCCAAGCGTCCCAACGCAGCGGTTCCTGTTCGCGGGCGGGAAATGCTCGAGTGCCTCCTTTGAGGGCGACATAACCCGCCGGGGTTTTCAGATCGGTGCGATGGGCGTTTTGATAGGACCAGACGGTGAGGTCGAGCGGCCAATCGCGAAGGTGCGCAACGGCGGCATGCGCGTCGCATTCATTGCCGGTGAGCGTGCCATAGAGGAAGTTGTACCAGGGGTTTTTCTCAACGCGGACGACTTCGTAGCTACGTTCGAAGCCTCGTCGGTAGAGTGAACGAAGCTCAGGGTCTTGTTCATGGCGGAGGAGATTCCACCAGCACCAGAATGCGAGTTGATCTTCGAAGTGAAGAATGCTGTCGGGCGGGAACACCTGACGTTGGCGCAGGGTGTACTCGGCGTAGCCGAGGTCGACGAGTTGTTTGTAGGCGTCGGCAAATTTGGAGTCTGCGGTCATGGCAAAGGCCATCTTCATGAACGAGAGGATTTCGAGGCTTTGCAGTCCTCGATCGAAACGGCCCTCGTCGGTCAGGAAGTATTCCGGATCCCATCGTCCCCAGCGGGTGGGTTTGCCGTCGAGATCGACTAGTTTCCATTGATGATCGATGAGGTGAGTCGCGATGCGGGCGAGCAATGATTTGGCCTGTTCGATTTCCTCGCCTTGAGCGACATGTTCAAAAAAGAGGCCGACTGAGTAAAAATGAGAACAGAGTTCGTCGCTGGAGGTGTCGCCCTTCCATTCGAATTTGCCATCGGCAGTGTCATGCCATTCGGCGGCGAACCCGCCGGAACCATGCATGGCTTTGTGGCCGCGCTCTCCTTTGGCCCATACAGAGCGCGCCGGAAGGCCTGGGATGCCGGTCATGGCTTCGAGCCAGCGTATGGCATGAAACGTCGACACGGCTTCCCGGCGAGCTTCAGGATCTTGAGTGACGGCGAATCGATAGCATTGCGCGGCCAGATAGTCGCCGGTGTACCCGCCGTCATTGTCGCTGATCTCCCGGACGAATTCTTTGAGGGTGTCGTCCCACTCCAGCTTGTGAGTCAGTCCCAGGCGTTTTTGTCCCCATTCATCCAGGTGTCGTTCATAGTAAGCGGCCTTTTTGGCGAGCGTGAAGGGTTCGTAATCAATAATTCCCAGGCCATTCTCGGTCGCGATGTAAACCGATTGCGGGCCGGCCGCGATGGCGTGCACGCGTTCATTCGGGAGCCATCGGTCGCCGGAGAAATAGTGGAACGACTCTCCGACCATCCGGATGGCCCCTCGGGTGGTGCCGATCCAAAGGTCGTTGGTGAATCCTGTGGCGACGCAGGTGGTATCTTCGAAAGGCAGTCCGCGGTTGCCATTGAGTGTGGTGAGGACCATGCCTCGGAGCACCCCCAACCCGCGGTCGGTTGCCACGTAGAGAGTGCTTCCAAGGCTTGCGGCATCGCGGGTAACGGGCGACGGGAGGTCCCCCCAATCCCAACCCAAATCCGCTGGGAAATTGTAAAGATCGCGTCCGCCGAATCGGCCTCTCTCGAAGAAGGACACCCGGCCAGGGCCGACCACGGTGAGGGTTTCGCAATGGGAAAACAGGCGTTGGATTTCGAATGGGGCCTCGTTGGTAGCGAGCGGGTCGAGGACGCCGTTTTTCAGCCGCCACAGTTTCCGTTTGGACGCGACGATGGTTTCCCCTTGGTGCTGGGTCAGATCGACGAGTGATTGGGCGGACACCTTTTGCCATAGGGTACCGTCGAATTTGAACAATCCAGAACTGGAAAGAGCCCAGGCGTTGGTCCCCTCGGATACCAAGCGCTGTATGGGCATAGACATCCCGGTGACCGAAGCGAGTCCATTACCGGCGAGATAGGCGATGCCTTTGGAGCTTCCAGCGAAAACATTGCCCGCGACGGCGATTACGGACGTGATCGGTTCGCGGGAGGGGATTTTGCGGCCGACCTCCTGTAGAAACACGGTATCGGCTAAGGGTTCAGGGCGCCGTGGCAGTTGTTGGGCGGCGTGAACGTTCCAGCGGACGGCCAGGAACGCGAGGAACCCGAGCCAACTGGGAATGGAGCCAAGCGACGATGAGGCTGATGAAAACGGGAACAGAATGGCACGCGACACGCGCACTAAGAAAACGGAGCGGGCGTGCGGCGACGAGACTTAAAACCTGGAAACGTTAGTTCCCTTTCTCCAATGGGGGCCGGGTCTTGGCATGCCCAGGGTTAGCCGCGCAACGCGGCGTTGAGAAGGGCGAGTTGGGTCGGCACCCCGGTCCAGGGGGACTCCTTCATCTCGTACTCCAGTGCGACCCAACCTTGATAGTTGGCGTTGCGAAGGAGTTTTGCGACCCGTGAGACGTCGGTTGGTTCGCTTGCAGCGGCGCCTTTTCGTCGGATCTCTCCCTTGTATTGGACATTGACCGCATATGGTGCGCAGCGAGCGAGTTCATCGTAGGGATCCGCGCTGTGGAAATTTCCGATGTCCAGATTGATGCCCACCCAACGTGATTTGGAGGCTCGCACCACTTCGAGCAATTCATCGGCCTTACTGACGATGCCTCCGTGGTTTTCGATTCCGAGGAAAATGCCTTTTTGCCCAGCATATTCCGCACACTCGTCCAATGCAGCGACACATTGCGCGACAGCCTCGGCACGGGATTGATTTTTCTGTGTATTGCCGGCGAAAACTCGGATGTGCGGGGCGCCAAAGAGGCTGGCGCGATCGATCCAGTTTTTGACATGGGCGATTTCCTTCTCGCGTTGGGGGCCGGGCGGGTGTGTGAACGTATTGCCGACGGCGCTTCCGCTTATGGAGATGCCTCGGAGGTGGGCGTGACGGCGAACCTCCGTCAGATATTTTTCGGGGAGCGGATCGGTAAAATAGTAACTGGTAAGCTCGGCGCCATCGCAGCCGTGTTCCGCGCAATAGTCGATGAATCGGAACATGTCCATCTCGGGCTTGGTGGCTTCTGGAGCACCTTTAGGAGCCTTGAATTGGTCGCGAAACGAATAGGCGGCAAGGGCCAATCGAAGTTTCGGGCTGCCCGGCCGCGTGGGAGGTTCGACAGCGGCAACGCGGGTCTTAAGTCCAATGGCTGAGGTTGAAGCGGTGCCAGCGAGAACGCCCCAGTGCAAGAAATTGCGGCGATTGAGGGGAGGAATCATGTGTCTCACGACCCTACCGAGACAACATGGTTGAGCAAGCCTTTCGTCAGGGGAGCTGGTGGCTACGCAGCGGCGGCCATTTCCTCGACCAACTGGTGGGCATCGAGGGCTGAAATGATCAGAGCTTCGAATTCGGACTCGTGAATACCCAGGGCGTTCACCGCCTCTTCATTGGCGCGCACGGCGAAGCTCGCAATACCCGGGCAGGAACCGGTCTGGTGGGCAATCAGGTCTGCGGTGTGGACGATGGTGGAAAGTTGCGGGCTTGGTGAGATTGCCGGGTTATGATGGTTGGCTACCGCTTCGATGATGATTTTTGGGAGGCCCCATTTTTCCAGTAAAAGAGCTCCAACCTCGGCGTGATCCACACCGATGATCCGACGTTCGGCCTCGAGGAGTTCGCATTGATCGCGGTTGAGCAACTCCAGAATAGTTTGCTGTTGGGATGGGTCGATGAATTGACCGATGACTAACTTGCCGATGTCGTGGACCAGACCGGCGGTATAAGACACTGAGGCGTCTTGGTCTGGGAAATTGGATTTTTCGAGGACCAGTTGGCTGATGAACGCCGTGTGCAAGGAATGTCGCCAGAGTTCGGTCTGATTCATGGCGTAACCTGGGACGGCAGGTGCGAGGGCGGCTCCGAATCCAATGGAAAGGGCCAGTCGATGTACCGCGCGGTGACCAAGGTACATCACGGCTCGATCGATGGATGCCACGGACGAAACACCGACCGTGGCTCGATTGCACAAGGACAGCAATTTGGCGCAAAGGGCGGCGTCCCGGCGGATGATTTCGAGGATCTTTTCGTTGTCCGCTTCAGGGTCCGTGACCGCGGTGATGAGTTTGGTCACCGAAGGGGATGGTGCCTTCAGGTTGCGGACACGACTAATGAGTTCCTTGGAAGTCACAAATGTCTAGGTTGGCAACCGGGAGCATCGAGGATGAGGCCACCGCTTGCGAGATCTAAGCGCAAGGTTCGGCTATATTGGCCTCCGCATTCCACGAGATGAGCGATGATTCCGTTGCTGAGCAGGAGGTCCGTTACGGAAGCTACGTTGCGTGGTCCAATATTGAAAATCGGGCTTCGAGTGAGGAACTGTGCGCCGCCGGTGATGGTCACGAGGAGTCGATCCTTGTTTCCACCGAGCCCATAGATTGCGTTGAAAAGGGCGGGGAGACCGGTATCGACGAACACGAAGGGGCGCGCGACTGCGCGATCATGATTGGCGGCGGAGCTGGGAAGCATGGCGTGCAACATGCCGCCAACGTGAGCGACGGGATCATAGGCCACGACTCCGATGCAGGAGCCAAGCGAATGTGTGACCAGGATGGTATGGGGGTCACTGCTGGTGAGCATATTCCCGACACCCACCACCACCATCTTTTTACAGCTTTCTGGAGCCCCTTTGTTGGGTGTCATTTGGCCGCTCTTCGACGTGATGTCTCAATACATTGGTGTATCCCTTGAGGGACGACGCATTGCATTGAAAAAGAATCAAGCGTCCGACGAAGCTCACGCCAAGCACAGAATCACGGAATGTCGCGTTCATGCCAATTTTTCCGGTAACGGTGGCTGAAAGGAACCCGCAGTCGGCTCCTCAGGGTTTGGAAGCAGCGCTCGAGTTCCAACCTTCTTGCGGAGGGGCGAATTCTATGGAGAGTTTGTTTTCGACGCCCCGCCAGACGCGAAGGACGCCGTCGAGACCGCCGGACACAATGATGCTGCCATCGGTTGAGACCGCTGCTGAGGCTTGAAAATCGCGGGCTCCTTCGAGATCGCGAACTTTGTCGGCGTTTTCGTTGAGGACGCGGACGGTTGGATCGCCACTGACCGCCAGCACTTGATCATTCGAGACATAGGCCACGGCACCGACTTCTTTGGTAAATCCGCCGCCTTGTTTGCGTCGTTCGCCGGTGGTGACGTTCCAAAATTTGACGATATTATCGGCGCCTGCTGTGGCGAGAGTGCGCCCATGGGGAGCCCAAGCGACTCCCAGGACATGGCCGGTGTGCCCTTCGAAGGCGCGCACGGGTTTGGCAGTACCGAGATCAAGGACTCGAGCAAACCGGTCAGCTCCGCCGGAGGCAAGCCAAGCACCGTCGGGGGAAAACGCGAGGGCGAGAACTGAATCGCTGTGAAGGTTCGTGACGGCGTAAAGCTGGGTGCCGGTTGCGGTGTCCCAGACACGAATTTCGCTGCCGCGACTTGGTTCGCCACTGCCACCGGCGAGGCGTGCTCCATCGGCACGAAACGTGAGAACATTGACGCGGTCGACGATGGGTGAATTGGGATCGCCGGTTCCGAGAGTTCGCTCGAGTGTCCAGTCGGGGTAGAGATCCCAAGCGCGTTGTTCGGATCCCCCTCCGAAGATCAAATGCCGATCGCCGGCGAACGTGAGGAAGTCGACTGGATTTCCAGGTGCCTTAAGGCTCTCAAGGGCGGTGCCAGTGCCGGTCTCCCAAAGCTGGATGAGCGACGTACCATCTACGGTGGCGGCGAGTTTGCCATTGGGCGAGAGCGCAATGGCTTTGATGGGATTTTCGGTCGAGGCGAGGGCTTTCTTGGCAGCCTCCGTTTCCGCTTCGGACTGGGCGACGGCGGATTTTGCGTCGCGCAAGGCCGCACGTGCGGCGAGGATTTGAGTCTCGCCCCGGTGGATGGCTTGTCGGGAGAGCTCCAACTCATTGCGTGCGGTTGACGCCTTCAGGCGAGCGGACCGCGCTTCGTTTTCCGGAGCCTCCAGGGCTTTGACGGCTGCGTCCAAGCGTTCTTTGGCCTTCTTCTGTAGTTCTGTCGGGGTCGTATTGGTGGAGGTGCCGGCCTGTCGATCCGCCCGGGCGATTTCCATCTCCGCTTCGAATTTGGCGCGGCGCGGTTTCAAGGCGGCGGCTTCCTTTTCCGTTTGCACTTTCAGAGCGGCGGCATCGGCTTCGATGGCCTTCTTGAGCCGTTCATGGGATGCCTGCTGTTCCTTCATGGCGGCGTCTAGAGTGGTCCGGCGAAATTCCGCAGAATTCGTAGCTATTGCCAGGCTGCGAGCAGCGGCTTTGGACCTAAGGCTGGCGGACTGTTCTCCTTTGAGTGTGGCGATGGGCTTCAGGTCGTCGCTTTGCTGCAAGGTGGCGACCTCGTTGGTGAGGATCAGTTGACGTTTGGTTACCTCATTCAAGAGTTTCTGAGGAGCTGGGCTGCCGACGGTGATACCATTGGTGCCAACTACCACGGATACTGGGCGGCGCCAGATTTTTGCCTCGCGATAGCCACCCGAGGCGAGACGGGTACCATCGCCATTGAAGGCGATTGAATTGACCACATCGCGATGCGACACACCGGAAAGCTCCGGGTCGGCGAGTCGTCCGAGCAGACGTCCGGAGGACACGTGGTAGACATCCACCCGATTAGCGCGACCGCAAGCAGCGTAGTTGCCGTCGGCTGAAATGGCGACGGCGTAAATGGGATTGAATTGCGGGGCCAGTGATTGCCACTCGATTTTTTCAGTGCGCCGTTCCGAGGCTCGGGCTCCCTGGTCGATCCAGGTGGCGATCAACCCCAATTCTTCGGGCGTCATATCGCGCGCATTGACCTTATTCTCCCGTGGAGGCATCCGAGGCTTGGTTTCATGAGATGCCATCTTAAACGCCAAGGATTCAGCCGCTTTACCGGCAATTGCTGCGGGGCCGGATTCGCCGCCTTTTAGAATGTCCGCGGGAGTCTCCAAGAGCAAATCCCCCTTGGAGGTGGTGCGATTGTGGCACGCGAGGCAATTGGCCTTGAGGATGGGGAGGATCTGTCGATCGAAATCCACTGGATGGTTACTGGAGGGGCGTACCACTGGAATGGTGATTTTGGCGGGGGCCTCTTCCGCTCCTTGGAGACGGAGCCCGAAAGTGGCGGCCGCCGCCAGGATCACCGCAGACACCCAGGTAGAACTCCGGACTGAGCGAGACGAGGCAGAATCAGAAGGGACCATGGGAACGTAGTTCATTTCTTTTCGGGTGGTTTCGCGGCGGCGATAATTTTGATTGGGAACGGGGTGCTCCAGACGGGGACGACGACGTCGCGTGGCTTGGCACGTTCCTCGGAGTCCTTCGCGATTTGGGCGGTGGATTTCTTCTTGTCTTCGGCGGCTTTGGCTTTGGTGTCGAGTTCCGCAGCGCGTTTTTCGGCTGCGACTTTAACTTCGGGCGTTGGATTTTTGAGGGCCGCGAGCTCGTCGGTGGCCTTCTTGGCGGCTGCGGCAGCCTCGGTGGCGACTTTATCTGCTTCCTTGGCGGCCAGGGTGGCGGCCTCGGCAGCTTCCGGTAGCTTGCGATATTTGCCGGCGCACTGTCCTTGCAACCAGATCCAGTGAGTGCCCTCGGGCAGTTTCAGTTCGGCGAGGTTCAGCTCCACGGTGGCATTAGTGCCTTTTTCGGCCACTGGCGCATCTTTTGATTTGTCGAGTTCGGGACGGCCAAGCGCCTTCAAATTGAATGCGGCGTTGTAATCGCTGTTTCGCCGCACGCGGACGGGAATGGCGAGTTTCCCGTCGGCTGGAGCTTCCAGGGGTTTTTCCATCGCCACCAGGACCTGAACCGGAGTGGGTTCGGTATCGAGGACGGAGAGTGGGAGGCCGGTAGTGAGACGGGATTCGACGGAAGCTTGATTCCAATCCGGCAAATGCCAGACCACGGATCCAGCGCGGGATTTTCGCTCGACCGTCTGATTCCCAATGCGCGATTTGCCGGAGATCTCAATGAACCCGGACCATCCTGCGGCGGTTTCATCAGCAGTGAGGAATAGTAATCCGGTGTTCTGGCCGGCCAGGATGCGGCTGGAAGGGCTTCTGACTCCTTTGGGCAATCCGGTGGCGCTCAGCTCGATCTCTCCGCCGAATCCATCGCGGCGAAAGGCCATCACGCGAATCGCCTGGGTTCCACCGCGGCGTACTACGGGACTGACAGGATGAATCTCGCGATTGTCATCTTTGGGTCGTGGCGGTTGGGCGGGGACGGCCACCAGCCTGTAATCGGGAGTCTCGCGGCGGACGCTCAAGCGATACAAGTATCTTGGGTTTGGGGTCCCGAGGTTATAAAGGTCGCGAACCACTACTCGATAGGTGGCGTCGGCGGGCGATTCAAAGCGTCCGCCGCAATCGAGGGATGCGGTGTTGAAATCGCGATCGCCCACATTGGAGTCCAGCTCGGGAAGTTCCAGCACATCGGACCACGAGACAGCGGCTTGGGGGTCTTTGGCTTCGGCGAGACGTTGGACCACGGCTGAGGGATCCGTGGGCCAGCCGAGTCGATTTGAAAACACTTCGATCCAGGCAACCTCACCCTTTTTGGCGGTGAATTGGACTCCGCTGAGTCCGCCGCGGGCCTGGAACTGGCCGCAGTATTCGGTAGGTATTGAAATCGGTGTCAGCGAGGCCGATGTTGGCGCTGTGATGATGGGTAACTCGGTTAAGGAGAATCTGATGGGATTCGATTGGCCGTTGGTGTCACGGAGTGACCAATTAAAACCATCGATAAATGCACCATTCCGCCTCACCAGGACTTCCCGGGAGTCCGCTGATGTGGGAGCGACGATCTCCACGGTCCGTTCTTCAAGTCGACGACGATCGACGCCGGTACGGGAGCCTAGCGTGCCGCCTGGAAGATTTCGACCAACGAGCACAACGCGATTGGTTTCGCCGGTCCGAAGGACATTGGGGATGGCAAAATCGACATAGGGACTCGTGAGGAAGCTGAGGCGATAAAAATAGTCATCACCACCTCGATAGAGAGCGTCGTGGACTTTTAGGATGTAATTCCCATCGCTCGGGGCCGTGAAATCCAGGAGGGAGTGTCGGGCGCGCATTAGTTCGCGTCCTTCGGCGTTGAAGAACACTAAGATAGGTTCGAGTTTCGAGTCCAACTCGCGCGAGACGATTCTGGCGATGACGCGTTGGCCCTGTTTGAGCTCCACCCCATAATGATCCACGGCATTAGCGGTCACATGGGCGTCGGCGATGGTGTCGAGCGGTAGACTGACGACGGCGGTAGGGGAGATGTTGGTGGCGGGAATGCTCCAGGAGGGGTTGGTCGTGATTTCGATGGCTCTGGGGTTGGAAACCCCGAATCGTCCGACGAATCGGACATCGCAGACGCCAAGGGGTGCATTGGAAGCGACTTTGATGGCGAAACGATTGCCTTCTTTGGGTGTGGCGGTGATCCCGGGGACTGAGAACACCAGGCCAGAGCTTTCCTCCAAGTCTGTGCCTTGCGCGACGGCTTCGATAGTGCTGCCGATGCGGGCGCCGACAGGTTGGATCAAGGTTAATCGAGCCATAGCTGGCGACTGGGCCTGGGAGGCAGAAAAACCAGCCGCCCAGGGGATCCAGGCTATCCAAAAGCGAAGTGAACAAGACACAGTCTTTCCGACCGTGATGGCTCTTTCAAAATTCACCAGAATACTCATCGGCAGCGTCACAATACTTCCCTACAGGCTTTCGGATGTCGGAGGGACCATCCCAAGTGAGTCCTAGGCCATGTGATTCGGGTTAAGGGCAGTGTCTGGATTTCTCAGGTGCAGGGGAAGCGTCATTTTGAGGTCGTGGCGATACCGGCAGGCTTCGGGGCGGCAGTCAATGTAGTTGCTGGCTGGGGCCAGGAGTTCCTCCTTAGCCCTTTTGAATGCGCTTCCAGATAGGTACGACGCGCTTCATTTCATCGATAAGCCATTGTCCGGCGGCGAAGGATTCGGCGCGATGAGGGCTGAGCACCTCCAGCCACAGGGATGATTCGCCGACGGGTACCCAACCTACCCGATGAACCAATCGAACCGATTCAATCATCGGCCAACGCCGTTCCAATTCATCGAACAGTCGATGGAACTGGTGGGTCGCCATCTCCGAAAACGCCTCGTACTCGATTCCGCCAATCTGGACCGAATCTTCGGAGCCACGAACGAGGCCACTGAAGCAGAGCGCGGCACCAATCCCGTGGGAGGCGTCGCGTCGCGCGATCAGTACGGCTTCATCGATGAGTTCGGAGCCGATGGATAGTTGGCGGCGCACGGGAATGGTCGGGGTGATGGTGATTTAGCCGCCCTGGACTGGTGGGAAGATGGAGATTAGATCGTTTTCGGAAAGCACGTGATGGGCGGGTTGGTAATCCACTCCGACAGCGACTAACGTAGAACCGCGGAGTCCGCTGAGTTTTGGAAATCTCGCGGCGATAAGATCTTGGAGTTGACCCACGGTGGTGCCAGGGGAGACATTGAAACTCGATCGGTCGCACCCGGCGAGTTCCTTAAAAAAGGACCAGAACTGTACGTTGACGATCACGGTGAAGTCGAGATGGGGCTGGGGACCGCCGATGGCTAATGACCGCCGGGTGCTTTCGCGGAATCCGGCAACTTCGCCTCGTAGATTTCGGGCTTCAACACACCGATGAACGGGAGGTTTCGGAATTTTTCAGCGTAATCCAGTCCGTAACCAACAGCGAAGACATCAGGAATTCGAAACCCGGAGTAATCGGCTTTGATCTTTATGACGCGTCGGGCGGGTTTGTCGAGAAGGGTGCACATCCGGAGGCGTCGCGGTTCCATGGTTCGAATCTTATCAGACACCGCGTGGAGCGTGCGTCCAGTGTCCAAGATGTCGTCGACTATCAGCACATCGCGGCCTTTGACATCAAGGCGGAGTTCCTTGGTGAAAATGAGTTCGCGTGGGGATGTCCCGCCGCGATAGCTGGAAACGCCGATGAAATCGAGTCGAACGGGAATGGTCAGTTCGCGGATCAAGTCGGCAAGAAAGATCACGGTGCCATTGAGCAGGGCGACAACCACGAGCTCGCGTTTTGCGAAATCTTTCTGGATGGCAGCTGCCAGTTGGCAGACGCGTTTTTTTATGGTTTCCGGATCGATCAAGATTTCGGAGAGTTCATGGCGATGGGCGGGGGGCACGTGGCCCTTGCCGTGTTCAATCCGAGGCACAGACGATCGGTTCATGGCTTACCTATCTTGTTGAGTTCAGACCGGATGGATGCGGCCAAAGTAGATCCGGGGTCAAACGTGATGCCAGCCTGCCAGACTTCTCGAGCTTTGTCCGTGTTTTTCACTCGAAACAATAGTTGCCCGTATTCCCAAGCCACGCGCTGGCGCATCTGGCGGCCTCCGAAATCGGCCTCCGAAATCGGGCGGGCGTGCACCCAACCCAGGTCTTCTTCTGCCAGTTTTTGTCGATCGAACATTCTAGGAACCGCCGCGCTATTGAGTCCCCGAACCAAACGCGGTCGGTAGTCGTCAGGTGCCTGGAGGATGGCGGCGTCGAGCTCTCGAAATCCTTCTCGGGCGAGCCGCAGTTTGGTCGTGGGAAAGTGTGCGTCTCGAGCTTTTAGGGTCAACGTACTTCCGAGCAAGGCCCGGGCGGTGGCATGGCGTGGTTCTAGGGCAAGCAGGCGTCGGAGGAATCCCTCGGCCTTTTCTGCGGTATCCTTTTGCCCCCGTGTCGCGGCCTCATGGTAATGTTCCGCCAACTGGAGCAACGCGTTGGTCTGGCTGGCGTCGGGACCGGCCCGGGCGGACACCGACTGCTCGAGTTCCCAGAGTCGTTCGGGAGAAAGTGACAGGGAGAGTTGGGCGAATCCCAGGTCCGTGCTGGCAAGAAGGACCAATAAGGTCACGCGCTGCCGGACAATGAGGGACGGTCGCGGCGGCCTTGGCATCCGGGTAGGTATCATCCGAACAGTTGCTAAATGTGTTTAGAATCCGCCGCGTCTTTCTGAGTGTAGCCGGTATCCTGTCGTTTGAGGTTGACGTCATTCTTCTTGAGGTACGCTTGGTAGATGTCGTCGGCGGACATTCCAAGTACCTGTGCCATGCTGATCAGGAAATGCAGAAGGTCGACGACTTCGACCCGAGCGTTCTGCTCATCGAATTTCTGGTACTTGGCCCACCATTTCCAAGGCACACTGTCCGTCAATTCCGCCAATTCCTGTGTCATAGCCCGGGTGTAATTCAAAATCCACTTGGTCTTTTCCTCGTCGTTCATGCCATCAGTGAACACGCCGATGCGCTCATTGAGCGATTTCTGCATCCGGAAGAGCTCTCGCAACTGATCGGGTTGTGACATGCGAGGATCATGGCGCGGTGGTTTTGGAAGTGAAGACGAAAGGCGATGGGAAACGTGTTCCGTCGAAACCGCGCTTGGCGTTGACCGAACGGGTGCTCTGTTTTTATTATGTGGAGCCTTCATTAAAAAGGGATCGGCTTCTGACGGTATACAGAAGAGTCCCAACCTTGTGTCTCCAGAGCGCTTAGAAGCGGTAGCCTAGGCTGATTGTGATAACGAAATCGGCGAAGGCGGCATCGCCGGGCACGGTTCCCAGGCCGGTGATCTGACCCCAACGTTCGTCGGCGACACTGGATTGACGATTGCGATAGAGAGCGACTGGCGCGAAAACGCCAGCAGAGAAGCGTCCCTTCATCAGGGAGATGCCGGGTTCAATGGATACCGTATAACCTGGGCGTCGGAAGCCATCGGTCTCTCCCAATAGATCATCCACCGGAACCCCTTCCAGGCGGCCGCCTAGGCTTACGGACAATCCCCAAGCTGGCCACAGGACGAACGATGCGCCTGTACGAGCCAAGTATTGGTCGCCGATGGACATCACGTCCTCGAGTGCGTTGGTGTTGTCGTAACCGAGTGCTTGCGCGCTGGCGAGACGGGTTGCAGCTGTAGCGTTTCCTGCGGCGGCGCCATTGCGCAATGCGGTGATTGATTTAGGGCGAATTAAGCCAGTCTGAGTCGAAACATCATTCACGTTCTCTGGATTGAAGAGGTAGTAACCCTGGGCATACACGGTTGTGCGCGTGGCAATCTCGCGCCATGCGTAGAACTCTGTTGTGAAACCCCAACCCCCGTCTCCCGGCTGAATGGACTGGTCTACCGCAAATTCCTTGGGGCCGCTGGTGGTGATGAAGGTGTCAGAGGCATCGTACTCGCCAGAAGGAACCTTGAGGCCTAGCCCCACTTGGATATTACCCTTGGGCATCTTGGTGGGATCAAAGATCCAGGCATATGCCGTGAGGCGCCCGTCCGCGATGCCTCCGGCTTGGGTATGGTAACGAGTGGCGCCAGTCGACGGATTGCCCCCGCTGTGTTCGTAGAAAGAGGATCGATCTGAGTAGACGAAGGGCAGAACCGCGCTGACCGTGAAACGAGGATTGATGGCGTACGTGACGTTCAGGTCAAAGAAATGCGAATCGTTGATCACCTGGTTGGCGATCTGGAGCCGCTGCGTTTGTTCGACGTCGCCCGCGAAATGGCGGAAGGATTTTAGCCACCGGTACGAGAGGGCGACCTGCCAGTCCCCGGATTGAAATCCGTGGTCCGAATCATGGGCGCCTAGAGAGCACATGCCACCGCGGACAGCCACGCAGCCTTGTGCGTGAGCGGAACTGAAGTCGCCGAATACAGAGAGACTGGCTACAACGGTGATCCAACGCGTGGCGCTGGGACATGGGAATCTGTGTGAGGCAAGCATGGTGTACCCCTCCATCAAGCCAGATCTTGCCTGGGGAATGACAATATTGGGGGATCATGGCGACTTTTATCGGGGCGAGTTGCTCGGATAACAGGGTGAATCGCTCGAAGGACACGCAGTTCAATGGGTAGCGTCGATGTCTGTTTTTCGGAAAAAACAAGGATTAGCTATTTGGCTGAACGAGGGCGGAGCACGCATCATTTGATTCGGATCTTATTGAGACCTGGTTCGGGTTTGGGCCAACGGAGTTCAAGCTCCTCGAGTTCCTCGCAAACGGTCTTGGCGACCACGTAATCGCGATACCATTTTTTGTTGGCCGGCACGATGTGCCATGGTGCGTGCCGAGTGGAACATCTCAACGCCGTAGTGATCGGAAAAATTTCAGATCCGTCGGTGAACTCGGAACCACGTTGTGTTCGAAGCCAGAATGAATGTTTGTTCGGATCGGTGTCCACGTTTTGGAGTCCGTCGACTGCTCGAGTACGTATGTGCCGCCAACGCCACCAATCACCAGAATCTGGAGGGACCCATTTTGGTTTCTGTTGGCCGAGATCGAAGGCTGCGGGGCCAACTGAACTGTCAATTGTGCCACCCGGCTCGCCACGGTGCCGGCTGCATTTGAAAGTACAACCCAATACAACCCCTGTGCTTCGGGTAAGACCGATTCGATCCGATAGCTCGACTGGTTGGCCCCAATGATGGGGTCCGTACCCAAAAACCATTGGAATGAGAGCGGGAGCGAACTATTGGCGGCGACGCTGAATAAAGCGGCGGCGCCTTGGTTGACGGTGAGGGGTTGAGGCTGGGTGGTGATGACGGGAGGAGTATGAACTGTGAGAGCGACTGGGGCGCTGGTGATGCCCCCCGCGATGTTGGAGATAACGACGGAATAGTTACCGGCGTCGTCGGCCTGGATGCCACTCAAGACCAATAGTGGATTCACTTTTCCCGGGAGCGGCCCGCCATTCCTGAGCCATTGAAAGGCGAGAGGCGCCGTGCCGGAAGCGCTGACGACGAAGTTCGTGGCGGTTCCCTGAAGGACCGTTGCTGGCGAGGGTGGGACCGTAATCGAGGGCGGCAGGTTGATGGAGAGAGAGACGATGGAACTGGTCACCGATCCGGCGTCATTGCGAACGACAACCGAATAGGAAGCCTCATCGGAAGCTTGGACATTGGCGAGAGCGAGTTGGGCTTGAGTTTTGCCTGGCAGATCCGTGTTGCCCTTACGCCATTGGAATGAGAGCGGGAGCGAACTATTGGCGGCGACGCTGAATAAAGCGGCGGCGCCTTGGTTGACGGTGAGAGGTTGAGGCTGGGAGGTGATGACCGGGGGGGTATGAACTGTGAGAGCGACCGGGGCGCTGGTGATGGCCCCGGCGATGTTGGTGATGACGACGGAATAATTACCGGCATCGTCGGCCTGGATGCCGCTCAGGACCAATAGTGGATTCACTTTTCCCGGGAGCGGCCCGCCATTCCTGAGCCATTGAAAGGCGAGAGGCGCCGTGCCGGAGGCACTGACGACGAAGTTCGTGGCGGTTCCCTGAAGGACAGTTGCTGGCGAGGGCGGGACCGTAATCGAGGGCGGCAGGTTGATGGAGAGGGTGGCTGGCTGTGACACGCGCGTATCCAAGTCATCCTTCACTTCAACGGAATACGAGCCGGAATCGGTTGCTTGAAGATTCGTTAGGGTTAGAGATTCGAAGATTTTGCCGGGCATATCGATGCCATTCATGCGCCATTGGTAGTGCAGACTGCCCACACCCAAGGCAGAAACTTGAAATGTGGCGGTGCGGCCGAGGTTGGTGGTAATGTTGATGGGTGCCTGGAGGATAGTGAGCAAGTTCACCAAAGAATAATTCAACTGAGCGAGACCACTGGCACCTCCGACGCCGTCAACGGCTAGGTAATAGACCCTGCCAGCAAGGCAATGGAATGCGATTCGGCTTTGGTTGCCAAAATCGGGATGGTTGTTATTGCAGCCGACGTTGACCAAGCCATCGAAGATTCCAGAGCCTGTGCCATTGTCGTAATAGGCTGCCAACACGGTATCAAAATCGCTACCCGAAGTATCTGCAATGATGGCCCCGTCCGAGTCCGCCATGAATGCGTACCATTCCGAAGCTCCCCCGGCTTCGCCGCAGTGATCCGGTTCACCCTCGTCTTTGCCCGTGCCGATGGTGCTGAAGATTTGAGTGCCGGAGGTGCCCAAAGCGACGCCGAGCGGTTGGACGGAACTCGGGGAGGCTTTGGCTGCTCGACCGAAGGGTGATGCCAGTTTGCTGGGTGGCGGGAACGTGTAGTCTGCCGCCGTGCTGAACTTGTCTTGAGCGAGCACATGAGCGTCCGAATTATTGCTGCGCCTAAAGATTTGAACGTCGACAACTTTGCTGAAGACCGAACGGGTCGTCAGACCGAATTTTGAGTCGGCACGACAGTAATAGCGTCCGACATCCTCCCGATTAATCTTGGGTAGCGAGAAGAAGGATTCGACGGCACCGGCTAAAGGGGCTCCTTTGAAGAACCATTGCCAAGACCTGCTGTCGGCACCGGTGGAATCCAATTGAGCGGTCAATCGCAACTGGGTTCCCAAGGTCAAACTGAAGTCCTTAGGAAAGTTCGTGAAGAACGGCATTCGTTGATTGGTTACCTCAAGATCCCAACTGAAAACAATGTTCCCTCGCTGCACGGCAGCGCGGACAAAATCTGTCCGCGAAGCCGATCCGTCGCCGTCGACCGCGATGAAGTAATCGACACCGCTGGTCGCGGTAAACTGGATCTGACTGGTTCGGTACGGCTCGCTGTCATCGTCGCTGGCGACCGGAAGGAGATTATTGTACCCGACTGGCTGCTTGGGATCCTTCTGGATATAGACTGCCAGAAGAGTGTCAAAAGCGGTGCCCTTGGTGGAGAGCTTTGCAATGCCATTGGCTTCGGGTCGCCAGACTACCCAGACAGAGGCGCCGCCATAGGCATCGGCATGGAGTGGTTCGCCATCACGGCGCTGCACCGTCGCTTTCAGATTATCCCCGAGCCCATTGCCGCTGAGTCCTCGAATGCGGTTTGGATAATCGCGGTCGCCGATTTGGCGTGGATCCAGGAGGTCATTGAATGGCAACCGGGTTAGATTGGGGTAAATCACGACCGAGCGACTGCGGACGGCGCCCAGGGGATTGCCAACAAGCACTGAGAACGTGCCGCCTTCGAATGCGGTGAGGCGATCCAAGGAAAATCGGCTTTCGGTGGCGCCGCGGATGCTGACCCCATTGCGTTGCCACTGATAGGAGAGAGGCGGGCTGCCCTTGGCGGTCACGCTGAGATTGATTTGCGTGCCCAGGGCGAGGGGCAACGTGGGTTGAACGGGTTGGACCGTGATCTCGACGGGGGATTGGGCCTGGGCGACCACTCCCAGAGCTAGCATGGCCAAGTAGATAATCCACCAGCGGCACAGTGTCAGATTCACAGTCAAGAGACTCTCATTAAAGCGTTGGAAACGCTCAAACACAAGGATGTGACAGCAGGCTGGAGACCGTTCTGGTGGTTGTGACAAAAAAATTGATGTGACGGAGCTTGTGCCTAAACGGGATGGCCTCTGGGACAGTGAGTCACATAGTTTTTCGTTCCAGGGATTTATCGGTTCAATCGGCACGGTCTACGCTATCGCAATCCTGGGAATTCATCATTCGCATTGTTTCCCTTGGCTCACGACATATTCTCTTTCCTGTCCGTTCCTGAATGAAACGCCTTTTTGTATTGCGGCCTGATTCCTCCCTGAGGTGGTGGCTAGTCCTGGGTCTGATGAGTTGGGTCTTGAGGGCCTACATGGCGACGAATGACGTTCCGGCGGCTATTGTGCTGAGTGTTCAGGGCCGCGTTGAGATCCAACGGGCTGGCGTTTCTGCCTGGGAAAAGGCTCAGACGAATCTCATGCTCCAACTGAAAGACCGATTGCGGACGGGCCCTCGCAGCCGTGCGACACTTCAGTTGTCCAACCTCTCCATCCAACGAATCGACGAGTTGTCGAACATCGAGATTCAGCGCGATGATAAGGCCTCGGCCGGTTACCAAGTGGAGCTGAAGGAAGGTGGGTTGTACTTTTTCAATCGTGAGAAACCGGTCGAGCAACGATTTAGGACGCCCGTGGCCTCTGGGGCGATTCTGGGAACCGAGTTTGTCCTTCGAGTCGCTCCGAGCGGGGAAACCCAGGTGTTGTTGTTGGACGGTTCGGTTGAGCTCACCAGTGATTCGGGAGGCAGTTTGACTCTGGGTTCTGGGGAGGCCGGAAACGTGATGAGGGGATCTCCCCCTCAAAAAACTGCGCGACTGGACAGCATCGCGGCCGTGCAATGGTGCCTGTATTATCCCGCGATTCTTGACCCTGGCGAACTGGGCTTGGCTGTGGATCCGGGAAAACCGCTGGCGCTATCGCTGAGTCGCTATCAGCAAGGTGATCTGTTGGGAGCGCTTGAAGTGTTTCCAGAAGGGGAGATGCCGACCGACCCGAATGAACGGATTTATTTAGCTGCGCTGGTTTTGGCGGTTGGGCAGGTGACCCAGGCTGAAACCTTGCTCGGGGAATCCAGTCTGGAGGCGGCGATGGCTGTGCGCGGTTTGATTGCCGCCGTGCGTGGTAGTCGGGCTCCCGCAGGACTCGGTGGTTCTCGAGCGAGTGTGTTGCTCGCGAATTCGTATTTGTCACAGGCGACCGGTGATTTAGAGGACGCGCTTCGGCTAGCGATACAGGCGACGCAACGAGTTCCGGGGTTGGGTTATGCTTGGGTCCGAAGAGCCGAATTGGAGTTTAGTTTCGGTCGACTTGACCGGGCTAGGGAATCTTTGGATAGGGCGCTTTCCTTGGCCCCTAAGAATGCCCAGGCCCTGGTGTTGCGCGGTTTTATCCAGGCGGGTCAAAACCGACTAACAGAAGCGCTTTCGAGTTTCGAACTCGCCATGGCATTGGATGGGGGACTGGCCAATGCTTGGCTTGGGCGAGGGCTCTGCCGGATTCGCCAAGGCCAGGTCGATGCGGGGCGTGCAGACCTGCAAGTGGCCGCCGGAACGGAACCCAATCGAGCCGTCTTGCGGAGTTATCTGGCCAAGGCTTGGAGTGAGACGGATCAGGACTTGCTGGTTTGGAAAGAATTGAGGCGTGCAATAGAGCTCGACCCTGGCGATCCGACGAGTTGGTTGTACGCAGCGCTTCTGGAACAGCGGCGCAACCGAATCAACCCGGCGATTGACGATTTGGAAAAGAGCCAGGCACTGAACCAGAATCGGTCGGTGTACCGATCGCGCTTACTGATAGATCAGGATCGCGCCGCCCGTTCCGCGAATTTGGCAGGGGTGTACCGCGATGCAGGTATGACGGAGCGAAGCGTCCGGGAGGCGAGTCGGGCTGTGGCGGATGACTACGCGAATGCCTCGGCGCACCGATTCCTCGCCGATAGTTATTTTGCCTTGCGAGATCCGAGGAAATTCAATCTCCGCTACGAGACTCCTTGGCTGAGCGAACTCCTCGTGGCTCAGTTGTTGGCCCCGGTCGGGGGAGGTTCCTTGTCCCAGTACGTCTCGCAGAATGAATACTCAAAGTTGTTTGAGCGCGATCGGCTACAATTTCGATCCTCTACCGAATACACGAGCGTGGGTACTTGGCATGAAATCGCCTCCCAATTCGGCACGTTTGGGAACATGAGCTATGCGCTGGATGTGGATTATCGGAGCGAGGCCGGGTTCTACCCGAATAGCGATACGCGTCAGCTCAGTCTTTACGGGAAGATTCAGCAGCAGTTCACCCCATCGGACACCGGCTTTTTACTGATCAACCACAACGATTACGAGAGTGGAGATACCCGGCAGTACTATGATCCCTACAACACGCGGACGGGTGCCAGTCAGGGATTTCGTTCCACCGAGCGACAGGAACCCAACGCTTTTTTCGGGTGGCATCACGAATGGGCTCCAGGTCAGCACACCCTACTCCTGGCGGGGCGTCTCGATGCCGCGCTGGAATTGTCTGACACCAATGGTGTGATTCCGGTGGTGAGTCGTCCCTCGCCCGGCGGCGCGGAGACGGGGTTTTTGACGCGGGTCTTCGACGTGGATTATCGGCGCGAAATGGAGGCGTGGACCGCGGAAGTTCAGCACCTAGCGACATTGCGGGCTCACTCCATCGTTGGAGGCGTACGGTTTCAATCTGGCGATCTCCTCACCGCTGCAAATCAGCGGTTGCATAATGGCCGGACACAATTCCCGGGAACCAATGTTTTTCCCGACATCAGTCAACGCGTTGAATCGAGCCTGCAACGGTTCTCGGCATACTTCTATGATACTTGGCGTGTGGTGGAACCGGTACAAGTCACTGCGGGTGTTAGCTACGACCGATTGGATTATCCTCAAAACATCGATTTTCTGCCGCTGGCCACTCGAGAGACCGGGACGGATCAGGTATCGCCAAAGCTCGGGCTGACGTGGTCCCCCTGGGAGGAGACCCATTTTCGAGCGGCTTGGACTCGTTCCTTGGGCGGTTTGTTTTATGATACCAGCCTTCGGCTGGAGCCTGTTCAGGTGGCGGGATTCAACCAAGCGTGGCGCTCGTTGGTTCCTGAAAGCGTGAGCGGACTGACCCCGGGCAGTGCCTTTGAAACCATAGGCCTGGGTATGGACCAGAAGTTCGCCACGCGGACCTACCTCAGTCTCTCCGCGGAACGATTGACAAGCGACAGTGTCCAGCAGTTCGGGGCATTTGATTGGGCTCGTTCAGGGCGTCTCATTGCGGACCCCGTGATGTTGGGTCGTGAGTTGGATTTCGAGGAGCGCACGGTTAGCGTCACTGTGAATCAGTTGTTGGGAGAGCATTGGGCCTTGGGTGCTTCATATCGCGTGAGTGAAGCGGAACTGGATTCGCGCTATGTCGGGCTGGTATCCGGCATCACAAATGATCCGAATGGAACGAGCCGCGCCACGATGCATCAGTTGGGAACCCAAGCTCGATTCTTCTTGAACTGTGGGTTTTTCGCCGAGTTGCACGCACTTTGGACCCAGCAGTCGACTGAGGGCGGGGTTCCGGGATTGCCCGGTGATGATTTCTGCCAGTTCAACCTGTTTGCGGGGCATCGGTTTCTTAAACGGCAGGTAGAACTGCGAGTGGGTGTATTAAATCTTGGCGATCAGGACTATCGACTTAATCCGCTCAATCTCCACGAAGAATACCCGCGCGAACGAACCTTTTATGCGGGGCTGCGGTTGTTCTTCTAAGGAGCCTCTGTTGAGTCTTCGGCTTTGTACCCTTTCCGATGGGTATCCAGATCGGCGGTTTTTCGTGTCGATATATCTCACTGGTTTCTTCGCTGGATGATTGAGGCAGGGTGGGTGTGACGTTTTTGTTCAACTTCGAGATTGACGGGACGCAGTTTCCTATCTGCAGTCGTCGTGAAAACGGCCATATGAGCGGAGTGCATAACGGAGATTATTAGGCAACGTTCGCAATTGAGGATTTAAGCATGAATTCCTTTATCAAAGCGGTGTCCCTACTGGTCGGGTTGGGAATTAGTGGGCTCGGCTTTAGCAACTCGCTGCAGGCGCTAACGATCCATGCGCTTCCAACCGATCTTCCGGATACCGTGCCGGGCATCGATCGGTGGCAGGTCGCCTATACTTTGGACCTCGGTGGTTCGACGTTTTCCTCGAACCAAGGTTTCACGATCTATTTTTCAAGCGGGCTGTACTCGAACCTCAATACCACGAGCTCGCCTTCAGGTTGGGATGTCCTTACCCTCCAGCCGGAGACGATCCTGATTGCGTTGGACGGGTTGCTGGATGCGCTGGCTTTGGTGGATAACCCTTCGGTATCGACTCCATTTGTTGTGGAGTTTGACTGGCTCGCGTCTGGGAGTCCGAAGTCCCAACTCTTCGAGTTGTATTCGCTTCAAACGGGTTTCCAACTCACGGGGACCGGGTCGACGCACGTTCAGTCCGTGGGCGTTGCTGACGGGGGTGGATCCGCGCTGCGTCTTTTTTGTGTCGCCCTGTTGCCGGCCATAGGATTCCGGATTATGCGCCGGAATGTTGGTTGAACCTATCAACGAAGTCTCTCCTGAGGGGATTGCTTCGCACCGGCGGGTATCGGTCCGGGAACTTAGTTGGGCAGATGGTTTGTAGATAATTTTTTGGCGTTGCCAGTTCGGTCGAGGTCGATGTCGGGGCTTTGGCTATCGAGCGATTTAAAGCTGGTCAGGTTTTTTTAAAAGTTGAGGGCGTATTGATGATGATTTGTGGTTCGAACGATTAATTAGGTCAAAAGGTCTGCCAGCTGCCTCCCTTGGATGCAAGGACCGCAACTTTAGCGATCATTTGACCCTCAACCAACTCGATTCCTGGATTTGGCATGTCCCAGAAAATTCATACCACTCGGTGGCTGCTGTTTTGGCGCTTTTTGCTTTCATGTTTCGCGATGGGCTATGTCGCGGTGGGCACCTCATCTTTGTCTCTAAAGATCCCCTCTAGACATTTGTCCAAGTGTTACGCATGCTGGATGAATGTTAGACGCCATCCGTGTTGCCGGTCGTTGGGTCAGAAAATCTCTCTTGGAACGATTGACGGCTCAAAGTCAGGGG
>SXSK01000361.1 GCA_005793375.1 Verrucomicrobiales bacterium | reverse complement strand
GCGGGATCGACCACGACGGGCTCGATTTTCTTGCCGAGGACGCCGCCGGATTTGTTGATTTCGTCGAAGGTGAACAGCAGGACATCCTTGAGGGACGTCTCGCTGATGGCCATGGTGCCGCTGAGGGAGTGAAGTACACCCACTTTGACGGTTTCCGCCGCGTTTGCAGTCCAGGCGAGGATGCCAGCTGCAGCCCCGGCGAGCAGGCTTATGGAGCGTTTCATTTTCATAGTCATATCAAGGTGCGAACAAGGTTTCTGGGTGAATGGATTTAATGGTTGTGGAATCTACCCGGTAACGATCAGAACAGGTAAGACGCGCCTAAGCCGAATACGACCCGGGTTTCATCGCCGTCGAATCCGCCGGTGTAGGACGTGGTATCGAGCCGTATTTCGGGTTGGATCCTAATATTCGGAGCCGGCTTGAGGTTGAGGGTGAAGGCCACGCTGGCAATGTCGCCGTCAGCATCCGCCGAAAGGATGCGGGTGCTGGGGTCGCCTCGAAACCCGATGCCTTTGAGTCCGCCGCCATCCGGATCACTGAGGTATTCTGCGCGAATGGCCACGCCGACCTTGGAGGTGAAATCATAGCCGAACCAACCGCCGATGGACCACAGGTCGGCATCGCTAGCCGCGAAATCGAAATTGAAATAGTCGAGTTCCATGCCGGTGCTGAATTGTTCCGTCCATTTGCGACCGGCGAGAATGGAGCCACCAGCGATCGACATGGTGGCGCTCTCATCGCCACCGAAGCCGATGAAGTTAATCCAAGTCTTGTCATCGGGCTTGAACCCGAGGCTGACCAGGACCGTCTTGGCATCGTTGCCATCGACCGCGCCCGCGTACATGCCGTTTTGGACACGGGCTTTGACATCCATCCAATCGGTGAAGGTGTAACCGACCTGGGCACCTGCGCCGGGACCGTTACCCGTGAAAAACCATTGGAAACCCTGAGAGAAGTTGTTGTTAGCGGCCCCACCATCACCCGACTCGTAGTTGAGCAGAGAAATGAGTTGACCCGCTTTGACGTTGAGTCCGGTTCCGATGGGAACGTTGATGTCGACGAAGGCTTCACGGACGGATTCCAAGCCCTGGCGTTCGCCGCCAGTGTTTAAGATTGCGGAATCTTCGCCAAACACAAGCGACGCCCGAAAACCGGCATCCCAGGTGTCGCCGCTGCGCTCCACGGGTTTGCTGGCCAGAGTGACCTTGATCTTGTTTAACGAGAACGAATTATGGGTGGTGTTCCACAAGTAACCATCGGAAGTGCCGTCATTTGGCGTCGTACTGTTATAGAAATACGAGGCCTGGACGAAACCGGTCATGGTGACTTCAGACATCGATTTCACGAACTTGGGAGCACCGCCGCTGGCAAGGATACCTTCCTTCTGGGCGACGGATTCGATGGCTTCCAGTCGCTTGCGCAAGTCGAGATTTTCCTTTTCCAGCTTATCCATGCGCTGAGCGTCCTGCGCCAGGGCATAACCTTGGCCTATGCCAATGGCACCGGTGGCGCCGAGACAGAGTGAAAGGAACGACTTGTAAGCTCCTGGTCGCGGTTTTGTGATGTGTTGGTTCGAGTTCATTCAGTGGGAAATCGAGCGGGCATGAACGAGCGAACGAATCGAATGCGCCCAGACAATGGCGAATCGTACGTCCGCATCCCGGCGAGTGCTGAATCTGGAGAACTTGTCGCTCATGCCGCTCAAGAGCGCTGCCGCAACCCGCGGACCATCCAAAGCGTTCGAGCGATTTGGTGGGCGGCTATAAATTCATCGAGTCGTTGAAAATAATTCATCCATGCAACGGTTGAACCAATCCACGGTCGTTTGGTGCATGGTTCCCATCGAAAGGATGGAACTTGAGACAGCTCGATTGGGCGGTGGTTGGAGGGACGAGCGGTGGCAAACACCATAAAGGCATCCATCACCCTGTAGGGTGTTGCGCAGGTTGGCTTCTTTTTGCCATCGTCGTCGCAATAACTGTGACGAGTCTGTCTCGGAGCTCTCGTGTGAGATTGGGACGACGACCCTGAAGAACTAGTTCTGCTGAAATAGAAACGGGTTAGGGGGCTACCGCGGTCCAAAAATGCGGCGGCCTTTTGGAGCGCGGCAGCCCTCTGCCGCTTTTTGATTGCAGGACTTTCTGGTGTGCAATCTGTGAAACCACGGAGGGCGCGGAGTTCGCGGATGCCACAGGAAGCACAGTCCCCCTCTCACCCGCTCCGTGTTCTCCGTGCCCTCCGTGGTTTCCGAGTTTTTGGAGTGCGGCAGGGACTGCCGCTTCCTTCCCTAATCACCCGGAAATGCCCGTGAAGGGAACGCTGGCAGTATCGCCGGTATCATTGGCGGATAGAAGCGCATGGAGAGTGATTGTTACTAACTTGGCGAAAACAGAAGCTCCATTCGCGGCAATTGCCCGTGTGGTTGGCGGAGGCAGAAGCGGTGGTGCAGGCACTGGGACAGGTGTCCAAAGGGAAGGAACCGGTCGTGAGGGGAGGCTAGTTTGGGCCCGTGGTCCGTTCGGCAAGCCAGAGGTAATCAGTAGGAGAGTTGCCAGCCGACGGGGCCACGGGTTGGGTGGTTCGTCGAATGGTGGGGGCGTCCCTCCAGGGATGTACTTCGGAGTGTCCGTCGGCGAACGAGAGGGCGCCCGCACCGGCGTGATAGCCCGCCGGGCAATCGTTCATCGAGCCGTTCTTCGGCAGTACCGTCGTACCGATGGGCATGAGATGCACCAGGAAGCCGTCGTTGAGTGTCGGACATTCGTCGATGAAAATCCAACGATGAGCCGGGTTGTCGAAGGCATCGATCTTTCGGTATTCGCGCCAGGTCCGCTTACGTTCGGCGATTTGCTCCCAGGAGGTGCCATCCCAAAAACCGCCGACGAACGCGTTCATCGCGATGCTCCGGACACGCGGGGTGCTTTTTGGGGGATTAACCGTCCGGTCTCCAGGGCACTTAAAAATATTGGCTTCAGAACTGAAGTAGTTGCCCAAGAGCGCCCTCGTAAACAGGAGCTTGTTGGTGTTGTCCGGGTTGTTCTGATTGTAGCTCATGAACCCGGTGCACCAGCTTTTGGTGAGGTCACGTTCAAACACCGTATTGAAGGGGAGCCGGCCGAGATTGTCGTCGGCGTACATCCGCCAGGAGATCATGACTTGGCGGAGGTTGTTCATACATTGAATGCTCTGAGCCTTGACCTTGGCCTTGCCGAGAGCGGGGAGCAGCATGGAAGCGAGAATCGCGATGATGGCGATGACCACTAAGAGTTCGATCAAGGTGAACGCGTTCTCGCGATCCACGGGATTGCCACTTCCCGAACGTCGTCTCACTGTGGGGGTCATGGGGCTATCTATACCGGAGCGTGCTAAAAAAAGGGAAGCTCGATTGTTCCGGGAATTCCCCAAAAGCGGTGGAGGGCCACCGCGCTCTAAATTCAACTCCTCAACTGAATCCCAAGTTCTTCAATCGTTTCGCCAATGGCATGGACCACGGCACGCATGTCTGGCTCAAAGAGCCGCCCGATGTTGCCAATCCGGAACGTGTCCGCCTGGCTGATCTTGCCTGGGTAAAGAATATGTCCCTTAGAGCTGACACGACGGTAGAAGGCGTCGAATGTAAATTTGGGGTCGGCAGGAAAAATGAAACTGGTGATGATGTAACTCTGAACGTTGGGGGGCAGGTAACTTTTGAAGCCGAGGGTTTGCATACCGGCCAGAAGCGTCTGGTGATTTCGTCGGTAACGGACGGCGCGTCCGGCGATTCCACCTTCTAGATCCAATTCGTCGAGTGCTTGTTGAAAGGCGAGAATGCTGTGCGTTGGTGGCGTGTAGCGAAATTGGCCGTTCTTCTCGAATCCTTTGAGCTGCCCCAGGAGGTCCAGGCTCAGACTGCGAGCCCAACCTTCCGTGGCGAACAACCGAGCCCGTCGACAAAGGACAAAACTGAAACCGGGGACTCCCTCAATGCATTTGTTGGCGGAGGAGATCAGAAAATCGATGGCGCTGGCTTCGAAGTCGATGGGATACGCCCCAAAACTGCTCATGGCATCGACGATGTAGGTGCGGCCGTGGCGACGCGTGATTTGTCCAAGTTGTTCGATGGGATTCAGTACACCCGTGGTGGTCTCGCAATGAATAGCGGCCACATGAGTGATGGTGGAATCGGAAGCAAGCAGTTGGTCCAGAGCTTTCGGATCGTTGGGTGTGTCCTCGGTGGTTCTAAGGACGACATGTGGGATCCGGGCGTGCTGAAGCATGAGGATCATGCGCTCCCCGTAGGCACCGTTGGTCAGCACGGCAACCTTGCCATGGGTTGGGATACAGGATTGGAACACGGCTTCGACTCCGAAGGTGCCACTGCCTTGAAGCAGGATCGCTTCCCAGCCTTGCTCTCGACTCAACCCGGCCAAACTGAGCAGGCGTTGGCGAATGGATGCGACCATGTCGTTGAATTCCCAGTGCCAAGATCCGGCGTCGTGCAGCATAGCCTGCTTGACGGAAAATGACGTGGTCAGGGGGCCCGGAGTGAACAGGAGTTTGTCGCGGGCCGACGGTAATGCGGCCGGGTTGGGCACGGGTGCGTTCATGAATTGTAGCGTTACTAACGAGGCCAACGCTACCGCTACCGACCTGGGTCGGCGCAATCCCCTGAAATAGCCAGTCCCAGTGACGGGCCGGTAACGAATTCCCGACCCAACTGCCTCATGATGGCTAAGTGGTCCTGGCTTGTTCGATCAATTCCCAGAACCGCGGATTATCCTGTAATTGTTCGTCTTCACCGGTGGGCAGACTGGATCGATAGAGAAAATCTTTGAGCGTGTTTTTGCTTAGGATTCGATGGACGACGACCCCCAGGGGGTGACGCTCGAAATACACGCGATAATCACCGAGTCGATAGCGGAGCAGGGTGCGGGCGTTCCTACCGAGATGGCCAAAATTGCCTTCATCCCGTTGCAACTCATGCGGAAGGCCGCGGAACTGGCCGAGCATCTGGAGTTGGAGATCCTTGGGCATCCGAGACAATTCGCCGGCACTGGTCGGATTAAAAATGATTTGGAACGGCTGCATTTTGCAGGAGGTTTAGCGGGATCCAGCGCGGGAAGGAAGAGGGAATGTTGGTGGTTATCGGGAGTGGCCAGCAGCGGATAGCCCTGATCGCATGGGCCAGCGGGACGATCCTCGCTTCCTCGCCAACGCCATCTGCGATGCCCAACCCACGTCGCCTCAGTCGTCAGCCACGCTCTATCGTCTCCTCTTTAGCCTTAGCGTCTTGCCCTGCGGCTCCCATGCTTGACTTTAGCGTGCACCTGGACATTATCCTGTCCATATAAAATCAATCACATACACCGCCGCACGGGAGGGGTTGGCCTCTGCAATGGAGCAAGTTTGCCGAGACCGCGCTCCAATTGTCATCACTCGAAATCGCGATCAGGCGGTGGTGATGATGTCCCTTGACGATTATGAGCAATTGGAGGAAACCGCACACCTGCTTCGGAGCCCAGCGAACGCACGACGGCTACTAGCTGCAATCCAGTCGCTGGAAGCCGGAAAGGGCAAGGCGAGGAAAGTTCGACTCGAGCCATGAGACTGATTTTCGCTGCACAGGCTTGGGACGATTATTTGTTCTGGCAGCGAACGGATCCCAAAATTATTCGGAGGATCCACGAATTGATTAAGGATTCGACGCGGCATCCATTCGAGGGGATTGGAAAGCCAGAGCCCTTGCGCCATGCCTTGTCGGGATATTGGTCCAGAAGGATCACGGAGGAGCACCGCATGGTGTACAAGGTTGTCGAGGAGGATCTGTTGATCGCTCAGTTGCGGTATCACTATTGAAGGTGGGGCGGTCTTTAGGGTCATGACACCCAACCAGTGAACTACCCCAACTTAAATCCGTGGGGGAGGAGTTCCT
This sequence comes from Verrucomicrobiales bacterium, assembly GCA_005793375.1. Lineage (GTDB taxonomy): Bacteria > Verrucomicrobiota > Verrucomicrobiia > Limisphaerales > UBA9464 > SXSK01. The sequence continues at coordinate 564 of SXSK01000361.1, read as the reverse complement.
GGGGTGTGAAGGGGGTGGGGTGGCCGGCGATAAACACTTGAGCGGTGGGGGCGAGTTCGAGAAGCCATTGGCGGCAGGCGCCACACGGCATTTTACCGCTCAGACCCAGGTCGGGTGGGGCGTCGATACAAGCAATTGCAATGGCTTGGAACCGACGGTTGCCCTGGGCGATGGCGGCAGCGAGTGCGTTACGTTCGGCGCACAGGCAAAGCCCGTAACTCGCACTTTCCACATTGCAGCCAGTCACGATGCCAGATTCCGTCAAGACGGCGGCGCCGACCCGGAACTTCGAGTACGGAGCGTAGGCTTGGTGGGCGGCTTCGATCGCCCGGGTTATCAACTCGTCGCATGAGACAGGGGGTTGAGACGCGTCCATTGCGGGATGGGCAATATGAGAAAATGCTAATGAGGGCGAGTGCATTATCCATAACCGTGCGCATCTCAGTTTTTTGCAGAGTGTGAATGAGAGAGACTGAAATTGGGTTTGGTTTGGAAGGAGAACTGGGGTTCGTGATCGTTTTTCAGACTGGTTAAAATAGTTCAATTTTTCACGGGACTCTGCTC
>SXSK01000360.1 GCA_005793375.1 Verrucomicrobiales bacterium | reverse complement strand
CGCAGTGGTCGAATGGCGAGTTTCCGAAGTGTCGATCAATCCGGTGTACGAGTGGGTTTTTATGAGTCGTCTAAACTGAATCCTGCAAGCTATACAAGCCATACGTTCAGACTAGACCTCATTGAGGTAGTAACACTGTTCGGCCTTGCCCAATAACCGCGGCGCATTTACTGGAGAATTCGATTTCCGCAATACCCGGGGTTACGTGCTGCAGGTGACCGCTGGCATTGATTTCGTGAACGGAGTCGCCTCGTGGTTGCTAAGAGCTGTGGATGCCGAAACGGGGTTAGTGATCAACGATCCACAGATCGGGTTGCTACGCGCCGGGGAGACCGCCAGAGTGGGTTACACAATCCAAGCGCGCAGTTCGGAGGGCACAGGTGCTGAGATTGTCGCCATTCCACGAGCCATTGTTGGCAGCGGTGTTCCGCTGGACGGAGTCCCTGCTGTCCACACGGTGGACACGATTGCGCCGACCTCCCAACTCTCGGTGGCTGCGACAGGAGCGGGCCATTATCGGCTTCAATGGCTGGTTGGCGACGACCTTCAGGGCTCTGGTGTGTGGTTCAGTACCGTGTACGTTTCTGTGGATGGCGGCGCGTTCACTGTATTGTTAGAGAACACCACCGTCACCGAAGTGGAATATGACAGTCCGGGCGGAAAATTGGCACAGTTCATTGTGTTGAGTGTCGATCAAGCAGGCAATGTGGAGGCGTCGCCCGATGGTGTGGAACTACCGCCCTACAATCTCCCGCTGAATCTCGGCACCATTCCCCGCGCACCGACGGTAGCCCCACCCGAACCGGCGCTGGCACTTCCAGAGCCTGCTGTGCCGTCGAGTGCGATGTTCCTAACGCTGTTGGATCGTATTCGAACCGCCGCATCGCCCAGTAGACCGGCGGGATTCACGGATGTTTATGAACCGTTTGCTGGCAGTGGATTTGTTCTGGGGATCCCAGGTTCCGGTGCCGGTGTCGGGGCCCTGGCGCTTGCGGTGTCTCCCGACGGCAATTCGCTGTGGGTGAGCGGTGGTGCGGGGCGCAATGTTCTGTGGAAATTCTCGCGGCTGGGTGGTGTGGCAGCGGAGCCTTTGATGGTACTCGATCAGCCGATCTACGACTTGGTTTTTGATCCCGCGGGAGGTTTGTGGGCGACCACTGGAGGGGGTGCGCTACTGCAATTGAATCCATCAAATGGAGCGATTCAGAAACGCTTCGGCTCTGGAATCCAATTGGGCTTGGCGGTCGATGCGGTTCATCAGCGCTTGTTTGTCTCGACGACTCGTGGTGTCGAGATTTTCGATTTGGCCACCCAACAGTTTTCTGCCTTCAGCAGCTCCCGAGTAGATGGTCTGGCGCTGGGAACAGATGGGAAACTCTGGGGAGTGGAGTGGCCAGACCGCAGCCAGTTAATCCGCTTCACGGACAAGGGTAAGGCTGAGGTTCTCTATGTCTTCGACACCCCGGCCGATAGCCTCGCCTTTGGTCGCCCGGGCACAGTGAGCGACGGATTGCTGTTTGTCAGTCACAACACCGGGTCCCTCAGCGTGATTGAACTGGCTTCCCGAGCTGTAGGCGCTGTGGCTGGCGGTGGCACTCGTGGCGAAGGATTGCGCCTCGATGCGGATGGGCGAATCTATCTGGCGCAGTCCGATCGTGTGACTGAACTCGCACCGATCGTGGCTCCCCGGATCATTTCAGTGAGTCCTGCACCCGATGCTGTGGTCCTGCCGCCAGTCACCAGTCTCTCGATTTACTTTGATACGGACATGCAGCTTGGGGCTGGCGGTGTCACATCTCTGTCTCATTACGAGTTGGTGGAGGCCCAGTCGGGGTTAGCGGTGGGCCTCGGTGGAGCGACTTATGATGGAGCCCAACGACGGGTGCGACTGAACACGTTACCGTTGGCGCCAGGAGTTTATGAACTGCGAGTGCGCGCCACGGTGTCGAGTGAGCGTGGGGTTGCCATGGGAACGGCTTACACGACGCAATTCCAAGTGCTGAATGATCTGACTGCGGTGTTGCCACTGACCTTTTCCAACACACGTTCGGACTCGGTCAATCAAACCGTCACATTTGATCTGACTCTCAAGAATGTGTTGCCATACGCGGTGACGGCTCCAGTCCGCGTGTTGTTCGCGGACTTGACGGCATCTGAAACCGGGGAGACTCCAGGATTGCTGGATGCCAGTGGTGTGACGGATGAGGGCGTGCCCTATATTGAAGTGGAGCTGGTACCGGAGGGTCGATTGGAATCGGGCGCGTCGCGCACACGGACCATTACCGTCGTCAATCCGGGACTGCGCGTTTCAGATCTGCGGGTTCGAGTCGTGGCGGCCGTACCTCCGAATCAATTGCCGGTGTTTACATCATCCCCGGTGCTGGCCGCGACTCAAGGATCAGGCTATTCGTACACCGTCCGAGCCAACGACTCGGATGGCCCCAGTATTCGTTATGTGCTGGCGCAAGGGCCGGCCGGCGCGTCAGTCGATGCCGTGACAGGAGTGTTGGAATGGTTGCCGACTCGCGCGTCTGGTGTTCGAGCCACATTTGTTGTCCGGGCGTACGATATTCGTGGAGGCTCTGCGGAGCAGCAATGGGACGTGGCGATCCAAGGGGGAAATCGCGCGCCGGAATTGTTTGTAAACTCTGACTATACGGTTCGTGAAGGCGAGTTGTTAGAGATTCGTCCTTTGGCCGTTGATCCGGATGGAGACGCTTTGACCTATGCGGCGGTGCGTTTGCCACCTGGGGCGGTGTTTGACTCTCGGGACAATGTGTTGCGATGGACCCCGGGCGCGGATGCCGCGGGCCGGTACTCCGAACTGGAACTGTTGGTGACGGATGGGCTGACGGCGGTCACGCGTTTGTTCAGTGTTGTGGTGACGGATGTGAATCGCGCGCCGGTGTTCGACGCGCCCACTGTCCAAACGGTGAGGGAAGGGGAAACGCTGTTCCTGGAGCTCGAAGCGACGGATCCAGATGGCGATGTGTTAACGTTCCGGTCGCCCAATCTGCCGCCGGGAGCATCATTGGTGCCTAGCACCGGAGAATTCCGTTGGACCCCGACGTTCACCCAGCATGGTTCGGTCTCCGTGGTTATTCTTGTGGACGACGGCAAGATCACGGTGAATCGCTCGCTTCGGGTAACTGTTCTCAATGTGAATTCCCCCGTGCATTTCCCATCTCTGGGACCGGTGGATGTGTTTGAGGGGCAGAACATCCGGTTGCGCCTTGCCGCATTGGATGCGGATCATCCGGAACTTGTGGCGGGTGGTGGCGAGGATACCCAGGTGGAGCAGGGAAACCGACCCTCCCCAATTCAGTACAGGATCACAGGGCTGCCGGAGGGTGCGACATTTGATGTGGCGACTCAGTTGTTGGTCTGGACTCCAGGCTTTAACCAGGCGGAGGAATATCGAATCGGGCTCGAAGCGACCGACGATGGGGATGGCACTGGAACCCCGACCACGGCTACTGCCACGGTGCTTATCCGAGTGCGCGATGCCAATGCGCAGCCGACATTTGAACCGATCGGATTGCAGCGAGTGGATTCCGGTTCGACGCTCGAATTGGTGGTTCGCGCCACGGACACCGACGGGAGTCCCTTGAGTTTGTCCTCAGCTGGATTGCCGAGTTGGGCCTCCTTTGCGGATCGCGGCGACGGGACTGGTGTGTTGCGCGCGTTCCCTGCGGCGAGTGAGAGGGGCGATTTCGAAGTCACCCTGTCGGTCCGGGATAACGGGAACGGTGTTCCTCAACAGGCGTTGATTGGAACCCGGACATTTATCCTTTCGGCCAGGGCGACGAATGTCGCTCCGGTTTTGGAACCGATCGGAACGCGGGTAATCCTTTTGGGTGAGACCTTGCGACACACGATTCGTGCGGCGGATCTGGATCAAGATGGACTGACCTTTGCTGTGGAAGGATTGCCGGTGGGCGCAACCCTAACCTCGACGGGAATCTATGGCCAAGCGGAACTGGTGTGGACGCCGACTGCGGGAGCGTTGGGGAACCACACCGTCACCGTGCGGGTGACGGATAGTGGGAACGGGGCTGCGGCGTCGGCGCAGAGTGATTCGGAAACTCTGACATTGAAAGTGCGGGGCAATAATGCGGCTCCCGTGCTTGTTCCGCCAGCCACTCAACTATTGTCAGAAGGAGTTACGTGGAAACTTCTGCCCATTGGTACCGACGCCGACGGAGATGATCTGCACTGGACGGCTCAGGGCTTGATCGCTGGGATGACCCTGTCGAGCACGACCGGCGAAATGACCTGGACGCCCACCCTCGCCCAAGCCGGCACCTATGCGGTGAACTTGATGGTCACTGATGGGAGTCGGACGGATGAACGGGTAGTCACATTGTCCGTGGCAAATACGAATCGAGCTCCCCGGTTCTCCGCAGGGACCGTCTTTCGAGTGGATGAAGGACTCCCACTCAACTTCCTGCTTTTCCCCTCAGATCCGGATGGCGATCGGCTGGTCCTTTCGAGTGTGGGTGGATTGCCTGCGGGTGTTTCACTGGATGCACAAACCGGCGAGGTGGCGTGGGCCCAGGACTTTGATCAAGCTGGAGAACATGCTCTGCGATTCCGCGCAACCGACCCTTCGGGAGCGACGGGTGACGTAGTGATCCGTGTATTGGTTGCCAATGTAAATCGCGCGCCGGTTCTGCCGGCCCTGAACTCTCATGTGCTGCGAGTTGGGACTGAGTTCCGATTGGTATTGAATGGTACCGATCCAGATACCAACTCGGCGCTTCGGTACGTCATCCAAGAGGCGCCGGCGGGAATGGTGTTAAACGCGGCGACTGGCGAAGTCCGATGGACACCGACCGCGGGTCAATTGGGAGATCGCACCTATCTAGTGACGCTTTCGGATGGAGACGCGACGGTGTTGCGCCCGCTGAGGTTGGTGGTCAGCAGCACGCCGATTCCGCCGAACGTACGGCTTGAGTTGACGCCTTCGTCGGGTGCCCTGCCGGGCCAGCGTCTACAGGTACAGGTTCTGGCGGATGGTATTTCGACGATTTCGACCCTTGGGTTGAAGGTGGATGGTGTCGAGCGGTCCTTGGACTCATTAGGACGGTTTGTGTTGGTACCGACGAAGCCGGGTCGCGTGGAATTGGTGGGGCATGCGACCGATGACGATGGGCAATCCGCCGAAGTCACTGTGGACGTCAAGGTGCGTGATCCCGATGACTTCGCGGCGCCATTGCTGACGTTGGATGTCTTGGACAGCGACGGACGTTTGAATGGTCCAACATCGATCCAATACTCGGTGGTAGATCGGAACCTGGACGAATTCCGATTGGAGATTGCGGAACTTGGGTCCAATGCGTGGGTGGCGTTAAGTTCCAGCATCGTTCCGGAGAATTCGGGGAGGTATGTTGTGGATCCGGCACAGTGGCGCAATGGGTTTTATCAGCTGCGCTTGGTGGCAACGGACATGACGGGTCGAACCAGCCAAACGGAACGGATTGTGGAGATTCAGTCCGTTGTGAAGGGTGGGGCCTTTGAGTTGGTGAAACCAGATCTGGCGGCGGTGTTGGACGGCGTACCGGTCAGTCTGAACCGTTTTTACTCGAGCTTGGGCATTGGATCCGCTGGATACTTCGGATCTGCGTGGCAGTTGGTTGGCAACCTCTTAAACGTGCAGGTGCTTGGACAAGCAGTGCGTGACGGAGCGGGTGTGGTCGAAACCGGATTGGCTCGAGGAAGTCGAGTGATGCTGGATTTACCGGACGGGACCCGCTCTGCATTCACGTTTAGTCCATCGAAGGTGGCCGGTGAAGGGTTGAACCTGTTCCGTGCTGCCTGGACGCCCGATTCGAACGTTCGATACCAGTTGGACACGGGCACGATGCTATTGAGCGAGATCGCAGGCGCTTACCGTTTGGAAGCCACTGGGGCCTTGTACGATCCATTTGCGTCGGCAGCGGTGGTGACTTTGACTCATGGGGATGGTACCCGCCACGACTACGTCAATGCCCGTTTACAGCGCGTCACTTTGGGGACCGGCCAATCCGTGCTGTGGTCGGATGCTGGTCTGCTTGGGAGCAATGGGCAGCGTGTGGATTTTGGCACGGATGCTTCCGGCAGGATTCATCGCATTAGTGGTTCTGGAATTGGAATTCCGACGGTGGATTATGAATACGACGCGCTGGGACGATTAATCACCGTAAGCGGCGGCGGTGTGGCTCAGCAATCCTACCGCTATTCTGGTGGTAACCTATCGGGTGTACTGCCATCGGGGGGCCAGATGGGGCAGTTTATTCGATACGATGTGGCGGGACGGTTCCTTGGTACAGAGTTTGTCCCTGCGGCTCTTGTCGTGAGCGAGCGCATTGCGGCGCCGACCGCGACGGTTGGGCTGGCATCGGGCGGCAAGGTTCGAGTGGCATTGGAAGTCACCCAAGCGTCTCAATCGGGCACGGCTTCCGATCGAATTCTGCTGGCAGTCCTTGTCCGGGGTAATGGAGGGGCCGCGCCGCGGTTGCTGAGCCTCGACGGCGGAGACGTCTTGGTGGAATCGGAATCTGCCGAAGGGAGGACCACCATTATTTCCGTGGATCCGGGTGAAACCACCTATCTGAACCTACAGAATGGATTGGGTGGCACCGCTGGGCAAGCGACCGTCTCCGTCGTCGTCGTGGGCGATGTCACCCGGGATGGGCGAGTGGATGGCACAGACCGTCAGGTTTTGGAGGCGGCTCTGGGTACGACTTTGGGCCAACCGGGTTTTGTGCCTGGTGCCGATGTCAATCGGGATGGCCTCATCAACGAGGTTGACCGGGATTTGCTGACTCAGAACCGTGGTTGGAATGGAAGTCGGTCTCCGGTGCTGCGGAGTTTGACGTTCCCGACGCACGAGGGGTTGGCGATTTCCGTGGATTTGAGATCCCTGGTGGTCGCTGCGGATCGCGATGTCTTGCGCTTCGAATTAAACGAGGTACAGGGCGGTCGGGCGGCTCTCGGGGCGGATGGCAGGACAGTGCTGTTCGAACCGACGGCTGGATTCACTGGAGCCGCCAGTTTCCGAGTTGTCGCCCACGATGGAATTCTCCAGAGCGCTGCGGTTACCGTGACCATCCCGGTGAGTGCCTCGCCGCTGTTGCGGATCCGTTTCGCTGAATCCACGGCTCGATTGGATTTGGGGGCAACGCGATGGGTTGCGGTTTTGGGCGACTTTGACGATGCGACAGGTGTTACTCTTCCGAATGGATATCTGGAATTCACCAGCACTGATTCTACCCTGTTGGCGGTGGGTAGGGATGGCCGGGTGGCTGGCTTGCTCCTCGGCGGTGCCGGTATCATCGCCAGTCGAGGCGGATTCCATGCGGCTATGGGCTATCGAATCGGCGCCACACCGGCCGGTTCCGATTCGGTGCTGGAAGCTCGCGGACTGACAGTGACTCCCAATACGCTGGCGGTGGGAACCGGCGGCGATACGCGTCCGCTAGTGGTTTTGCATCCCGACGGTACGGACTTGACGCTGGGTAGCTCTGGGACTCGATACCTCTCCAGCGACGACGCCAGAGTGACCGTTACTGCGGACGGCTTGGTTACTGGCAGGGCGCTAGGTGAAGCTGTCGTGACGGTGATGCATCGATCGGTTCTTCAGACCGTCATGGTGCAGGTTGTTCCCATCCAGACAGCTCCTGTTTTGATTGGAGCAGGTGGTGGTGTGGTGGACACGGGATCGGGCACAACCGTATCGATCCCGGCTGGGGCGTTGGCCACGCCGACGGCGGTCAGTTTGGCGTTGTTGAGCGAAACTGAACTGCCTTACGCCTTGCTGCCGGGTCAGAAATTTGCCGGGGGTTTCCGGTTGGGTGTCGGGGCGACGACGTTGGCTGTGCCTGTGACGGTTTCGATTCCCGTACCGGGTGCCGCGATTGGGGCAGAAGTCATCTTTTACCGGGCGACCCAATTGCCTGGTTTGGATGGATTGCCACAAGACGTCTGGTTGCAGGTGGCGTTTGGAGTGGTCGGTGCCGATGGCGAGGCTCAGGTACGCGGCGGATTCCCAGTCCAGGGCATCCGAAATTCTGGCGACTATCTCGTGAGTGAGACGGTCGCGGCGAGTGTTGGAAGTGTCTTGGGGCGGGTGACGCTGGCGAATCCAATCGCGGCGACCTCACTTGGGTTCTACTTCCTGGTGGCTCCGGAAACAGGCGGCGGTGCGGCACCTGCCAATGGAGCGCGTCTCCATGGACCCTCATTCCAGGGGGTCGCGATGGCCTTACAGGGGGTTGTCACGGTGCAAGCTCCCGTCACCCCGTCGGCTCCCGTCGGCGCACCGTCCAACCAGATTCAGGAACTGTTGACCTTCGGATACTTGGATTATGTCGCCCGGATGAATCCGGCAAAATACCAAGTTTTTGTAATCGAACGAACGATCGACGTCGCTGTGCCGACGTTCTCATCGACGATTATCGATGTTCAGGCGAATCAAGTCGCTACGGTCCGTTCGGAATTCCGCAACACGGTGTTACCGGCGGATCATTCGAGTCAACCGCCGGTGGTCACGAGTCTGACGGCGCGGCCGGAGTCGTTTAATAATGAGATACGTTCCGTTTTTGTGATTCAAGTGGAGCGGTTGCTCTGGGCTGAGGCGCCGGGCGGAGTGGGGGCTTTGCTGGATGACATCCGGGTTTTGTTCGAGCCCATGGGTGCCATGGTCAATTCGACCACGGGTCGCGCTCCGGGCACCTTGGAGGTGTCTGGGAACGATTTGCGATACAACGCAGCGACCAAGACGTTGACGGTGGCGGTGCCGCGTGGGTTAGCAGTGGGCGCGGTACAGGTTCGTGTGGAGCGACGGCAAAATGAGGCCAATGCTGCGATGGTGGTGGCTGGAGTTCAACCCGTGCCGGTGACAGTGCGGAGTGCCGCGGTCTCTCTGACCGTACCGAATCGGTATGTTTTCAGCGGATTGACTAGCGACAATCAGCTCCTTGTGATTGATGCGCTCGCGGTGACACCGGCGCCGGTGGCCCGCATTCAAGTGCCCTTTGGAACGCCGCGCGCCTTGGCACTCACGCCGGACTTGAGCCGACTGTATGCGACGTTGGCGGGTACTTCGGCAGTGGGGATTTTCGATGCGGTGACCTTTCAGCCCATGGATGCAAATCCTACGACGGCTGGATTGGATGCGATCCAGCTGCCCGCTGGGGCTGCACCGTTCTGGGTGGCGGTAGGTTCGGCCAATGACTTCCTCTTTGTCTCCGACGAGCGAGCGGGGCAAGTCTATGTGATCGACATTCGCGTGGGCTCTTCGACTTATCACGAAGTCGTCCAGACAGCGGCTGCGGCTCCCGCGCCGAGCGGTTTGCGCGGCTTGGCCGTGGATGCGGACGGAAAGCGGTTGTATGTCGCGGCACCGGATTCGGTGATGTTCGGAACCGGTGGACGGTCTCGTCCGGGCCGAATCTTGGTTTTTGATATTGATGATTCCAATCTGGCGACGGTGCTCCGGCCGGCAGCGGTGATTGTGGGAGGCAACGAAACCTACGGCGTGACGGCTGGGTTCGAGCCGGGTCAGGTGGTGTTCACGAGTCGGTTGACCGATGGCAAGGGGTTTGGCGCGATTGAAGCGCTGAAAGCGGTCTTTGCAGACGTGAATTTGGGATCCACCACGAATGATTTCGATGTCAACAACGCCATTGGCGCCGCGGTGCTACCGGACGGTCGATATGCGTTTATCACCGGTTACAACCAGTTTCTCGAAGGATTGCCCTCCCATGATCCAAATATTCCCCCATTCCGAGCGGGTGGGAACATTGGTGTGATTGCAGATCCCTATGGAACACCGCGGCTGGTGGCTGCGACGGTGATGGTTCCGAACAGTTTCCCGGACAACTTGGTGCTCTCGCCCGACGGCAAACGGTTGTTCGCGGCGTATCGCGGTGGTTTGGATCGCGGAGTATATGTCTACGACGTGGCAGAAATCTTACGGACGGTAGCGACTCAAAGTGTCGATGACTTGGAGCGGTTTCCGTTGGATCATTTGAACTCCGATGTTTTCATTGGACGCATTGAGACGGGGACGGGGCGTCCGGTGGGAATGACCTCGCGAGTGAGCGTGGGTGGGGACCTTCGAGTGGGCGAATTTTCGGAGAGCGAAGTTCAGTCGGATACCGACGTGGAAGTCAAGTACAGGGTGCTGGCTTCGGATGGGGTTTTGGCACGTGGAGTGCCATGGATGGAACGATTGTATGTGGTAAACGATCAGGGACTGAAACGTTTGGTGGCCGAGGCGCAATATTCCGAAGCCGGCGAGCGTCGATGGAAGGTGCGGTTCCCGGTCCTCTCCACGGAAGGGCAGGGTGGTTCGCTGAGTGAAGACGCGGTGAAGTCGGGACTGAAATGGCGAGTGGAATTGGACACGGGCAATGCGCTGCAGGAATCCAACGAGGCTAATAACTCCGGCACCGGAACCATTGTCCTGAAATTGCCGGACCTCGAAGTGAGCGGCATTGAACGGCCCTGGTTGTTCTTCGACAACGCGACCCGCAAATTCATCTTGCTGAGCGAAACACCGACGATTCGGTATGTGGTTCGAAACACAGGGGCAGCACCAATTGCCGCAGACGTCGCCTGGGCTGAGGAACTCTGGATTGGTACCGATTCAGACATATCGGTGCCAAACGACATCAGCAACGGGGTCTGGCACTTGCGCGTCGCGCGGTTGACCGGCGGCCCCGAGTTTCGGGGCAATTTTGAGGTGCTGGGGTCCAGGACTCGATCGGTACGGTTGGATCTTTCCAAGATCCTGATCCCTGCTGGCATCGACTCGCAAAAACTGGAGTGGGTGGTCGAAGTGGATGCCGTGGCGTCTGCTGGGGATTCAACGCCTTCACCGGCAGCACAGGGAGCGCAGTTGCAATCTCCTGCGCTTCACGACAAGGCGTTTCCAACGAGTTCCAAGAACCGTTATGTGATTCAATCGGGCACTGCCACCGACCCCATCGGTCGCAAGAATGATCGCGAGAGCAAACCGGCTCCGTTTGGAGACACGACGCCATTGCGGTTCGAACCGATCGGTTCCGCTTGGGATACCGACGATAAGACAAGAACCTCGACAGCTCGAGGGACGATCGAGATCGGTTTCGAGCCTGAGGCTGGAAAACTCTTTGTCCCGCTACTTCGAGTCACCAATGGCGAGGTGGTTCTGCAATTCGTTGAAAAACCCACGGCGGAAAACAAGGGGACAATCTCGATTCGGGGGGTGATCAATCCATTGATTGGAAACCCGGCGGGCAACCTGGGAAATCTGGGGAGTTTCGCCGCGACGATGCAGATCGGGAAGACCACCATGGCGGTTTCGCGTATCATTGGTGGCAGCAACTTCCGGATGGCTGGGCTCAAGTTCAGCATGTCGCGCGGGAATGATTTGGGCGCGATTGAATTTGTGTTGCCGAATACGAAGGGTGCGGGTGCGACCGGCGAAATTCGAGTGAGCGGGTTTCTTGAGTTACCCAAGACATTCCAGGGAACGGGTCAAACGGATGTCTGGTTATCTGGCGACAATGCGGTTCGGATGGGGCCGGGAGGGTTGACGCTGAACGCGAGTGTCGTCACGCCGGGCGTGGGTGCCGAGGAAGGCCGACTGAATCCAAGCTTCACGTTCACATTGGATGGATTGCGGTTCCAGAGCGATCTGGTGGTCTTGAAATACGCGCTCAAAGACGTGGTAACGGAAAATCCGAACATGTTCTTTGGTGGCAAATTTGGAATGGGCGCATTTGGAATGGCACAGGTGCATTTGACGGAGAAGACGGGTTACTTCTTGATTCGTCCCGATGCGGGCGCGGGTCCGCCCACGGTGGGATGGGAAGGCACGGCAATCCTGCCGCAGATCGCGATCAATGACATTTGGGTCATACAAAACATGACCTTGAAGCTGCATCAACTTCCTGGGAATCACTGGCATGCCCTCGGTGATGGCAAAGTCACAGAACTACCCCAGGCGCCGCAGTTGAAATTATCGTACACCTACGATCGTGGCGCTAAGGACCAGGAGGCACTTGGTTTCAAGTGGACCATTGAGCGTCAGAGTGTGGACCCATGGATCAGCGTGCTGGGCATCCGTATTCGCGAGGACATCAAGGTGTATTTCAAGGGTGATCGCAATCCCCAGGAGTTCCCGGAGTGGGATCCTGAATTGCAGATCGCGGGCAAGGGCGATCTGCCGCCTCAATTGGTCGGAGAGGTGAAAGACGTCGATAAGGAATTCAAGATCACTTTTGCCGACGAGGACGACAAACGGCTTCGGATCAACAAGGACGGCGTGTTCCCCAACAAGGACAACAAGCCGATGACATTGAAAGAGAAAGCGGGAGGGCGTCTTTTCCAAAACCTCAAGGCTGAATTCATCGGCACAAAACTGACCTTCAAGCGCGAGGCGGATCCTAAGAACCCCGGCAAGTTTGACTACGTCGCCGAATTTCATGGATTGATCCGATTGATCACGATTCGCGAGACAGCGGAAGGGAACGTAGAGCGCGAGACGGTGATCGATTTCTCCGGTGATAAGAACTACGTCAAGTTCACTTCAAAAGGCATCATTGTCGTGGGCGAAGTGCGGATGTCCGGGCCGTATTATATTTCCAAGGACGGCTCTTGGCGCCTGTCCGAGATCGTCCTGAGGTACGACAATTCCAATCCGAATGTGCCTACGCTAAACGGCAGCGCCAAACTCACAGCGCCCACGTCTGATGGCTCCAAGGATCCGTTTGAACTCAAAGTCAAGCTGACGCCAACGCAGTTCAGCTTCTCGATTGCCAAGAAAGGGCAGTTGTTGAAGTTCGCGATCCTTGGATTCGAGGTGTCAGTGAATGGATTTGAATTCGACTCGGACAAAGATCCCAAAGCCGATCCTGAGTGGGATCCCATCATGAAATTGCGTGGGTCGATCACGCTGCCCTCAAAGATTACGGGCGGCAAAGAAGTTAAGGTCGATATCGGCACGGATCCCAAGAGTACCGATGAGATCCGGGTATCGCGTGACGGTATCGAGATCACCGGTGGGCACATCCGCTTCAACAAGGAATTCATCTTTAAACTGTTCAACAAACTCGAAATCACTTCGGTGGATCTCGATGTGGCGTTCGTCTATACGAACGACAAAAAGGAGGCCAGTATTACGGGCCAGTTCAAGATCCCGTCCCTCGGCAACCTGGTTGTGGACTTGAGTGGCAAGGATGAGAAGGGCAACGACCGCCGTATTTTCGTCAAGGACGACTCGGGAACGATCTTGATCGAGGCGAACGTTCAGTTGACTGCCGAGAAGTTGGAGTTGACGAAACCTGGTGCTGGCGGCGGCGACGTTTGGTTGCTGCAGAAGATTCAGGTGGACGTCTTGAAGCCTCTGAAGTCCGCGACGGTCACGGTGAAAGGAAAGGCCGAGTTGAAGAGTCCGGATGGAGACATAGCGGGTCTGGACTTCTTGTTCGAGAATCTGAAGCTGAAGGAAATCACGCTGAAGACCGACGACAAGAAGACGGTGGGTGTGTTTGGGGCGAAACTGAACATCAGCTATATTCACCTGATCGTGGATCGGAAACCGGACGAAGGCAGTGATTGGGATCCCGTGGTGGAGCTTCAAGGATTCCTCGTGTTACCGGAGCGTTTTGGCAAGGCCATCAACGCAACCGAGATTCGGGCGGATGTCACGGGCAAGAACAAATTGATCATCACGTCAGATGGCGTCGAAATGACGGGCGGGAGTGTGAGTATCGACAAGGTGGACTTCCGGTTATTTGGGCAGATCGACGTGCATGGCGAGAGCCTGAAACTGTCCTACAAACAGGCGGTGAAACCGGACGCCGCCAATCTGGTGCCGGCCAAACCGGGTGAAATCAACTATGACTTGTTTGATCAATTTACGATCAACGGCGTTGTGACCCTCACGATTCGCGGCACTCGTGTGACGGTGGATTTTGCTGAGGCTGCCGGGAATTCTGTTCGCATCATCCGGGTGAACGGTCAGAACAAAGTGATCCTCATCGGTGAGATTGCGGTGGCGGACATCAAGATCGTCCCGAACGTCTGGGAACTTCGCGAGGCTCGATTCAAGTTCAATACGGAGAAGGATCTGTATGAAGGCAGTGCGAAGCTGACGTTCCCTGGAGGCGTGGGTGTGGAGGTGGAATTGGGTTTCTCAAAAGGGTCGTTGAATAAAGTGACGGCGGCAGCCATGCCGTTCCCTAACGGAATCCGTATTCCACTCGGTACGACGGGGGCGTTCCTTAGGGGATTGGGTGGCGGTGTGGAAAACATCGCGGATCCGGGCAAGCCGCTTTTGTTTAAGGGCAGCGCACTGATTGTGGCTGGACCGGACATCGCGGTACCGCTGCCTGCGTGGGCTGGCGGTCCATTTAATGGTGCTGCCCTGGCCATGAGGGTGGATGTCGAAATCGATAAGAAGCATTTCAAAGGGACGGCGCGCGCTATAGCGGTAGGGGATATTTTGACACTCACCGGTCTGGCGAATGGGCAATTGGAGATAGAGATCGATTGGAGTAGCGCCCATTTCCAAGTCTCCGGGACCTTGGCGGCGCTCGGTGGATTGGTGACGCAGACGGGCAATCTCACGATGGACTTCAATCCCGGGTTGGTGCTGAAGCTGGGCGGTTCCGCCAGTGTGCGGCTCCCGTCCATTGATCCAATTCCAAAGGCTCTCCAAGGACGGGCGCTCGCTCAATCGAGTGCGCTCCTTTACTATCGAGCCTCGGGGCATTCACGGACAAACTTTGTCGCCGGAGCCGGCACCTACGATTTCCCGACATTTACGGTTGCGGGACGCACGATTGGAGGGGTCCAGGTGTTGGGTGTGGTCGCTCGTTTTGACGGCGACTTCGATTGGATGTTCAACTACCCGGCTGGCATCGTGGGTGCTGCATCGATCGCTCGGTTGTTGGATGCCGGGTTGGCCGATGGTGATGCGGTTGGCGCTTTTGAGATTGTGCCGGGAACAGATTGGGTCCTGTTAGGTGCCAATTGGGAAAACCCCACAACTGCCGTTGTGCCATTGATTGTTGAATTGCCCGATGGAAGCCAAATCAACGAATCCGAATTTGCCGCTCACAACATGGCGGTAGTCGACTCTCTGACGAGTGCTTCCGGCAAATCTGTATTTGTCGCGGCGCCGCAGGTGGGTCGCTATCGTTTACTCGTTCCGCAAGGCGACTTGGGCAACGTGGAATTCGACGCCATTCGCGATGTCGGCCCCTCTCCGACCCTCCAAGTAACCAACCCGTCGGCCAACACGTCCTCCGATCGCGTATCGCTCCAGTTCCAAGCTGCCGGTGCCTCCCCAGATTCGCTGGTGTATTTCTTCTATGATACGGATGACGCGGGGTTTGATGGTGTGCCGTTAGGAGATGCTGTGGCTGTCGGTGCGGGTAATGGCTCCGTCGAGTGGGATCTTCAAGATGTTCCCTCTGGCAACTATCGGATTTACGCGGTGCTGATGGACGGGGTTCATGCACCGGTCTATTCGAACTATGCCGCCGGTCGAATTCAGCGTGCCAACGGGCCTGTGCGTCCCATCCGTGGATCAATTTTCGAAGACCTCAATGGAAATGGTTTGCGAGATGCGGCGGATCCCGGAGCGGCGGGGCGCACCGTGTTCCTCGATTCAAACGTCAACGGAATCCTCAATGACGGGGAACGTCGAGTGGTGACAGGCGCAGACGGCTTGTTCGAGTTCCTTGTCGAGTCACCCAATGCGTACAGTGTGGTAGTGCTGCCTCCTGTGGGTGGGATCCTGACCACGACCGTCGATGAGACTGGCGGTTTGGTCGTCACTGTGACGGCTGTCAGCGGGGTCGAGGGATTGGAGTTTGGAGTCGCCCGACTCGCCGTAGTCCGGGGCTCGATCTTCATCGACGAGAACCGCGACGGCATCCGCGGTGTCACGGAGACCGGGATTGGTTCGGTGACGGTTTTTGCGGATCGCAATGGGAATCAAAAGTTGGATGCGAGCGAGACGTCTACCGTTACCAACGAAACTGGGAATTATATCCTCTCTGGAAACCTCCCTGGGGCGGTGACGATCCGGGTGATCGATGGAGTTTTGAGTGAGACGATCGCTGTGCCGGTCGATTTGGTTTCCGGTGGCACGACGGATGGAGTGGACCTGGTGCGGGTTGTTTTGGGGCGCATTCAGGGATCAGTGTATGTCGACAACAATTTGAATGGTGTACGAGAAGGCGCGGAGTTGGGGATGGCGCACGTCACGGTCTACCTCGACCAAAACCGGAATGGCATCTTGGATCCTGAAGACCGTTCGGTATTGACGGATGCCACGGGTGCCTACGGTTTTGATGGGTTGGTGCCAGGCACCTATGACGTCAGACAGGTGGAGCCAATTGACTATGGCCAAACAGCGCCGGCTTTGGGTGGCGCACGCACGGTGATCTTGGCGGCGACTGGTGGTGTGCACGCGGCGGACTTTGGGAATCGGCCGCCCGGCTTCTACAACGGTAGCTTTGACATTACTGACCCTGCAAATGCGCTCCATGGATGGGCTCTGGATGGAGCCGCTCAGATATCTCGAGGTTCTGGGCTGTTGCTGGGGGGCACCGAATTGATCAGCGGGTTGGCGCAGACCTTTGAGCTGATGCCTGGCGCCAATCGGTTGCGTGTCACTCTTGGGCGGTTTGAGTTGCGAGCAGGCTCCGGTGTGATGGCACCGGCCTTTGAAATCACTTTGGTTGACGCGATCACCGGGGCTTCGTTGATTGCGACTCCATCGAATCTGTCTCAGACCAATGCGGGTGTGAATTTGCAGTCCGATCTCAAAGCTTATTTTGGTTCGGGCGCTGTGGTTCCCGGCGCGGCTCAGTCGGGTGGCACCGCTGGTACCACGTTGCCCACAACTCTAGAAATTCCGTTGCTGCCGACGGAAACTGGCACGCAGGTTCGGCTGCAATTCGCTCTCATTCATGGTGGTTCGGCAGATGCCGTGGCCATCAATGAGGTTCAGTTCGTCAGCGGTGTTCCGTTGTCCGTGGTGTTGTCAGCCGATTCAGACACGGGATTCCTCGGGGATCGGTTGACTTACCTGAATGTGGTCAATTTGCAGGGCAATAGCTTCGCGGGCGTGCCGGTGGTCCTGGATCTGGATGATGACGGATTTGATGACGGGAGTGTGGTGGCGGATGCGCAAGGGGTCTTCCGTTTCGTGAATGTCTTGCTCCAGGACGGTGTGAATCAGGTGCGGGTCCAAGTTGGGGTGGGGGGCAGTGCGACGATTGCGGATCAGACCATTGTTGTCGACCGGGTGGCTCCGCGTTGGACGGGTTGGATGATTCAGGAAGGGGCCGCGCAACGTTCGATGGTGACACAAGTGCGTGTCACTTTTGACGACACTGTTTATTCGGGCGCTGCCGGTATGACGCTGTTTTTGACCAATCGAATTACGGGCGTTCCGGTTTCGGCGGCGACTGCGGTGCTGGTAGGCCACGGTACTGGTTCCTGGGTTTGGACTTTCCCGTCGCTGACTGGGGGCAGCTTGGCGGATGGAATTTACCTGGCAGAACTGGATGCCGAAACGATCACGGATGCCGCCGGCAACCGGGTGTTCCTGGGTGCGGGGACGACGTCCACGTTCCATCGGCTGTTCGGCGATGTGGACGGCGACCGCGATGTGGATTTCCTCGATACATTCCACTATCAGCGCGCTTTGAATACGAGTTCGGGACAGAACGGATTCGATCGTTGGTTTGACGTGGATTCCAACGGTGTGATCCATGGTCCTGATCAAGTTGCATTCCAGAAAAATTACCTCACCCGACTGCAACTCCCGGCGCGGCCGACGGGGTTGGTGACGGCTGCTCGACCGGTGATTTCTGATTCCCCAGGCATGAGCGTGGCGGCGGCTCGCCCAGAGAGTTTCGGACTCACCGCGCCATTGTTGGAAACGCGATTCGCGTCGTCGGTGCAGAATCCCTCGAGTTATCAGGCTCGGTCTGAGGCGCTGGTGAATCGGGATGCGGCAATCCGGGGGACACGCTCCTCCGAAGCGACACCGATCGAAGTCTGGATGATGCCCGACCGCCTCAGTCACTGGCGATCGCAGAGGTCCGGTCCATTAACTTGGCTCAAGGGGGCGGACCTAGCGGGCTTTACCCTCGACGATACGGATTGATGAAGGTTCGGTTGGCAGTTTAGTGCGGATAGCCAATCCGTCTGGACCTGCAACGATCAGGGCAAGATCCGGCGCTGGACGGCTCCCGCGTTTGATCGGCCAGAGATCGTTCTCGATTTGGGAACCAATTGGGTCGATGTCGCTTTCGATGACCGCGCTCAGCAAGTCGCGGCCAGCAATCAGGAAGGCCAAGTCCGTGTGTGGAATCTTGCTACCAGATAGCTACGAATTGGAGTCGTCGCATTATTTCAAAATAGTCGGTAACAGTGGAGAATGGACAGCAGAGTACAAGGTGGCGGCGAGACGCGTCCTGACCCGACTGTCATCTCAATAACCAACCCGCCAAACCCAACAACCACCCGGCGGTGGCTCTGGAGCGAGGGAACCGGCCTGTAATTCAGCGGCAGGCTATTGGGGGTAACCGAACTCTGGGGCCACCGCTTGGCGTTGGCCCGCTCCCCGATGAGGAGTAACGCTTGCCTCGTCGGCCGCTGCAGATCGTTGGTTCAGATGCTGCGTGGTCGGTAACGGAAAACCCACCGACCAGTTCGTCGGTGGGCTGATCTTTCGGATGGCAGCGGCCGCAGATAATTCCCACTGATTTCGATCAACGGTGGGACGAGTCGGTCAGCGCGTCATACGGCGAGCCGCGGCGACGAAGCCCAAGGACACACCCAGCAGGATCACCGAAGAACCGGTGTCCGGTACGCCGGTCGGTGGTCTGGTCCCGGGAGTTCCTGGAGGACGAGTGTTGATGTTGAAAGCAGCGATGGAATCGATCTCGGGATCCGCATCGTCAGCAACCAGGCTCACAGTACTAGTCCGTATGCCAAAGAATTGGTAAGAACTGGTGAACACATACTCGCGGGTGTAGGCGTTTAAGACGCCAAACTCGGTGGATCCGCCACGGTAAACGATCGAAGGAGCCGTTCCATTGAAGGTGTATGTCGGCGATCCCCCATTGAGATCGAATGCCGTGACGTCGGACAACAGTGAAAAGTTGTCACCATCCTTGCTACCCCAGACGCTGTATTCCATGACGTCTTGGGCCACGAAGTTATCGGTGATGGGTCCTCCGTTGTAGTGATCCTGATGCGTGAACAAGCGCAGGCTATCATAGGCGGATCCCATGTCCCAGATCATCATCGCAAAGTCAGAATCTCCACAGGGCAGTTTCAAGAAAAGTGGTTTGGCCGGATTGGTTGAAGGATGGACCCGCGGAAGAACAATAGGCAGGCGGGATATTGAGAACTCGGCTGATTTTTCACAATGGCCACGCTTGAAAGTAAGCGCATGGCTTCTT
>SXSK01000359.1 GCA_005793375.1 Verrucomicrobiales bacterium | reverse complement strand
GCTCCTCACCAACAGGTCCGAAACATGCGCGCAGATCCCTGTCCCGCTCTTCAGCCGAAGGTCGCCACGAACTGTTCAAGATTTACTACACCCCAATGCGGACTCCTTGAAACCCATTGGGGTGGTAACACCGTTCGCCGAGCGTAATCTGTATAATAGTGGTTAGTTCCATGGTGTATTATATATTATGTGGCTGTAGGGTATTCAATACCATGCTGTTCGACAAGACAATGTCGAGGTCATTGTTGCCGGCAATATAAGCGACCGCGCCAACCAACTGAATGCTGTTAATATCATTTGTCGCTCCCACATTGCTGAGCGTCCAGGTCTGGCCGCTATTGATGGTCAGAGAGACGCCGCCCGCTCCTCCGCCGATCCCGCCGTAAGCGATGCCACCAACCCAGGTGTTGAGGAACGTTGGAACGTGAGTTGGGTTGTGGGCGTATTGGTGAAGTTTCCACTGAACTTGAGTCGCCCGAGCGGATTGCCAGGGAGGCCAATTCCTGCGAGATGGACCAGGGACGAGAGGTCGCCAACGCCTGCCAATGTGCCGCCGTTAAGAAGAGGAGATGGATTGGGCTGTATTGGCCTTGTAATTGCCGCGGCTGGCCACCACGAACAACCTGGGGCCGCTGAGCGAGGCGCCGACGGCATTAATGTAGGTACTGCTCGACCAGAGAATGCTTGCACTGGTGTCGGCAATCCAATTTCCTCCAACCGTCCCCCGCCGTGAGGTTGATAGTGCCTGAACTGGCCTGCACTGTAGCGCTGTTGTGAAGGGCGTAGCCAATGGATGAAGTTCCAGTCCCGCCCGACTTTCGAATGGTGCCATGATTATTCAGCACGCCGCCGGCTCCGAACCAGAACTGGATGGATGCGTCGGCTTTGAGGTCAAGTACCGAGCCGGACAAGTTATTCCAGACCGTTCCCCCACCAACGCTCAACGCGTGGGTGGCGTTCCATTGAACCGTCGTCGCGTTGTCCACCGTGCGATCTCGAAGAGTCTTGTTGTCGCCGTTGATCACATGGATGACGCTTCCCGGAGCGAACAGCGTTTTGCCGCTGCCCGCCATGGCGCCACCTTGCCACTCGAATTGGCCATGGATTGTGAGCACACCGGTCCCATCCAGAGTGCCCCCCGGCGCCAAGTGGAGAGCGCCTCCATTCGTGATGCTGCCGGTACCGCTGAGTTTGAGGCTGGAGCCTGCGCCAACAGCGATAGCGATGAAACGAAAGTAGCTTAGCAAAGCCCTGTAGCGATTGCAGATCAACATGCCGATACGTTCTCTACCTTGCAAGTTGTGCCGGGGACAGCTCGGAAGCCTCGGTAATTGTAGTAACGTATTGTGATTTAGCGATTTGTAGCGCCGCCGATCCAAACATTCGCGTCGTTGGTTCCCGCGTCAGGTTGAGGTGGTGGTGATGAGGTTGAGTTTCGTTCAGCAATAGATCCCTGCTTGCCATTGGTGCTGTCTGATTTTTAGCGCACGCTGGTTGCTCTCACCCTTGCTCTTTCCATGGCGCCACGGTTGAATCACGTGTGGTCCTGGATACTTTTAATGGAATTTAAACTTCAGCGTCGAGTTGCGAGTGTTCGCCTCGCATGGTGTTTGGCGTTGTGCAGCCTATGGGTTTATGGAGTCGCCGCTGTCGACAGCCATTGGGCATTTCGAGAGCTAAAATCGCCCCGGCTGCCCGAACATCACGAAGCAGGCGCACCAAGAGCCGCGGATGGAACCCTGTTGGACCGTTATGTCGCGTCACGGCTTAATCGATTGGGCCTACCGCTAGAACCGCAGGCAGATCGTCGCACCTTGATCCGGCGATTGAGTTTTGATCTGCGGGGTTTGCCGCCGACGCCGGAGGAAGTCGAAGCCTTTGTGGCGGACCCGCGTGGTGATTCCTGGGAGCGTTTGGTCGAGTCGTTCCTGACGTCGCCGCACTATGGTGAGCGCTGGGGACGGCACTGGCTGGACATTGCTGCCTACGCGGACTCCAACGGATATTTCAACGCCGATTCCGATCGCCCACTCGCATGGAAGTATCGCGATTATGTGGTGCGATCGATTCAGCAAGACAAACCCTTCGACCGATTTATCCAGGAGCAGGTGGCTGGGGACGAACTCGTCGGTTACGTCCGCGGAGGAGACATCACACCGGAGATGATCGAACCGCTGGTAGCGACCGGTTTCCTGCGCACTGCGCCGGACGGCACGGGTGAAAGCGATGGCAATCCGCTCGAGGTTAAAGTCGATCGATACACGGTGATTGAAGGGACGGTGCAACAATTGGGGAGCGCGTTTCTAGGTCTGACCTTGCAGTGCGCTCGCTGCCACGCACACAAGTTCGAACCGATCAAACAGGAGGAGTATTATGGACTCCAAGCGATCCTCCGGCCAGGCCTGGATCCGGAATCTTGGCTGAAACCTGCGGAACAAATCTTGACGGTCGGTACGCGTGTGGAACGTGAGTTGAACGAAAAAGCGATTCAGCAATATGACCGAGACCATAAGACATTTACGGAAGCCTTGGAGGGATTGACGGCACCATTTCGTCGACAGTGGATTGATGAGGGCATACGAAAACTGGATGAGGCTCAACGAAAACCTCTTCGCCAGGCGTGGGAAAAGGCGGAGAAAGAGCGCAACGACTCCATGAAAGCGTTGCTTAGGTCGAATGCGTCTATATTTGAACCAACCGTGGCAGTCCTGGCAGAACGGTTTCCGGAGTTTGGACAGGCGCATCAACCACTGCGGCAATCCCTCGATCGTTTGATCGCGTCCAAGCCGGTTCCGCTGGAGCGCATCGCAGCATTTCACGAGCCGGCAACGACGCCACCCGTCCATCGGCTGTTGGCGCGTGGCAACCATGCCACCGAGGGACCTGCGGTCGAGCCGGCGGTTCCGGCAGCATTGGTGGTTCGAGTCGGGGGCGGTTTGATGGTGCCCGAAGTCGGTGCGCCACCGACGAGTGGGCGACGACTGGCATTGGCACGGTGGCTAATCTCGCGGGAGAATCCCGTTGTCGCACGAGTGTTGGTGAATCGGGTTTGGAATTATCATTTTGGCCAAGGCTTGGTTCCGACCTTAGAAAACCTGGGCAGGAGTGGCGCTGCTCCGAGTGATCCCGAGTTGCTGGATTGGCTGGCGATGGAATTTGTTCGCTCGGGATGGAGTCTCAAACATCTGCACCGCTTGATCCTGACCAGCGCCACATGGAAGCAGCGGATCCGGGCGGCGGTTCCAGAGGTGGTGCCTGGCTTGCTGGCTGCAGGGCCGAGGCGATTGGACGCCGAATCTCTGCGGGATGCGATGTTGAGTGTGAGCGGTGAACTGGATGCGAGCCAAGGAGGAGCCTACGTGCCAATCCGGTTGGAGTCTGACGGACAGATTGTCGTTGATGAATCGGCGAAAGGCTCCCATCGGCGTTCCTTGTACCTACAGCAGCGCCGCACTCAGCCAGTGGCGATGCTGCAAGTTTTCGATGGTCCGGCGCACAATCCGGTGTGTGTGCAACGCGTGCCCTCCACCGTGGCGCTTCAATCGCTGGCCCTGTTGAATTCTGAGTTCGTTCGCAGGCGTTCGCAAACCTTCGCCCAACGCCTCTTGCAAGGCATCCAGGCCAACACGGAGCCTCTCAAGAAGCCCGAAATCGAACTGGGCATCCGCGAAGCCTTCCGTTTGGCGTTCAGTCGTGATCCATTGGTGGACGAATCGGCAATGGCTTCAGCATTTTTAGATCGCCAACAATTGGCTTACTCTGACTTATCGAGCCGCACCCTTTCGGTGTGGACCGACTTCTGTCAAATGCTGCTTGCCAGCAATGAATTTTTGTATGTGGACTGATCGATTCGCAACCAATCGGCGCGCCTTCCTCCGTGCTTCGGCGGGGAGTCTTGGCTCTCTGGCATTGACGCACTTGATGGCCGCTGAAGCGCGCGGACTCGGCTCCAGTGGTGGCTCGCTAGGTTTATCAGGGGACGCATCCCCTTTGTCCCCGAAATCCCCGCACTTTAGGCCTCGTGCCAAGTCGGTGATTTGCCTTTTCCAACACGGCGGCCCGAGTCAGATGGATTTGTTCGATCCCAAACCCGAACTGAACCAACGGGATGGTCAGGATCATCCTGGCGAATTGGAAATCCATTTTGATAAGCAGGCTGGCAAGCTGCTTAAATCGCCGTATGGGTTTCGTCGGCATGGTGCATGCGGTATGGAGTTTTCCGAGTTGTTACCACACACCAGCGCTTTGGCGGATGAACTCACCATGATCCGGTCCATGAAGACCGATTCGGTGGACCACGAATCGGCGCTTCGTCTCTTTCACAGTGGAAAATTCCAGGCCGGCCGACCGACTTGGGGTGCTTGGGCGCTTTATGGGTTGGGTACGGAACGTCAGGACTTGCCCGCCTACGTCGTGTTGAGCGATCCCGGCGGCTTGCCGGTGGATGGCATTCGAAATTGGACATCGGGATGGCTCCCGGCCGTCTATCAGGGCACCCAAATCCGAAGTGAGGGAGCACCGGTTTATAATCTGGCAACGCCACAGGAAATCCCAGTCACTGCCCGAAACAATCAACTCCAGTTCTTGGAGTCACTAAATCGCGCTCATCTCGAGCGTCACGCGAACCACGGAGAACTTGCAGCCCGCATCAGCAATTTTGAAATTGCCGCCCAGATGCAGACCTCGGTGACGGAAGTGCTCGACCTCTCTTCCGAGTCGGAATCGACCCGCAAGCTCTACGGAATGGATCACGCCAATAAGTCGACTTCGAATTACGCCAAACGCTGTCTCATGGCCCGTCGCCTCGTGGAGCGCGGCGTGCGCTTTGTTCAGGTGTACTTGAGTGGCCAACCCTGGGATACCCACGACAAAAATGCCGAACGGTTGAGGGATCTGTGTCAGATGACGGATCAGCCAAGTGCGGCTTTGGTACAGGATCTCAAACAGCGCGGCATGTTGGAGGACACAATTGTCTTGTGGACCGGAGAATTCGGGCGACTGCCGGTGTCTCAAGGCAAGGATGGTCGCGACCACAACCGACATGCGTTCTCGCTCTGGATGGCCGGAGGTGGGTTCCGGAAAGGGTATGTCCACGGGGCCACGGACGATTTTGGCTATCGATCCGTGACCGATGTGGTTCGAGTGTACGACTTTCACGCCACGCTATTGCGGGCTCTTGGTCTAGACCACGAACGGTTGACCTATCCTCATGAAGGTCGACCAGATAGTTTGACGGATGTGACGGTCACTAGGGCGAACGTCGTCAACGAGTTGTTCGCCTGAGACTCAGGACTCCCCCAGAGGTCGCAGTCTTCAAGGTTTACCCGCCAGACGTGTGTCATAACACCGGACTTCGGACCATCAAACGAACAGCGCGTCGGGAGACTCCGTAGCTCCCAACATTCGGCCATTGTCGTGGATCTCAACGATCTGTTGACCATTCCATCGCCTATGGCGGTACAACGTCGCAAATGTGTAGTCCGGCGCCGATTTTCCTTGTCCGCCCACGAGTTCACTGCCCCGTCGGACATTGTCCTGCATCCAAGCGGGCAACAACAGGTGGAACGGATTACGGCGGACCTCGCCGATGTGAAATGAAATGCCAGTCACCATATCAGTCACATCGGTTTCGTTGGATTCCACCATCAGATTAGGGGCGGTCATCTGACCCCAGTATTCGGTTTCAACTAAATCGGTGGCGAACCCGTTTCCCAACTGTTTCAAGGCATCTATGACGAGAAAATGAACGCCGATATGCGAGCTGTTCCAATCGTGCTCATGAGGAAAAAATATGGCACGGGGGGCTTCTTGTTGGAGGATATTGGCAATGACTGCGACCATGGATTGCCAACGAGAGGGATCCGTGTTGCGCGTCTTGGCTGCCACCTTTTCAAGTCCCTTCGGTGCGGTTTGAATAACCCGAAATCCAATGTACTGGCAGGCGTTTTGGAGTTCCTGCCAGCGTTCATCCTGGCGGGCCGTATTGCTGCCCTGGGTAACGGCGACATTGACAATGTCCCAACCGGATTGGCGCCGCAGTCGGAGCGGAAGCGCACCGATGATACATTCGTCATCGGGATGCGGCGAAAAGATGAGGGCCTTGGGAGCCCCTGGAGTTGGTGCAGTTCCCGCGACCGAACCAAAACCACCCATGGCAAATTTTTTGCCGTCTCTAAAACATCGCGCGTAGTCGGAGACCAATTGTCGATACGGATTCATTAATTGAAGTGGAAAGGTACTTTGGGTGGGTAGGCCAGATCAATCCAGCTCATGCGGTTGTTGGGTTCACGGGTGTGGACTCAACTGGGGTAGGTCTCAGGGCAGGCCTGGGCGCTTGGCAGGCACCACGTAGCCTCGGTGCCATGACAGGGTCCAGAGCTGTTCCAACGGGACAGGTTCCACGTGTCCATCGACGAAGACGGAATTGATGGATCCTGGGAGTCGGGTGCCCATGGGAACAGATATTTGCTTGCTGCCGGGAGTGGATCCGTGCCGGGCGATACAATAGCGTTGCATCATGGCATCGTTACCACCTGTGCCCACGTTGGTAGGAGGTCGGTCAATGGCAAGCGGCCAGGAATCGGCCCAATTGGCGTCTGAGAATATGGGAGTTTTAACGGGGTTTTCGTAGCTCGCTTCGTTGGCAAATTGTCGTTTGGCATCGGCGACGCCTTCACCCTCGGGAGAATACTGCCAGCCGTTCATCCCGTAGCTGCTTTCGAACCCCGTATTCCATTGGATAGGGGACTTCATGGGGCCGTACCATGCGGCGGTGGCGGTTCCGATGGATTCCCCGGTTGGGTTCCGTTTTGGTGGAACCGGCGCCGTTGGACAAAGCCGTATCTTATCTGAAGGCACGTTATTGGTCCGGAGCACCGCCATCCAAAAGGTCTGGGGATTATAGGCGACCGGGAAGGTCTTGCCGGTGTCGTTCAAGTACATAAAAAACCCCAGTCCCATTTGCTTCAGGTTGTTGGTGCAGACGGCGCTCTGGCCCCGCCGTTTTGCGCGGCCCAGCGCTGGTAGCAGCATCCCCGCCAGGATGGCAATGATGGCGATCACCACGAGAAGCTCAATGAGGGTGAACCCCTTGGCGACTGGGCGTCCGACGTTGTTGGCGTTGGCTGAGCTTGTTTTCATGAAGACACGGTCTTTGGACTATTGAGGTAGTCTGCATCGACGCAAGTCGAAGGAAAGGGCGAAACGCGACGAATTCGAAGTGTGTCGAAGTGAGTGGATGGATGGTGCCGAGTCCCAAACCGTAGTTTAGCAACCGCAGCGACTCGACAGGTGGTAGTTCATTTGGTACCTGATTCCCGCGTGAACTCGTCTCGACTCTCCTTTGGCATCGCACGGTTTCCCCTGACCCTGTCGATGGTCTCCCTCATTGCGACGGCGTCGGCCGTCTGTTCGGATGAGATTCGGAGCTTGGATCGCTTCGATTTTCGGCAAGTCGTGAGAGAAGCCAAGGGAATGGTATTTCCGGCGGTGGTATTCATCAAAGTGCTGCGAGAGGATATGCAGCGCGGGGAGAAACAGACCCAGGAAGTTTCGGGAAGCGGTGTCTTAATCACGGCGACGGGCGAGGTGCTGTCTAATTGGCATGTGGTGGACAAGGCAACGGAGGTCCGCTGTTTGTTGTACGATGGCCGAGCTTACACGGCTAAAGTGCTGGGAACCGATAAGGATACGGATGTCTCGTTGTTGAAGCTCCAGATGCAGCCCGACGAGCCGGCATTACCCTTCGCACGATTCGGTGACTCGACACTATTGACCGAAGGGGACTTTGTGATGGCGATGGGGGCACCGTGGGGAATGAGTCGCAGTGTCAGCATCGGAATTGTCAGTTGCACGAAGCGTTTCCTGCCGAGTGCCAGCGAATACAGCATCTGGATTCAAACCGATGCCGCCATTAGTCCTGGAAACAGTGGTGGCCCACTCGTCAATACTGCAGGGGAAGTGGTTGGCCTGAACACCCGTGGGATGATGCAGGGTGGTGATACAGGATTCACAGTCCCCATCGAAGTCGCCAGTGAAGTGGCCAACCAGATCCGTAAATATGGCAAAATGGATTGGAGTTGGACCGGACTCCAGCTTCAACCGCTCAAGGATTTCAATCGCAATGTCTACTTTCCTTACGAAGAAGGCGTGATGGTTTCGGAAACAGACCCGGAGAGTCCCGCTCGACGCGCGGGGTTCGAAGCGGGTGATCGGATTATCAAAGTGAACGGTCAACGATTTGACGGCATCACTCAGGAAGATTTGCCGACATTGCGGCGTCGGCTCGGACTGCTGCCGAAGGGACAGCCCGTCCAGATTGAAGTCTCCAGAAAAGGACAGTCGAAAATCGTCGAAATGACACCGCGCGAAAAGGGGCAGGTGGAAGGGGAACAGTTGGCATGCCCACGTTGGGATCTGACCATCAAAGCCATCAACCAATTCGACAACCCAGATCTCTATTTCCAGCGCAAGGAGGGGGTGTTCATTTATGGCATCAAATATCCAGGCAACGCGGTTGCCTCGGGGCTGGCTCAGCAAGATATTATTATGAAGATTGACGGGAAGGACGTGAAGACCTTGGCCGATGTGAAAGCAATGCATCAGACCGCGGTGGCCAACGTGGCATCGAAGCACCGCGCGGTTCTTTCCGTGCTCCGCAACGGTGAGTTGCGCCAGTTGGTCCTGGACTTCTCCCGGGATTTCGAGAAGCAATGAACTGGAAACGCTACTTCTGGATTGCGGTGGCCCTCCCTCATCTTTGTCTCTAAA
Source organism: Verrucomicrobiales bacterium (assembly GCA_005793375.1). GTDB lineage: Bacteria > Verrucomicrobiota > Verrucomicrobiia > Limisphaerales > UBA9464 > SXSK01. Next base: position 142 of record SXSK01000359.1, on the reverse strand, counting down.
AATCCCCTCTAGACATTTGTCCAAGTGTTACGCATGCTGGATGAATGTTAGACGCCATCCGTGTTGCCGGTCGTTGGGTCAGAAAATCTCTCTTGGAACGATTGACGGCTCAAAGTCAGGGGCCACAGGCGCCGACTCGTCG
>SXSK01000358.1 GCA_005793375.1 Verrucomicrobiales bacterium | reverse complement strand
GCTCCTCACCAACAGGTCCGAAACATGCGCGCAGATCCCTGTCCCGCTCTTCAGCCGAAGGTCGCCACGAACTGTTCAAGATTTACTACACCCCAATGCGGACTCCTTGAAACCCATTGGGGTGGTAACACCGTTCGGCCAAGCCCGTTCCGTCGGCGATCCGTGCATTGATGGCACTCGAAAGAATCACGCTGAACGTCTCATCCAACTCATAAAACGAATCGCCAATCACTTGGACTACCAACGTTTGTCGCGTCTGACCCGGTTCGAAAGTCACTGTCGCGGAGACGAAGTTGTAATCGGACCCTGCAAACGCTGTCCCATTCGACGTCCGGTAACTCACCTGGACTGGAATCGTCACGGGATTCGAAAGGGTAACCTCGAAACGCGCCTCGGAAACCTCCTGTGCTTGGCCCTCAAACAGGGTCACATCTGCAATACTGACGGACGGTAAAATGACCGGGATGGCACAGACAGCCGTGTTGTTTGGTAGGTAGAGGTCGGTCTCGCCTCGAGACGCGCTGACCGAGTGAATCACCGTGCCAAGTTGAGCCTTGGCGAATGTCACCGTTATTGTCGCCGATTGGCCACCAGCAATGGTGCCCAATTCCGCGTGGATCGAACCATTCTCCACCGACGCCGTTCCCTGCGATGCCGTGGCCGCGCGAATCGATGCCCCACCGGTGACTAAGTCCGTCACTCGCACAGATGTCGCCGCATCCGGCCCGGAGTTGGCCACCGTGATGACCACCGAGACTTCCTGTTCCACGATCGCCGGGTTGGCGGAGGCATGGACCGTTACCGAGAGGTCGTTACCAGTTGTGGATGTCGGCGTCACCGAGAACGTAGCGTCAGCCACGCCCAAGCCAGGCGATGTGTTTAGGAATTGACTGGCTGAGCGCCCAGCGAACGCCCACCTACCGGCGTGAGGAATCGCAGAGATCATCGAATTCACGCCGAGGTTGGAGAACGTCGAATGCACCGTCGTCGCTCCCGTTGGCACGCGGGTCCTAACAATCGATTGCGAATCCCGTACATAGAGCAGATCTATGGTGTCGCGATCATTTTCAGCAATTCCCCAGTACCACCCACTAATGCTGGTGTGATGTAACGGCATTGCCATCGGACCGAGGTCCGTCACAAATCCCGTCGGCAGATCGATGTCGTACACGCGGGACCCGTTGTGGACGACGACGCGTCCATACCCCGCAAAAATGCCGCTCCCGTTGGCCATCGCTATGGACTGCGAAAGATGGATAACCGGCTCGTCCTGCAGTTCACTCGACTGGCGGTGTAGGGCCGAGTTGGGGATCAGTTCACTCGCCGTTGTCGTGGACTGTCCTGGTTTGGCCCAACCCACGCCAACAGCTGCGTTATATCGATACGTCTTAAGAACCTCGAGATAGTAACGCTGTCCGGCTACCAGATTCACAGGCGTTGACCGTTGATTGACTCCGTTGCCCCACTCACGGCTTCCAGTGAAATCGGTACTCCAGGCGATGCGAACCCGGTTCGCCGGCTGTTCATCTGAACTCAAGTACAGCTCCGAGCGGTCTCCGGAGATGAAAAAGGTGTAGTCTCCAGACTCAGGTGCCTCGACCAGTGTTCTCAAGCGGATCCCACCCGAACCGTCGATGCTCGCAGACTCATTCTGCTCGAGACCGGCCTGCCGGTCCAAGTAGTCCGGTTGCCGATGTGTCGGGATGTCCGCGGGGATCGCCACGAAACCGCTCCAGAGTTCCCTCAGGACTTCCCCGGAATTGGGCGCACCACTTTCTTCAATCACTGGAAGCAGATCCGTCAAGGTCATCGTCTGGCTGTTGATAGGCAACCCCGCTGAACCCAGTTGATAGGCCTGTCCCGAAGCCAGATCCGACACCAAGCCGCGAAGCCGGGTGGGGACGCCGCGACCGAGTTGAAGATCGGCCACCGGATGGATCACAGAACGACTGTTTCCAGTGTACAGCAAATCCTGGAATGTCGTCGCCAATCCCCCTACCACGCTCGACTCGCTCCCTGCCGTGCTACCGACATAAACCGCCTGGGCATTGTTCGCAGTCAGGTTTTCAACCCGGAACGATAGGAAACTCGTCACCCGCGTCCGGGTCGTCACTGAGTTGTTCACCAAATAACTCTCCGCCTCTGTCCGTCGGGCTGTCGCCACGTTAGCCAGAAGTCCATCCACTTGGGAGCGCCCAACCAAGGTAATCGTCGCGCTCGCGCCAGAAGGGAGGTCTCCGACCTCGCACGTCACCGTGCCATCCGTCACCGTACAGGTGCCCTGCGTTGTCGAGTGGGTGTTCAACAGAAACCCAGTCGGAAGGGCGTCGACCACTGCGACACCGGTCGATTCGCTAGGTCCGCTGTTCCGGACGGTCAACGTAAAGGTCAGTTCCGTACCCACTTCGGGGATCTCTGGCGCCACCACAGCACTGATGGACAGGTCGTTCCGCACTGCAACCTCAATGGTGTTGGCCTGCCCCCGGTGCCCGTTGCCGTCATCGACCACAAAGATCAGCTGCCGTACCAGTTGCCGCACTTCTACCGGCCCAGTAAATACCCCATTCACGAATCCAGACAGCGACTTAGGCGTGTAGTCGATGTCCGCTGCACTTCGATAGGCGAAATCCACCATGTAGTGAGTTCCAGTCGACGGCCCATTCACGACAAGGGAATCCCCATATCCCCATGCGCTGCCCACCACGGTTCCGTCCGACCAGCCAATGGATTCATTCCGGTAATACCAGGTGCTTCCCGATGTCACGACGCCAATCCGGTACCGCTGCCCAGAACGAAGCTGAACAGGGCTGCTCAAGGCCGTCTCACGCCACGTCCCTGGGCTGCTATTGAGCCCCTGCACGGCAAGCACAGTTCCAGAGTCGTCCCACAAATAACCCTTCGTTCCGTAATAATGTCTGAATGCAGTAACGCTGATATCCTTGTTCGGAATAAACCACAGCCCCAATGTGTACGACCCGGCCGACTCGGATTGGTGACCGACCCCGTTCAGCAGGTTGCGCGTCCCAAACGTGGGTGTAAGCGGACGTTCGGGCAGTAGGTCAGGAGCCGTACCACCGGCGATCTGGGAAACCTCCGCCGCCGTCAGCGCCGAGCCAAATACAGCATAGTCATCTAACCAGCCATGAATGCTGCCCGACGACCCGATAGTCGCACCGATGATGAGTTGGTTGAAGTCCAGCGGCAATGGACTGGCTCCCGCTGCTTGAACAAATTGCTGCCCATCAATGTAAATCGTCTTAACGCCGCGATCCTTGACAAAAGCGAAGTGATGCCAAGTGGTCCACCAACTGACGTTTCCGGTGTAATTCGGGAACGATGTGACGCTGGCAGAAACCCGCTGCTGACTCCCGCAACAACCCGCCGTGTCAAAGTAGATGGTGTTGTCGCCAAACGGCACATGCGCCTGAAAACCCCGCGAGCTGCCGCTAGCACTGGGCGCAACCATCCAAAATGAAGATGAATTCGACAAATCCACCAGCTTCTGCCGGAACACCACGGTCATCTGATCCCGCGAAGCCGCCGAACTGAGGAAAGTGGTGTTGTTGACCACCACGCTCTGCCCCGCACTGTTTCGGCCAAAATCCATGGCACGATCCCCTTCAAACCCGGTCCACCCGCCTTGATCACCCGTGTAGGCAGCCCCATTCATGAGACTTCCAGAGATGCCACCCACCCGATCCGTCGCAATACCAGAGCCGACTTGGTTGAAATCCCAATAGGCAAGCAGGTTCAATCCACTGGTCTGATCCGGCACACCCGCTTGGAGAGAAACGGCGCCATCAAAGGTCGTCACAGTGTTCTCAAAGGCATCCTTCGCCGTTACCTCAATGTCAAACGGCTCACCTACTCCCTGCGGCGACGCAATTGGCGTCCAGGTGAAATGGTGCAACTGCCGCACCACGCCGTCGTCATCCAGGATAGTGCCCACCGCCTGAACGTCCGGCATAACAAGGTCCGACGGGTTGCTCAAGTTGACAAAGAATGTCTCGTCCTGCTCGATGCTCGTGTCCGGCAG
>SXSK01000357.1 GCA_005793375.1 Verrucomicrobiales bacterium | reverse complement strand
GCTCCTCACCAACAGGTCCGAAACATGCGCGCAGATCCCTGTCCCGCTCTTCAGCCGAAGGTCGCCACGAACTGTTCAAGATTTACTACACCCCAATGCGGACTCCTTGAAACCCATTGGGGTGGTAACACCGTTCGGCCCGGGCCACCCCCCCGATCCGCCTTGATGGGTAGATCTTCGCGTTCCACGCCGTACGCCGCCAAGACATCCCGAGATTCTCCCGCTAAATCCATCCCGCATTGACCATGCTTTCGAAACGTCCGTTTGGACCCCATCAATACCGCGGACTCTTTTTGGATAAAAGCAAACCGAACCTTGTCGGTAAAGGACGGGGGAAGCATTTGGCCATGAAGTTCCCGGAGCTTGGGCTTGGGATCGAAGAGGTCCATCTGACTGGGTGCCCCTTCCATGAAAAAAAATAGCCACGCCTTGGCCTTAGGAGCAAAATGTGATCGCAACTGTTCCGGGGTCTGCGCCGAGGCTCCCCCCAGAGCCGCTTGGACCAATAACCCATCCCGATGCAACAACGATGCCAGTGCCAGTTTGCCCAAACCGCTGGCACTGGTCGCTAAAAACTGCCGACGAGTCCGCGATACTTGTTCGCGAAATCGTTCCGGGTCACAGCGGGGGTCCATGATCCACCTAGCTCAACTCATCGCCGTGCCCTTGGCAAGTATCGCAATCTCACCGAATCAGGTGCTTCCTTGGCATGGTTTTCCATGGTGCTGGAGTTGGTAACCCTGGGATCCTACCGCGAAATCCAACTCACACTGCAGCAGATGAACCCAACAAGTACGACCGGTGAGCTCGGCGTCACTGCTGGATCCGACCATAAGCACCAGTTTATGGTTTATCCCTGCCAATGCTGTGCTTGAATTCTCACTCAGTTTCAGAGAACAACCTCCCCTCATGAGTTCTAATAACCGCCTCCAACAGTGGGTCGTAGCCATAATGGCGACCATGAGCACCGCTGTCTGCTGGGCGGCACCCAGCCAAACGGGGCACACCGATTTCAACCGTGATATTCGACCGCTTTTTGCAACTCATTGCACCGCATGTCATGGCGGGGTCAAGGCGGCCGGCAAGATCTCATTTGTCTATCGCGATAAAGCATTGGCCTCAGGAAAATCCGGCCTGCCTGCCATCGTGCCTGGACGCCCAGAAGATTCGGAAGTCATCCGCCGCGTGACCACTACCGACCCGGATGAACTCATGCCACAACCCAAACACGGTCCTCGGTTATCCGAGGCGGAAATCGCCGTCTTGCGTCAATGGATTCGGGAAGGCGCGACGTGGAGTGAGCACTGGTCTTTCGTGCCGCTGTCGCCACCCCCAAAACCCGAGATCAAAAACCTGGGTTGGACACGCACCTCAATCGACTCCTTCGTCTTGCACCGCCTCGAGTCCGAAGGTCTCAATCCATCGCCCGCAGCCTCTCCCCAGGAATGGCTTCGCCGAGTGTCTTTAGACTTGATCGGACTTCCACCATCGTTGGAGGAGTACTCGGATTTTGTGGTTCACCTTAGGATTGACCGCGAGAGCGCCAAGGCGCGGGTGGTCGATCGCCTCTTGGGTTCCCCCCATTTTGGTGAACGATGGGCGGCCCTCTGGCTGGATCTCGCCCGCTACTCAGACACCTTCGGGTTCGAAAAGGATCCGCATCGCGAGATCTGGCCATGGCGTGATTGGGTGATCCGCGCCTTCAATAACGACCTGCCATTCGACCAGTTTACACTCAAACAATTGGCCGGCGATCAACTCCCCCAACCGTCTCCAGATGATTGGCTCGCCACAGCCTTCCATCGAAATACACAGAATAACACTGAAGGAGGTACAGACGACGAGGAATACCGCATGGCCGCGGTTTTGGATCGAGTAAATACCACCTGGACAACTTGGCAAGCCACCACCTTCGGCTGTACCCAATGCCACGCCCATCCCTACGATCCATTCCCACATCAGGACTATTATCGTTTCGTCGCATTCTTCAACAATTCCGAGGACTGCGACCAAAATGATGACTTCCCAAAAGTCCTATTCTCCCTAGACCCGGATCGACGTGATCAGACGGTCCAACTCCAGCGAGAAACCCGACGCCTCCGCGAAGCGCTAAACGCCGACGGCCTTGAAACCGTCGCCCAGATCACCGACTGGAAGCCCTGGATACCGTCAGAAGCCAAGGCTTCCGGCGGCAGCTTGGTGGTGGATGCGTCCGGCATCATTAGCACGCGAGGCACCATCCCTATCACGGTCCAATACACGCTCGCCGTTCCAGCAGTGTCCGGGATGACCGCCATCAAGATCCGAATTCTCCCAGATTCGATGGATCTCAAACGCGCGCCGGAACGTGGCCAGGCATTCTCCAAATTGCGCCTCTCCTGGGTTATTCCCGGCCAATCCAACCAACCGATCGCCTTCGCAGAGGTCATTGCAGATCATTTAGCCGGTCCTCGCGACCCCAACAAAGTGTTGGAAGGAGATGGCGGCTTTGGGAGCTACCCCGTCATGGCTGGTCCCCGCGAAGGTGTCCTCTTGCTAGAGAAACCCCTTAAAGTCTCACCCGATGGAACCTTACAACTCACCCTGGACCATGGCATCGCGGCCAATAGCGGCGTCCAGGCTTGCGCGTTGAGAAAATTCACCCTGTGGACCTCAACGGATACCCGCTTGACAACACTCGCCAACTCACCAACTCGCCAAAATACTTGGACTCAGTGGCGCGCCGCCCTGGCCAAACTCAAGGACGTGGAGGGCGTCCGAGTACCCGTCATGATTGAGCGTTCTCCGAGCGCCTCTAGAGAGACCCGAACCTGTATCCGTGGCTATCGATAGACTCTCGACGAGGTCGTCCAGCCGGGAGTTCCCGAAGTACTCAAGCCAAAGTCCATCGACTCGCCCGGAAGTCGCCTGGAGATGGCTCAGTGGCTGATTCATCCAGAGAATCCACTCACCGCGCGTGTCCTGGCAAACCGTCTTTGGGCGGAGTTATTCGGGCGTGGAATCGTCGTCACGGTGGAAGACTTTGGAGCCACTGGCGCCAAACCTTCCCATCCCGAATTGCTCGATCATCTGGCCCTGCGACTCCAGGGGGAGTTCGGCTGGTCCATTAAACGATTTCTACGTGAACTAGCGCTTTCATCCACTTACGCACAAAGTAGTCGCATCCCAGCGGACCTAGCAGAACGAGACCCGCAGAATCTTCTGTTGGCGCGGGGCCCGCGCTCCCGACTCTCGGCAGAAATGGTCCGGGACCACGCACTTGCCGTAGCTGGCGTCTTGTCTCGCAAACAATATGGTCCACCCGTTTATCCACCCCAACCGGAGGGCATCTGGAACACGGTTTACAGCAGCGCCAAGTGGGAAACGTCGTCCAATGATGATCGGTTTCGTCGCGCCATTTACACCTATAACCGACGCACCAGCGGTTACCCAATGTTCCTCACCTTCGACAGCCCCACTCGCGACAGTTGCGTCGCCCGCCGGATTCCCAGCAATACCCCACTTCAGGCGCTCACGACCTGGAACGATCCAGCGTTTATGGAAATGGCCCAATCACTCGCCACCCGGATGGATTCCAATGCCGGAACCACTCGCGAGAAAATCGCACGTGGCTGCCGCCAGATCACTCTGGAGGATCCGCCAACCCCAATGATCGATAGCCTCATCCGACTCTTTGACGGAGCCCTCGAGGAGTATCGAAGGGATCCCGAATCGTCGAAGAAGCTCGGCGACACCCCGGAACGTGCCGCCTTAACCTTGGTGGCGAACACGCTGTTGAACCTGGACATTTCCCTGACCCGTTGAGCCCATGAATCCAATCAACCCCATTCAAGAAGATCTGATCCGCCATACCACCCGTCGCCATTTCCTTCGCGACTGTACGACTGGCATGGGAGCATTGTGGCTCGCCTCCGAAGCAGGCCGCGTCTGGGGTTCCGCCGGGTCGGTGCCTCGAGACACCTCGAACCCATTTCGCCCCACCGCCCCCCCTTATAAATCCAAAGCCAAACGGGTCATCTATCTCCATATGGCAGGGTCTCCAAGCCAACTGGAACTCTTCGACTACAAACCCGAACTCGCCCGTCTGGATGGCAAGGACTGTCCCCAAACCTTATTGGCGGGACGCCAATTTGCTTTCATTCAAGGCGTTCCAAAAATGCTCGGCCCACAGTTCCCATTCCGCCGACATGGGCGGAGTGGTCAATGGGTCTCGGATCGATTGCCGCTCTTGGGCTCCGTCGCCGACGACATCTGTTTCATCAAGTCGATGTTTACGGACCAGTTTAACCACGGCCCCGCCCAATTACTCATGCACACCGGTAATCAAAACCTGGGTTCCCCCAGTGCCGGAGCCTGGGTCACCTACGGCCTTGGAACAGACAACCAGAATTTGCCCGGCTTCATCGTACTCACCAGTGGTGGCAAGAACCCCGACGCTGGTAAATCGGTATGGGGCTCTGGATTTCTTCCCTCGGTATACCAGGGTGTCCAATGCCGTTCCCTAGGCGATCCCGTCCTGTTCCTTTCCAATCCCCCAGGGGTCACCCGGAATCTGCGTCGAAAAACACTTCAGGCCTTGAATGAAATCAATGCACGCCACGCCGCCGATGTTGGGGATCCCGAAACCCTGACGCGAGTCGCTCAGTACGAACTCGCCTTTCGCATGCAGGCCGAAGCCAGCGACGCTTTCGATATCAGCCAGGAATCAGCCGGGATCCATCAACTTTATGGCACCCAGCCCGGCCGCGAATCTTTCGCTAATAATTGTCTTCTCGCCCGTCGACTCGCCGAGCGCGGCGTCCGCTATGTCCAACTGTTTGACTGGGGTTGGGACAGTCACGGCGCGGGTGAAAACGAAGCGCTCAACCATGGTTTCAAGGGAAAGTGCGAGAGCGTCGATCGCGCTCTCATGGCACTCATCGCCGATCTCAAACAGCGGGGGATGCTCGACGAAACCCTCATCGTGTGGAGCGGTGAATTTGGCCGTACCCCAATGCGAGAAAATCGCAACGGCGTCGAAATGAAATACATCGGACGAGATCACAACCCAGCCGCGTTCACCCTTTGGATGGCCGGCGGCGGCGTCAAAGGTGGTATCAGTTTCGGCGAAACCGACGAATTCGGATACCAATCGGTCATCGACCGGGTATCGATCCATGATGTCCACGCCACCATGCTGTCACTACTCGGTTTCGATCATCTTCGTCTGACTTACCCCGTCTCGGGAGTCAACCAACGCCTCACCAACGTCACCAAACCCGGTAGCGAAATCGTCCGCGCGATCCTGGCGTAGATTCCTGAGATTTATTCTAAGGAAGTTCCTCCCGGGCCGTTGTGTCATTAGAAACGGCAAATGGTGGAACCTGTCGAAAGCACTTCCAGATCCGAATTCGTACGCACCGCCCTCGAACGGTATGAGGCAGCGCTCGTACGGCATGCTTACGGTATTACTGGGGACCTGGAAACCGCACGGGACGTCGTCCATGACACGTTCCTAAAGCTTTTCGATCAACCGCCCGAGGCGGTCGATGGGCATCTCGCTCAATGGCTCTTCACCGTTTGCCGAAACCGCGCCCTGGATGTGAACCGGAAAGAGAGCCGTATGACGCCTCTAATCGACGAACAAATGGAACGAATCGCCGCACTCGACCCATCCCCATCGGCCCAGGTCGAACAGCGCGATACCACCCGCAACATGTTGGATCTCATCGATCAGCTGCCACACAACCAACGCGAGGTGGTCCGCCTGAAATTCCAAGAACAACTCAGTTATGAGGAAATCGCCGCCGTGACCTCACTCAGCCCGAGCAATGTCGGATTCCTCCTTCACACTGCCATCAGGACGCTTCGAGCGCGCCTAGCCAAACTGGACATAACCCTCACCCCTCGCTGAACCCCATTCCTTCCAATGCCGAATTCTTATGAAACTTTCCGCTGATTCTCCCGAATTAACCGCCTACGCGCTCGGGCAACTCACCGCTGATCAGGCCGCCGAAGTCGAAAACGCGCTCAGCGTGTCCCCCGAACTAATGGCAGAAATCGAAGCCATCCAAGCGACTGCCACCTTGCTCGAAACCGAATTCGCCGCCGAACCAAAACTCGAACTGTCCCTAAAACACCGAGATAGGATTCTTCTACGGTTGCAAGCGGACCCAGGCCTGACACTGCCAAATAGCCGCCCAGGCCCATCGGACTCGATACCCACAAAGCAACTCTCTCTCGGGGATCTGTGGATCCAATGGCGTCACGTCTTAGAATTCGGTCTCGCGGGGGCCGCTGCATTGACCCTCGCCGCCATTGTGTGGCCCGAAGGCGCCCAAACCCCGAGACAACTGGCACAGAGCGCCCCAATCGCCAGCACCAGCAACCACCGACAAACCACGGCGCTCAGTTCTGAACCAAATCGCAACCAGGATTCATCGATGACCGAGTCCAAGTCGATTCCCGAAGACCTGTTGCAAATCTCCAACCATCCGCTTACTTCTGAACTCGCTGGAGATCGTCCGCCCGCAAGCACCGTGTCGTCGCTTCCGCCAGCAACTAAGCCATCGGCGTCATCCAGCTCTCCGAAGCTCGTCAACACTCCGATCCTCCTCGCCGCCGGCGGTAGCACCTCGATCGCAGCAGCCGAGAAGTCGGCCCAACATCCCGCAACAATTGCCGACAATTTGGCGACTGCCAGTTCGATAACACCTGAACCTAAACTGGCCCAACGCTACGGCTTGTCCGTCTCCGCCACACCGGATGGTGGTCGTTCCACGTCTCTTTCGTCACGGGGTCGCACGCCAGCGTTTGCCCCCCTTGCCCGGGGCGCAACTCGAATGGTACAGGAATCGGAAAAGATGCAGGCCACCGATGGCCTCCCTTTCGATCGCCGCAAGGTGCTCGCAGATAACTTTTCCAGCACCTTGGAAAAACGAAACCAACCGCCTGCCGAAGATTTCGGTCGCCGCTATTGGCGCGACCAACCGACGCCAAAAATTGGCAACGAAGCCTACTCGGTGATTGTAGAGAAATCCTTTTTGGATACCGCGCACTCTCCTTTGTCCACATTCAGCATTGATGTCGACACCTCGTCGTACTCCAACGTTCGGCGGTTTCTGCGCGAAGGTCAACTGCCACCCGCCGACGCCGTCCGCATCGAGGAGCTCATTAACTATTTCCCTTACGATTACACACCACCACGCTCCGTCGAACACCCGTTCGCGTTGCATCTCGAACAAGCCGCGTGTCCTTGGGATCCCCATCACCGACTCCTCCGCGTCGCTATCAAGGCTCGCGAAGTCCAGCGCTCACAGCGACCTCACGCCAATCTCGTGTTCCTGGTGGATGTCTCCGGTTCGATGTCGCCTGAGAACAAACTTCCGCTCGTTAAGCGATCTCTCCGCATGTTGGTGGATCGGTTGGGGGAAGCCGACAACGTCGGAATCGTCACCTACGCCGGTAAAGCGGAGATCGCCTTGCCACCCACCAGCTGTGACCAAAAGGCGCTCATTTTTGCCGCCATCGATCGACTTGAGGCTGGCTCCGGCACGAATGGCGGCGACGGTATTCAGGGCGCCTATCGCATGGCACGGGAACAATTCCAAAAGGCCGCCGTCAACCGCGTGCTGCTTTGCACCGACGGCGACTTCAATGTGGGCATCACCACACACGACGCGCTGAAGGAACTCATAGCGCGTGAGGCCAAAAGCGGGGTGTTTCTGAGTGTCCTCGGATTTGGTATGGGTAATCTAAAAGATTCGACCATGGAACTCCTCGCTCATGAAGGCAACGGCCACTATGCCTATATCGATTCGTTCACCGAAGCTCGAAAGGTTCTGAGTGAGCAACTTGAAGGAACCCTCGTGACCGTCGCCAAAGATGTCAAAATTCAGATCGAATTTAACCCACTGCAAGTCGCCCGCTGGCGACAGATCGGCTACGAAAATCGGTCCATGGTCGCCCGGGATTTCCAAGATGATTCCAAAGATGCTGGCGATATTGGTGCCGGACACACGGTCACTGCACTCTACGAAATCATCCCCGCATCACCACAACTCGCCGCCAATGGCCAGCCTTTGCGCTACCAACCAGCTCAACCCGCTCAACAGAAATCCCAATCCTCGGAACATGGAGATGAATGGTTTCACATAAAGCTTCGCTACAAGCAACCCGATTCGACGGTGAGCACCCTGATGGAGTCACCATTTTCAGACACCGGACTCGAAATCGCCCGCGCCAGTGCGGACTTCAAATGGTCAGCGGCCGTGGCGGAATTCGGAATGCTGCTACGGGATTCTTCCCACAAAGGCTCTGCCACCTTTCAATCCGTATTGCGCCTGGCAGAGCAAGGCCTTGGCTCGGACACTCAGGGATATCGCAGTGAATTTATTGACCTCGTCCGCAAAGCGGAGCAGTTGCGAAGCAGATAAAGAATTACCAATCGCCCTCGGTTGTGGGTCGATCCAGATCCGAGTTACACGGACACAGGCCTCAGGAGATGTTCCGCCAGGACTTCAAATTCAGCTTGCTGCACTCGCTTCAGAAATAACGCTTCTTCACTCCGGGTGCGGCCGAGAGAAACCCGTTCGACCTCGTCCACAAACAAGAACGGATCCAGGATGCCAGCAACCGTCAACCGGTGCGCCAATTCCCGGCCCACATCATCCCCCGCCAAGGCATTGACACGATTCGCCAAGGTCCGATAAATCGGGTGATCCAGCACTCGGCGAAACCAGTACTTGGAATTCCAGAAATCCGGCTCGCGCCGATGTAGAATCGCATGGATCAACGAGGCATCCGATTCGGCTCCATCCTGAACCAGATCGTGAGCCTCGTCATGATGATCGTGATATAATAGCGCCGTGGCTCGCAGCGAACGCTCAGACGACGACGTCAAACCCAATGGGGAGAGCCAAGTCCGAAGCTTACCGTTGAGCTCTGCCGCCGACAAGACGCCGGCGCGCGGTCCCGGCCCCAAATCAGGGGGCTCGACCGTCTGGACAATAGCCCAGAAGTTGGAACAAGTCCGTGGCAGAGAGGACACACTCATTGGTGGAACGCGCCCAACCCTCGTGCCACTCGAACTCCGAGTCAAATCTCCTTGGTGGATTGCAATTGAATCCCCCTCGCTGGTCACACTCGCCATCGATCCTAGCCCTGCACAGCCCCCAGCAAACATCAAAACCCTCCCATCGCCCTTTCCACAGGAATCTTCGCGTCTTCCAAAAGCCTGCTGGGGTTGAGATTCTTTCGATCTCGAAACTTCTCTATTGAATCCCTGCCACAGCCAACTACCACTGTCGGCTTCAGGATTTGATATTGCTCACTCATCACTGGTGAAACCAACCGACTTGCGCGGAGTCCTCCGCTACATCCCTCGCTTCCGTGAGAAGACCTTTGTCATCGCTATCGATGGCGTGATCGTCACGGATGATGTCTTCCCCAATCTGCTGCTCGACATTGCAGTCTTGCGCTCTCTGAACATCCGGGTGGTGCTCGTGCATGGAGCCTCCCACCAAGTCGGTTTGCTCGCCGCAGAACGGGGGGTTACCGCATCCAACCTGGATGGCACGGGCATCACCGACGCCCAAACACTTCAAATCGCGCTCACGGCCGCCAACCGTCTCACTCACGAGATCCTCGAAGGGCTTAGCGCCAGCGACTTGCGCGCGGCGTGCACGAACGCCGTCATTGCTCATCCGCTAGGCATTATTGGCGGCGTCGATCACTTGTTCACCGGCAAAGTGGAACGTCTGGATACCGAACTACTCCAAACCCTCCTCTCCCAAGGCATCATACCTCTGGTGCCCCCTCTGGGGTTCGACGGGGAGGGAAAAACGTTCCGTGTCAATTCCGACTCGATCGCCTGCGCCCTCGCCGAGCAATTGAAAGCGGTGAAGCTCATCTACGTGACAGCGTATGATGGGCTGCAAATAGACGACTCGTTGCTCCGCCAAACACTGGCCACCGAACTCAAGCAACGGCTCGCGAACGGTGCCACTTTCAGCAATGGGTTGCAATCCAAGGCCCGCCACGCCGTCGTTGCTTCGGAGGCCGGCGTTCCGAGGGTCCACATTATCAACGGGCGGTTCGATGAATGCCTACTCTCCGAGGTGTTTTCCAACGAAGGAATCGGCACGCTCATCTACGCCAACGAATACCAACAGATTCGTCGCGCCCTCAAAAAGGATATCCGAAGCCTTCTGGCTCTCACCAAGAACTCCGTAGCAGCCCAGGAGTTGATGAAGCGCACCCGAACCGAAATCGAACGACAAATTGGGGACTATTACCTATTCGAAATCGACAAGAACCCAGTCGCCTGTGTCGCCCTTCACCTTTACCCCGAACAAGACCAAGGGGAGCTCGCCTTCTTATACGTCAGTCCATCCCATGAGAATCAAGGCATAGGCCGTAAACTCATCCAATTCGTGGAGGACAAAGCTCGAGAATTGGGTCTCGCCGAACTGATCACACTCAGTACCCAGGCATTCAGCTATTTCATGACCAAAGGCGGATATAGTGAAGGTGGCCCAGAAAATCTGCCTCCCAATCGCCGCGATCGTTATGATATCAGCGGCCGAAATTCAAAGGTCCTCGTCAAGCGACTGAAGAATTAGGGATTGACCACCACCCATGGCTCCACGTTACCCCGTATAACGCCGTAACTGTTTGAGCGCCACTTCCAGGTATTTGGGCCAAGGCGCTTCCATATCGACCTTTTGACCGGTCAGTGGGTGATCCACTGACAACTTCCAGGCATGTAATGCCAGACTCGGCGTCAATGGATTCTCCTCGCGTCCTGGCTTTAACCGAAACCCTCGCTTGATCTGAGAGAGCATTAACTGAACACCATCTCCATACAACGGATCCGCAAAAATCGGATAACCCGCAAACTTCAAGTGCACCCGGATCTGGTGCGTTCGTCCAGTTTCCGGATGACACGACAGCAAGGTCACACCGTCGAACCGCTCCAACACTTGAAACCGGGTCAGTGACTTCTTTCCGTCCCTCGCCCACCGCATGAATCCTGGCCTCCGCTCATCCGGCGCCAACTTGGCGTCCACCTCAAAAGTATCCTCAGAAGGCGAGCCTTGGACCAGTGCGACGTAACTCTTTTTGGGGACGCCGGATCCAAATTGATTGGCCAAATGGATCAATGCGGGTTTGTTCTTGGCCAGCAACATCACGCCACTGGTTTCAAAATCCAACCGATGCACATTGGCAAGGTAGGTCAGCGCTCGCGCCGTAGCCCACGGTTTCCCATCCGCAATGCCCGCGTGCAGCAGCCTCATTAGATTGGGCCGTGCCGCATCATACCGATCCGGGGAACTCAATAAACGCGATGGCTTGTCGACCGCCAGCAGGTCCGGATCTTCATGCACTACCCCAATTTCCCAAAACTCGCGCGTCGTGGGCGATGAGATCTTGATGGCAGGATACCGGACGGTCATTGCGGGCCAGCATCCACCTGACTCTGTTTCAAATACTGGTTCAGGCCAGATTTCTCAAACTCTTGGGACACCCATTGCTGCAGCACCGACATGCTGCCGTACTCGCGCAAGTTGTTCTGAACTTCCGCCATCTCAGCTTTCACTTTGGTTTCGTCAGCAGGTCGTCGCTCCTTCACGTGAATGATGAGGCCGCCATCGCGGGGATTGCTGAGGTATTCGCTCACGCCACCCACTTTTACAGATAACACGGAACCAAAGATCTCGCGTGCAAACGGCTCGAATCCCGGGATCGTTCGGGCAACCCGAGACAATGGAGGGAGTTCTTGAACCTTCACCCCAAGCTCAGCCGCTATCGACGCAACGGTTTTACCCTGCGCCAATCCATTCGTCAGCGCCGCGTGGAACTCCATGCCGGCCCCCCGAGCCGCCAGACCAGCCTGCTCCTGCTTGTAGCTGGCCAACACCTCCGACTTGACGAGTTCGAATGGGCGGAATTCCACAGGGAACTTAGCCTTAACGGCGAAGACATAGACACCCTGTTCGGTGATCACTGGCGTCGTGAAGGGATTCTCAGCCGACAATCCAAAGATCTGCTCGCCCAGCTTGCGCTGGCCCTCGAACCCAGGTATCGACGCCGAACGGGGAAACGGAGGTGTTGTGTAGACTTCCTGTTTCGCCAATGCCGCAAAGTTCTCGAAACTGAAGCTCGCCAGGTTGGCATCCGGCTTTTGCGATTCGGCACCAAAGGAGTCGTTCAATTGATTATAGAATATCACGCATTGATTGCGGGCCAGACTCAACGCGACCGCTTTGCGCTGATCTTCCTTCAGTTTTCCAATTGCCGCTTCCTTGGTCAGCACATTGTTCTGTTCATCCCGAAAAGAGTCCGCACCTTGTTTCTGGTACTGAGATTCCAACTGGACATTAAAATCGGTCACTTTCGCCAACTCCGCGTCGGCTTCCGCCAAATGATTAGATGCCGGGAACTGGACATACGCGGCCGCCACTCGCGCAGGGATCATGTAACGCGCGATTTGATTGGTGTAGTATTGGGGCAGGCTCGCTTCAGCCACTTGGACTCCCGCCAAGTAGTTTGTCATCGGAAAAACGACCACACTGGCCAAGGTCTCTTCATGCGCCGTTCGCACCTCGTCTTCAACCTCTCGGGGTGTAACCAGCTTGCCAGCGGCACCAACGACGTCCAACAGGTGCCGTCGACCGATCTCGTAGCGAACAAATTCTGTGAACTCAAGTTCCGTGAACCCACGGGCAACCACCATGGATTGGAGAAAGTTTTGGTAGTTGAACTGCCCAGTACTCGGATCAGTTAAATTGTCGCGAATCCATTTCGCCACGTCCTGATCACTGACGTCGATCTTGGCCGATCGGATCTTTTCCAAGAACAACAACGTTTGGTACGCTGCCCGATCGTCATTGCTGGAGGTGCGACCCGATAGACTCTCCTGGAGTCTGGTCAATCGGTCTGCCTTAACCTTCAAGTCCGCCGTGATGACTCGTCCATCAATCGATGGTCCCCCCGCACCGCTATCAATGAGCGATCGCAAGGCGGGTTGGTTGGGGCTGAAGAATGCGGTAAAGCTGATGATCACCCCGGCGACGACGATGATCCACAACCACTGCTGGTGCTTACGTATGGTTCCGAACATATGAGCTCTGAAGTAACAAGAGCGCGGACGGTAGCCACCGGGAAAAAATGTGGTCAAACTCGAAAACAACCCAATTGAAGGTCGTGCCCAGGCAATTCTCGACGTTTCCAACTTGGCACGGTAACTTCTTTCAACCCATGACAACCCACTTTTGTTGGCTTTTTTGCATTTTTACGGCCTTCTTTCCTCTTGTTTTAGGTGCTGAAACGGCGTTTTGGGTCGCCTCATTTAACTTAGAAAATTTTTACACCCACCCCTCCCCAACCCGGCCTTTGAAGCCTCAAAAGTCCCGTTTGAAGGTCCAAGAGTCTATTCTCACGCTCCAACCAGACGTTCTCGCCGTCCAGGAAATCGGCGATGCTCAGTCGTTTTCAGACCTGCAGTCTTCCCTAAAATTCAATGGCCTTCACCTGCCCCACGCCGAACTCGTCCGCGGCTCCGATACCAACATCTGCCTCGGCATCCTGAGTCGGTTTCCCATCACGGCTCGGCGTCCACACACCAACCTCCATTTCTTCATCGATGGCCATCGGTTTCGGATGGCACGAGGCGTTGCCGAAGTCGACCTTGCCGTCAGCCCCACTTATCGCTTCATCCTGCTCAATGCGCATCTCAAATCGAAACGCCCCATTGCGGAAGCCGACGAAGCCGAAATCCGCGAACAAGAGGCACGCCAACTCCGACGAATTATCGACCGTATCCTCACCCACAAGCCCGGTGCTAATGTGGTCGTGTGCGGCGACTTCAATGACACCCCGGACTCATTGACCCTGCGTTCTCTTTTGGGTTCCGGCGCCGGGCGCCTTATCGACACCCGTCCGGAAGAAATGTCCGGGTTGGATTTCCTAAACCGCAGACCGAAAGCCAGCGGATCGCGAGCCACGACATGGACCCATTTCTACAGCAAGTCCGACGTCTACAGCCGCTTCGATTACATCCTGCTCAGTCCGGGCATGGCCGCCGAATGGTCCCATGGAGATGCCTTAGTCCTCAATAGTCTCGATTGGGGATTGGCCTCCGATCACCGACCCATCATGGCACGGTTCATCGCGCCGTAGCCGACCCGGATCCTTCACGACCTGGAAGTTAATCGAGCTCAAAAGGCGTCCAACGCACGGCCCCCGATTGAGCAAAAGATGCTCAACCGGCAACGGTTACTCCGAGCCCAACCGACAAGGGACCAGAGCGGCATCCTTCATCCCGTGAAGGATTTTCTTGTCAGCAGGACAGACCGTAGCCAGCACACCCCCCAATCGGGTTCGTGCGGCATCGCCGTCTCCTACCACAAAATAATAGGGGCACAACCGCACCCTGGCCGCCATGGGAACCAAGGCGTTGGCCGTAAAATCCACGTAATTGGATGTAACCTGCCTGGGTTTGTGAAAGCGTTGCAGAACATAAGGCGACCGCGGCCATCGCCCCAAGGCTTCGTCCACCGCCGCACTCCAATCCGCCGTGCTCATGTCGCTTCCCAAAGACACACCGCGCGCCCCCCATGCCTGCTCACTAAATCCAGAGATCTTGAGGATCAAATCGCGCTCCCGCTGGCTCAACAACTTCAACTGGGTCCAATCCGTCAGATCCAATCCAGGATAAGCCGCATGCGGTGGCAATGGCGCCGGATCCACTACCCAAGTCTGCGGTACCACTCGCAGCAACCGGTTCAAAAATCCTTCCCCGAGTTCCTGCCGCCAAAAGGGTTTCAAGTTGCGATTCCAAAGCAGAGCGAACAACAGCTTTTCTTCAAAAATTGGCTTGGGTGGCGGCGTTAGAAAAATCTCTCGAGCAGCCGCTCGTTCAAAGAGACTCGCCGCCACAGGGACATTCCCCAAATCGAACAGCTCAAAAAACCGATAAAAGGCATCCCCGGGTTGAATGTCGACTTCGTTGGGATCAGTCACCCCAATACGGCCCGCAGCCATCTGCCCGCAGAGCCATTCCATTTCAGGTCGGTAGGAGCGGGATTCATCCGAAACAATAATTCTTACCCGAGGGGCCTGGCCAAACAACGAGGCAAATCCATCCTTCATTCCTGAAGGCCCCCCGATGACCGCTGACTCCACAGAATGCCCCTCAGCCCCAGCCAAAGCCGAGTAAGTCTGATTCAGCCACTGGGTGAGCCCGATGCCTCCCGGCACCGAGTCCAACTCGGAAATGGCGAACCCGGCTTCCGTGAGAAGAATGTCCGGCCGAATCACCCGAGGGATTTCCGCTTTGATTCCGGCATCACGCTGCCATGCGATGAGCGATTCGGGCTTTCCTTGATCCAGCAGCGTCGCCACCCAACCCGGTGCTTTGCCCTCCAAGCTCTTTCGGTAAAGCAGATTGACGGCGCGATAAAACTGGAGCAGCACCCGGCCCAGCGATTCAAGCTCCGCTGCAAAACGAGGTTCCAGTTCGAACGGCTGCGGCGATATTCGCCAATGCTGGTCGGCAAACAACCCGCCTGATGGCAGGGCATCTCGAACAAATCGGGCGCGCTCGATGTCGGTCATCGAGCGCAACCTAGGTGGGAAGGATTCCCTTGGAAAGGAACCGATTTCAGCGAGAGAAACCCACTGAAAAGAGGCTTTACCCATTGAAACCGCACCCCGTTAGGCCTCATAAATCCCGCGACCCTTATGACCGCCGACCCAACCGCCGCTCCCAGTCGAATTGTCGACATGCACTATGCCGAACGGCCCAGAGAACGCCTCGCCGAACGCGGCGCCCAGGCACTCCGAAACGCAGAACTCATCGCCATCCTGCTCCGCACCGGCGTTCAAGGCGCGTCCGCTGTCACCATCGCCGAGGCGCTCCTCGCTCGCTTTGGCAGCCTTGAATCCCTGGCTCGGGCGTCCCTCGACGACTTGCGTATGCGCGGGGTCGGACGCGACAAAGCCATCGCGCTCAAAGCTGCCTTCACCCTCGCCAGCCGCATGGCTGAGGAACTCCGGCGCGATTCACCTGTCCTGGACACACCCGAGGCCGTCGCGGCACTCTTAAGGGATGAAGCCGCCTGCTGCCAGGTCGAGCGCCTCCAGATCGTCATGCTGAACACTCGCCGCAGACTTATCCGAATCGAGACCGTCGCCGAAGGCATTCTCGACCAGGTGCCCGTACACGCGCGTGAAGTATTTCGCCGGGCTATCAGCGCAAATGCCCACGCCATTATCGTCGCTCACAATCACCCCAGCGGCGATCCCCTCCCCTCCGAAGCCGATATCCGCGTCACACGCGACCTCAATAGAGCCGGTCACCTCCTGAAAATTGAAGTCCTGGATCATATCATCCTCGGACGCCGCACCGAAACTCGACCCCGGGATTTTGTCTCGCTTCGGGAGTTGGGTTATTTTCACCCATGAACGCAGAAATCCCCGCACAAATCCATCCACTCGCCTGCGTGCATCCCGATGCAGAAATCGGGAGCGGTGTGTTGGTAGGTCCCTTTGCTGTAATCGACGCCGATGTTCGTTTGGGCTCCAATTGCATTGTAGAGCCTCACGTGCACCTGACCGGACACACCACCATTGGCCCTAACAATCGTTTCCATACCGGCGCGGTGATCGGTGATGCGCCACAGGATCTCAAATACGCCGGAGCCTCAACCCGACTCCTCATCGGCTCCGGAAACGTCTTTCGCGAACACGCCACGGTTCATCGTTCCGCCAAGCTCGAAGAAGCCACCGTAATCGGCGACGAAAACTTCTTTATGGCTGGCTGTCACGTAGGGCACAACTGCCAGATTGGCTCCCATAATATCATCGCCAATGGAGTGCTCCTCGCGGGCCATGTCATCGTCGCCGACCGAGTGTTTTTATCAGGTAATTGTGTCGTACACCAGTTTTGCCGCATCGGACGCCTCGCCCTCATGCAGGGCGGATCTGGCATCAGCAAGGATCTTCCGCCATTCTGCGTCGCCCGCGGTGACAATGGCATCTGCGGTTTGAATGTCATCGGCCTGCGCCGCGCCGGGTTCAGCAGCGCCCAACGCCTCGAACTGCGCCAAGTTTACCACGCGATTTTCCGTTCGCGACAACGCCTGCGCTCAACCATCGAAAATGCTCTGAAACAATACCTCGATCCGGTTTCTCAGGAATTACTCCAGTTCGCTGCCACCTCCCAACGCGGCTTATGCAGCGATACCAGCAGCACCAACCCCTTGCGTTGACGCTAAGGTGCCCGCCCACGTAGCCTCGCCGTCGCATGATCATTGCACCGTCGCTCCTGGCGGCGAATTTCGGTCGGTTTGCCCATGAAGCTGCCCGCGCCCATCGCTCGGGCGCCGAATGGCTTCACTTGGATATCATGGACGGAAATTTCGTTCCCAACATCTCCTTCGGCCCCGAAGTCGTCCGTGCTGTCCGCCCGTACTTCAAGCGAATACTGGACGTCCACCTCATGTGTTCTAACCCGGAAATTCTCCTGGAACCGTTCGCGCGCGCCGGTGCCAACACCATGACGGTTCACGCCGAACTGGGTGCCGATGTGGTCACGCCGTTGCTCTGGAAAATCAAATCTCTCGGCAAAGGGGTCGGTCTCGCAGTGAATCCGCCCACCAACGTCGCCGAACTCAAGCCGTTCCTGGACAAGATTGATCTGCTGTTGGTGATGACCGTAAACCCCGGATTTGGCGGTCAGGTGTTCATCGAAGAATGCATCCCAAAGATTCAACAGGCCGCTGCCTGGAAACGTGAACTCGGATTGAAGTACCGAATTGAAGTCGACGGCGGTATTAACGAAACGACCGCTGTGGAATGTGCCCGAGTCGGCGCCGACACTTTTGTCGCCGGCACCGCATTGTTCTCGAAACGCAACTTGGGGGCGGCCGTCAAACGCCTGCGTCACTTGACGCAACGCGCCGCTCCTGGCATTTAGGCCGTGCTTTTCCAAATCCAATACCCGACCCGGCGATCATGATTCCCGCCCTGCTCGCCACCATCCTGTTCGCATTTTCGTCGGTGTCCGCCAAACGCTCAGTCCAGTACCTCGGTTCCAACAACGCCAGTTTACTGCGGATCATTCTCGCCACCCTAGTCCTAGGTCTCTATGCCCATACCTTCGGCGGCGGACTCCGAGGCGATGGCTTAATGTGGTTCATCGCCAGCGGCTTTATCGGATACGGCATTTGCGACACCGCCATCTTCCTTACTCTGCCACGACTCGGCGCCCAACTGACCAGCTTGATGGTCCAATGCCTCGCCGCACCCATTGCCGCAATCACCGAATGGGTCTGGCATCATCGCCAACTAGAACGAATCGAGTTGCTCGCAGGAGCGTGTGTCCTGCTCGGCGTCGCTATCGCCCTCTTTCCCGGGCGTGCCACCGCCAAACAACTCCACCCAGGCTGGGGTGCCTTCGCCCTAGGGCTCGTCGCGGCAGCCGGACAAGCCTGGGGCGCCGTCCTAAGCGCCCATGGCCAGCAACTCGCCCGAGTCTCGGGCCAACCACTCGACGGCATTACGGTCGCGTACCAGCGAATACTCGCAGGTGCGGCGTTTGTGGCCGTTTGGTGGGCAGTAATGCGATTTCATCAAGGGCCGGGGACCGCGCGGACCACCAAGGCCCCCCCAAGCCGCTATTGGCCGTGGGTCATCGCCAATGTCCTCACCGGACCATCGCTCGGCGTCAGTTGTTACCAGTGGGCTCTCCAGGGCGAAGCCACCGGCGTCGTTCTGTCCATTACCGCACTCACCCCATTAGCCGTCATTCCAATGTCCTGGTGGATCGATCGGGAGCGCCCAACTCAACGATCCATTGTTGGCGGTGTGCTCGCGGTAGCCGGCGTGATCACATTCGCTCTCAGCCGCAATTGAGTCTGGAAATATGAATTGAGCGCCTTAGTCCAGCGCGAGCCTGGCTCATCCATGCAATCCACCCACAACGAAGGGGTTGCGAAAAGTGGTGTCCAGGATGTTGGCGAGACCTCCATAAACCGTGCAGGATGCATCCGCATTTTGACTGGATTTATCCTTGTCCCCACCGGAATCTCTCACTGAAGTTCTCCCTCCGTTATCCGCATGAGCACACTGAATTTTGCTATTATTGGCACGGGTGGCATCACCCTACAGAACCACGTCCCAGGACTCGCCTTGTGTCCGGATGTACGCGTCCACGCCCTCTGTGACCCCAACCCAACCACCCTCGAGTCAGCTCGCCAGCAAACTCATGCCTCAGTAGTTACCTCACGCTGGGAAGAAATCGTTAGCTGTGACGACATCCACGCCGTCATTATCGCCACTCCCAATTATCTCCACCCCACCATCGCCATTGCGGCCGCTCGTTCCGGAAAGCACGTGCTTTGCGAAAAGCCTCTCGCGCTAAATGCCGAGGACGCCCGCACCATGGCCGCCGAGGCCGAAAAGGCCGGCGTTCGCCACATGACGGCATTCACCTACCAGTTCGTGCCGGCCATGCGCTACTTGAAGCACATGATTGATCAAGGCGACTTGGGACGTCCCTACCATTACCGTTCCTGCCGGCTTCAGGATTGGGGAACACGCAATCTGGGATGGCGCCAACAGAAGGCGTTGGCCGGAACCGGCGAATTAGGAGACATGCTTAGCCACCGCATCAATTTTGCAACTCACCTGGTTGGCCCCATGCGCCGCTTGGTTGCCAACGTCAAAAACCTGACCCCAATACGTCATGGAGCCCCCAACGACACCGACGATTGGGTGGCGATCCTCGCAGAATTCAATAATGACGCCAGTGGGGTTCTCGAAAGCTCCAAACTGGCGAGCGGTCGCAATGAAAGTTGGAAAAGCTTGGATTACGTGGAGATCAACGGGAGTGAAGCCAGTTTTGAATTCACTACCGGCAAATGGAATGAGTTGCAATACGGTCGGCTGGGTGGTCCAGGCATGGCTCCGCTCGCAGTCCCCGAATCCTTTTGGGTGTGGCCAGGTTCGAAACGTGACCCTCGTGTCGGTGATCCGTTGATTGCCTTCCGCTATGACCAAGCGGTCGAATTCGTCAACGCCATCCGCGAAAAACGCCCGTGCGCTATTGATTTCCACCATGGTGCACAAGCCCAGGCCATTATGGATGCCGCCGTCCATTCTGCGCAAACTGGTCAGTGGATCACACTGTGACGCACTAAGTCACTGCGAGTCACTGCGCTGAGCCTGAAAGAGCCAAACGCGACATAAGGTCTGAACCCCATGGCGCGTTCGGTAACAGCTGGGTTTGATCCAGCGTCTCGATGCTCTAGCCCAACAACGGTTCAGTGGAACCTTCAACCGGAGCTAAGTCATCACCGGGAATCAGATCCACGGGCGATGTGTCTTCCACCGGTTCATCCGGAATCTCAACCAACGGTTTGAGCACCATTCGGCGATGTCCGTCGAACCCAGTGCCGGCCGGGATGATATGGCCCATGATAACGTTCTCCTTGAAGCCGCGGAGACCGTCGGTCTTGCCCATCGTCGCCGCTTCGGTCAAGACACGGGTCGTATCCTGGAAGGACGCAGCGCTCAAGAAAGATTCGGTTTCGAGGGACGCCTTCGTAATACCCAGGAGGACAGGAGCAGCTTCGGAAGGCTTGCCACCCATCTTCTCAACCCGATGGTTCTCATCCTCAAACGTCAACTTATCGATCTGCTCACCCCACAAGAAAGGGAAGCACTGTAATGTTCCGATTTGGCGCGGGTCTGCAGCTATCCTGGCGGAAGACAATTGAGTCATTGGTGTG
>SXSK01000356.1 GCA_005793375.1 Verrucomicrobiales bacterium | reverse complement strand
GTTCGCGACAGGCAACGGCAGGAAATCGCCGTTAGAATGACTTGCATTTAGTATAACCAAATGCACAGTACGATGACATGTTCGAAAGGCCTTTTTGGATCGAGCGGATTGAGAACGCATGGAAACAAGCTCCCATTGCTTGGCTTTGTGGCGTGCGTCGTTCTGGGAAGACCACACTCGCAAAAAACCTCGGCATCGACAACGCGGAGTACATTAACTGCGATCTGCCCAACGCAATTGAACGGCTCCGGGATCCTGTCTTATTCTACAAGTCTTGCAACAAACCGATGGTGATCTTCGACGAAGTTCATCAACTGGACGATCCGAGCCGGATTTTGAAAATCGGTGCCGATGAATTTCCAA
Organism: Verrucomicrobiales bacterium; assembly: GCA_005793375.1. Classification (GTDB taxonomy): domain Bacteria; phylum Verrucomicrobiota; class Verrucomicrobiia; order Limisphaerales; family UBA9464; genus SXSK01. The sequence goes on along the minus strand of SXSK01000356.1, from coordinate 5,023 downwards.
AACTCAAGATCCTGGCTACGGGCTCGTCGACATTGGCAGCGAGCAAGAAATTCCGAGACGCACTCACCGGTCGCAAGCGCGTGGTGCACTTGGTTCCCGTAACATGGGGTGAACTCCCCACGTTCGGTAATATCCCCATCGCCAAACGACTCTTTCACGGAGGATTGCCACCGGCATTGTTGGCAGGGGAAAAGTCTCCCTCCTTTTATCGGGAGTGGATGGATTCCTTTTTCGCGCGAGACATCCATCGACTCTTTGAGTTTCGGGACATGAACCGTTTCAACGCGGTCTTCGAATACCTTCTCCGTCAGAGTGGAGGTCAATTCGAGGTCACCAAAACGGCCACTGCGGTAGGTGTCGCTCGACCTACGGTGGAAAGCCATCTGAGCGCCCTCCAAATTACCCAAGCGATATCGATTGTCCGACCGTTCTTTGGGGACGGACAGAATGAAATAGTCAAGCAACCCAAAATCTACGGGTTCGACACCGGTTTCGTGAGCTATGCTCGAGGCTGGGATCCGTTGCGCAACGGAGATCTGGGGATCCTGTGGGAGCATTTGGTTCTGGAGCACCTGCAAGCGCACTTCCACGAGGCGACAATCCGATATTGGCGGGACAAGTCGGGGCGCGAAGTTGATTTTGTGTTGGCGACAGGGCGAGACACCGTGGATGCCATTGAGTGCAAATGGGATCCAAAGGCCTATGACACCTCAGCACTCAAGATCTTCCGGAGCTATTATCCCAAGGGTAAAAATTATTTGGTCTGTCCGTCTGCGGATCCCGGCTACGACGCGCACATTGCCTCGATGAAGTTTCGCGTGTGCACGCCTTCCGAGTTGTCACCGAATTCGTGAGACGCTCTCGGTCCCTCAGGTCGATGCGGGAGCCGTGATTGGAAATTTCTTTCTTCGATAACCAAAGTTCCCCCATGGTTCACCCATCCACCATGAAGCCTGTCTTGAGTCCTACGTGTTGCCTTTTCCTGGTCATCGTGAGCAGTTGGGTTGGCTTTCCCGAATCCAGTTGCGCGCAACTGGTTGTCTCGGGCAACGAGAACAAACTCGATGCCAGTGGCGGAGACCCTCGAGTCGTTCCCAACCCTCCGCCAGATACGTTGACAATTCTCGATTTTGCCAATTTTCCACCCGCAATCACCCACATCACCAACATCGCAAATTCCGTTATTGGTCCTCCATCCAACGTCGCCGTTCATCCAAACGGCCGCATGGCCCTTGTCGCGAGTTCCATCCGGATTCCGTCGTCGACGGCAACCAATTGGGTCCCCGACAACCGTATCTACATCCTAGACCTCAAACAACGCCCACCCCAGATTGTCGGCGAAGTGGCCTCCGGGTTGCAGCCGAGCGGAATGTCCTTCACTTCGGACGGTCGCAAAGTACTCGTTGCGAACCGGGCCGAGGGAACGATTTCAGTATTCGCCGTCGATGGCTTCGAGTTGAAGCAGATCCAATCCATCAAGGTTTGTGAACCAGCGGACCACGTGTCTGATGTGGCCATAGCCCCGGACGGTAACCTCGCACTTGCCAGCATCAAGGTCGGTGGTTATGTGGCGGCCCTTCGATTCGACGGCCGCGAGTTTGTGGCCGCCAAACGAAAAATTTCCGTCAGCGGCCAACCCTACCGCATCCTCATCACGCCCGACGGCTCGCTCGGACTGGTGGCAGGCCTGGGAATCGGCAAGGGCATCGATGTCGACCAGATGAGCATCATTGATTTGCGGGGCCGGGAGCCACGGACAATCGACCACGTTCCACTCGGCACCGTTCCTGAATCCATCGAACTTAGTCCGGACGGTCGGCTCCTCGCCGCCGTGGTGATGGATGGATCCAGTCTCGCACCCGGAGATCCACTCCGTACGGAGAAGGCCCACCTTGTCATTCTCGAACGAAAGGGCATAACGTTTCTGAGGCGACAGCGCCTCGAGATTCCGCCCATCCCGTCGGGTGTTGTCTTCACCGGCGACGGTCGATATCTGGTCGTCCAGTGCAGTTCGACACGGGAACTCCTGGTCTTTGAGGTACACGGCTCCCGTGTTCAAGCTACAGGGACCCGAATCCGCGTGCCCGGAATGCCAGCCTCCATCCGTGCCGGCCCGAAACAGTGAGGCCGTGGCGCGCAAGCCTAGACGATGCCTTGACATGCAATTGGTGAGCATCATGATGCTCACGTGAGAACCACTCTGACGCTGGACACGGATGTCGCTTCCAAGGCGAGGAAAGGTGCCGCGAAACTTGGCAAACCCTTTAAGGAAGTGATCAATGCGGCCTTGCGCCTGGGGTTGGATCAGTTGCTCAAACCGCCTGCGGCCAAGCCGTACTGCACCGAGCCTCGGCCCATGGGTCTACGTCGGGGCTTTAGCTATGACAATGTCGCCGACCTGATCGCGCGCGCCGAGGGCGAGGACCATCAATGATTCTAGTCGATGCGAACCTGCTACTCTATGCCGAGGACAGTCTTTCCGCCCACCAGGCCTTAACCTAGCGAAGGTCGATTTTTCGGCAAAGTAAGGCGGTTTCTCGGTTGAAAACGCATGGGGATTGATCACTTTTGTTGTCCGAAACGTCTAAAACGGGGCGCGATGAGGCTTTGGGGCGAGCGAAGATGTTTTATTTCGGTGTTTTGGTATCAAAATGTCAGAGAAAAACACACTGGAGCCGGACAAATCGCGATTTAAAGGATGTTTCGCGCCAATTGACTGGGCCAATGTCCCTCTACTTTGCCGTTTTTTCCGGCTTCGCTAGGTTAAGGTTGAGTAGACGCATCGCTAACTGTCAGACCGTGACGTGCCTCGCTGGGCGGCGATGTGCCCGGCGAGGCACGAGGCCACGGTAGCCAGCCTTGTGACCCAACTAAGCTCAGACTAACTCGATTCTAAAGAACTTTAGCTTCGAGGTGTTGATGAAAACACCAAGCGGCGCTCCGTCGCGCTGAGTTCACGCCACGCTCCCGCCGCCAGTTCACCCAACTCCAAGGCGCCAATCCGGACCCTCAGCAATCGCAGGGTGGGATGCCCTACCGAAGCGGTCATACGGCGGACTTGGCGGTTCTTGCCTTCATTCAGTTCCAATGCGATCCAACAATCTGGAACACTTTTCCGGAATCGAATCGGGGGATCCCGAGGCGGCAAGGTCGGCTGAGGGTCCAGGATCCAAGCGCGGCAAGGACGCGTCCGGTTCCCCTGGATCAGCACACCCGCCGCGAGTTGTTGAATGGCGGTTTCGTTCGGTATCCGCTCCACCTGGACCCAATAGGTGCGTGGATGACCGCGCTCCGGATCCAGAAGCCGCGTGTTCAACCCGGGTTCATCGCTCAAAAGGAGCAGTCCTTCGGAATCCGCATCCAGTCGACCCAGCGAATAAACTCGCGGTGGCAGGCCGAATTCCGACAGCGGCCGATTCGGCGAACCATCCGACCTAAACTGAGACAGGACTCCCCAAGGCTTGTGAAATGCAATTAACACCAGCGGCGATCGTCTCGACACCCGCGCCCTCAGTTCAACCCATAAACGTGAGCATTCAACCACGGAGAACACAGAGTTCGTGAAAGGGGAAAATGCAGGGAGAGAGAGGCTTGTTCTTGCTCACTCCGTGGCCTCTGCGCCCGCCGCGGTTGATCAAACTGGCCCCTGTTGTTGAGCCAATGGCAAGCTCGGTTGCGTTCTGGCGCCCGCCGCCATAGTCTCTTGCACATGAATGTCCCAAGACTTCCTCTGCACTTCACCCTGCTGCCCATGGCCACGGCGATGGCGATGGCTCTAATCGGATGCACCACGCCTGGCGGCGCCGCCTTCTACCCCGGTTCCACGCGTCCATACCTCGGGAAGCCGCACATCATTCCGGGAACGATCGAGCTCGAGGATTTCGATGAAGGAGGCGAAGGCTTGGCTTATCATGACTTGGACCCTGAGAATCAGGAAAAGAAAGAGCCACCCTATCGATCGACGGGCGTGGACCTCGAGTGGCGCGAATCAGCCAGCGGCAAGTTCAACCTGGGATGGACCCGGCCCGGCGAGTGGCTGATCTACACGGTAAACGTCAAGGCCGCCGGCATCTACCGCATCGACATGCATGTCGCCTGCAAAGGCCCGGGCGGCACATTTCATCTTGAGTTTAACGGCACGGATCGGACAGGGCCGATTACAGTACCAGACACCGGCGGCTGGGAACATCTCAAGCCGCTCTCCCATGCAGGCGTGAAGTTGGTCGCCGGTCGCCAGGTGATGAAGCTGGTAATGGCGACTGGTGGAACCTCTGGCTCCATCGGTGACATCGATTACCTACGGTTCGTCAGGCAATGAAGCTGCTAGGTCGAAGCGACAGTTGCAGGCCCGGGTTCATCCGTGCTTTGAGGGCCATAGCCGACTGAAATGCGCAAGCTTGGGGTCAATTTGACACTCTGAGACAGGCTTTTGAGGAAACTTCCGGTAGCGTCAAACCCTTCCGTCCGAGATCGACTCAATTGTCAAAAAATGAGAATTGATCCCTCCGGCTCGGAGCTGCCTTCATTCATGGTCAAAATTCGCTGACGCGCCTTCGGGCGCCAAGATAAGGGAGGCAATTATCAATCCACAGCAAGCCAGCGCACGACTTCGGGGCTACGATCCAAACGCTATACGATCCCACCTCATGAAAACAACGCATTCCAAAATGTTCATCACGGCCGCGTTCGCGGCGTGCGTCTCGTACGCCACTGCTCAGACCTTATTGTATTCGAACCGCTTTGATAATCTGAACGATTTGGTCATTGGAGGCAGCGCAAAGGCAACCTCTGTTGGCCATCAAATTGTCTTTACAGGCCTCAACCTGTTACCGACGTCGACGACGACTCCGGTTGATTCTGCCGGTTGGGCAAACTCGAACGGGCCTAACACTACAGCGACAGTTCACTTAAAGTTTGGAAGATGAAGGGGAAAAGCGCCGTTCTTGGCGCGACGGCTGGAAAGCTGTCGATCGCACCCGACGACATTTTTAGCTTGCGCGGAACTGGCCCGCCCGTTAATCTG
>SXSK01000355.1 GCA_005793375.1 Verrucomicrobiales bacterium | reverse complement strand
CAAACGCGAACCTGCCTACCTGGTGATTTTGGTGAAATATCACACACGGCGCAACGATCAGGCCTACCGCTCCCATCGTAAACGCCGCCTCAAAGAACTCAAAAAATGGAAATCCCTCAAAACGTCGCTGTAGTGCTAATTGGTTTGTGACGACGAAAACTGCTTTAGCTGGACTGTCATGTTTGGTTGCTACCGTGTGGTCCGCAAGTGCGTTGCCCTATACGGTGCGCGATCAGAACAACCTAAATGCTGGGACTATCTCCGCATTCACAGATCTGACCAAGACGGCTGCCCAATATTACGACTACTCCGCGTTGGTTGCCCATATTCCGGCCCCGCCGAACGGCCCTGCTTTAGCTAATACTCGTGCGAATGTTTTTCTATTTAACGGGTCTGATGGACTCTCCCTGATCACATTGTTCCAACCCCCAGTCGGTGGGGATGCCGATTGGAAGATCTCGGTGGCCTCCTCTGGCGATCCCGTGGTTCGCGTTGCGGATGATGCCGGTGAAATTGCAAAATCGTTCGACGGCGTTGGTCTCGACATTTTTTCGGCATCGTGGCGATGGGGTTCCACGGCCGACGGAGCAGCCATTGGCGCTCTGGTCGGGCCTTGGTCGGCGTTGTTTCAGCAGAACGTTCTCCCGGCAAACCTCGGTGGGTTTGACACTATCGCTGGTGTCCGGGTCCACAGTGCCGATGGGTCGGTGATCAATCTTCCAGCAAATTCGACTTCGAATCCTTTCCCCAGCTTCCGAATTTCCGTTCCTGAAGCTGGTTCCACGGTCGCACTGTTAGGCAGTGGGTTGATGGCGCTACTTTCTTATGGCGCCTGGAACCGCAGATCCTGATTTGCTTGCGATTCTTTGTTGCCTTCAGCTGAAACAGCCGTAAGCGCTTAGTTGCGAGGCTTCTTCGGTGGAACCTTTTTGATCCCCTGCTTGGTCGTTTTCGATGAAGATTTAGGGCCTGGTTTCGGTGCGCGTTCGGCTTTCACTACAAACTGGACGGGCGATGAGGCTTGGGCGGATCTTCCGAGTGTGGCGATCACCTGAACTTGGTGTAGGCCTGGAGGGAAGTTTCGCAGTTGGAATCGGTAGCGCCCGTCGGCGTCGGCGGTGGTTTGGCCGATCAACTGATCGCTCCAAAATAGGCGGACGAGGCTGCCGGGTTCTGCAATGCCTTCCACATCCCCTAATCGGTCCCGCCAGAACAGCGTGTTCGGGGCGGGGGATTCAATCCGGGTGGGGCGCATGAGGGGTTGGGTAGGCGGCGTAGGAACCGGCACGGCCGAGCCCTCGCGGTAAGATGGCCTTGTGCGTATTGGCGGGGTTGGAAGTGGAGTCGAGGTGGAATGGACGGGTCGACGCGCTGGGGGAAGGGAAGGAGTCAACGCGAGAGCCACGATTAATCCAATGAGTATTGGCGGCACCAGCATTAAGTGCCAGCGGTCAAAGGGATCCACCCAGTTTCGAAACAGCGCGGCGGGGTTCATCGATTAAAGCAGCCTGGGCTCAATTGGATCGTTGGCAGATCGGGTACTGCCTTTTCGACTGGCCGGGAGAGATGCCAAGGTGGCTTTGAGCGATGCCAACTCTGCCGCCAGTTCATTTCGGTCGCGGCTGACACGGTCCAGGTCGGCTAAGATGGATTCGGTGGTGGTCCTAGACTCTAGGGGCGAGGACTGAGCGTGTAGTGGTTTTGGAGCAGGGTTCGCAGCCTCTTCGGTGGTCGGGGAAGGTACTTGGAGCTGTTCGTTTAGAGATTCATTGGCTTTCAACAAGGAATCCATCTCCTCCCGCAAGGCTCGATTCTCCTCCTGAATGCGGCTTAATTCCTGCGAGCGGGCCGCGAGATCCTTTTCCAGTTGGGCGTTGCCGGTATTCTTGCTGTCCGTGGCGACGCGTGAGGATTGGAGTTGGGTGCGGAGCGCGGCGATTTCCTGTTCCAACGGTTTGATGGAAGCCATGGAGCTGGAAAGTTGCGCCGAGACACGGCGCGATTCATCGGACAGGCGGTGATTTTCGGCGGCCGCTTCGTTGAACGTTTCTTGGTACTGCTCCGCTTTGATTTCAAATTCGGCAAGTTGCTGCTCACGTTGCTTGATGAGAGACTCCAAAGAGGTTCGTAACCTGAGCTCGCGCTCCTGGGCCAATCGGGCGGTCTCCAATTGTTCCTTCAGTCGCTGACGTTCGGTATCGGCTGAACTCAGTGCATTCGCTACGGATTCACGCTCGGATTCCCGTTGAGCAAGATCAGCCTTGAGCGCCGAGATGGTGCTGTCGCGAGATCCGAGAGCGGTCTGCAGACTTTGACCGACGCTCTGAGCGGTGGCGACGCCGGCTTGCAGTGCTATCCGCTCTCCTTGCGCGGCTTTCAATGCTGCTTCCAATTCAGCAGACCGGTTTTCCCAGTGTTTGGCTCTCTCCTGAAGTGTGGCAATTGCAGCATCCCGTTCTCGTATGTGCCAATCAGGGGAATTATCGAAACTGGACGGTGAACCCGAAAATGGCTGGGCGGTTTCGGAAGTCAGACGATTTTGAGCGGCTTGGGCGGCGGCTGAGTGGGTGAGAACCTCGGCTTGGGCAATCGCCATAAGCCCGCGTACGCAATGGAGGTCGGACTCAAGGCTTTGAGTCTTCTGCTCCGCGGCAGTCTTAGCGCGTTGGACCGCTTCGAGCAGATCGGACTTGGACCGCAGATCGGTTTGGGTGCGCCCGAGGTTAAAGCGGGATTCCTCCAGATCACGGGCTTGTTTGGCTATTTGCGCTTCCTGCTCAAAGTAGCGACTGCGAAAGAACAGGAGGCCCAAGATCCAGTGCACGGTCCAACCCACGACAAACGCCAGCGCCAGCACGAGTATCGGGTTTTGGATAATTACATTTTTCATGGATGATCGCGGCATTCGAAGGCTAAAACCTGGAAACGCGAGTTGCCCGCCGTCGATCTGACGCAAAATCTTGGACGCTTAAGTTTTTGCGCATCTCGAATCCGCTCAATTTGCGTTTCCAGGTTACTGAGCGCGTTCGGATTCTTGAAGTGTTATCAGAACGCGACAGACGTGCAATGCAGACGAGACAGCGTGTCGTTGAGAATTGGTTTCAGGCGATCGCCCCGCCCTTAATTCCGCTGGGTTCGAGGCCAGAGAAAGAGCAGGACAAGAAACGCGATAAAGGGCATTGCCCCGGCCACCGCAAATCCAAGGTCGAAAGAACCCGTGCGATCGACGAGGCGGCCGTAATATTTTTGGGCGGGTGATAGCGCCCAAGCAGCGACTCCGCCGAGACCACTGATCGTGCCCTGATGGCGCGCGGGAAAATCCTGAGTGAGGGCGTGATAAATAGGAAAGACGCCCAAGGCGCCAGCCCCCATGATCATGAGCATGATGAGGAGCCATGGGCCATGTGGGGTAAAAGCCGCAACCACCGCGAGGGCGCTCAAAATGGCGCAAGTGCCGAAGGCGGTGAGTCTCGACCCGTGAACGGTGGCGCCACGTCGATGCAGCCAGAGAGTGAGTGCACCTGCTCCGATGACGCCGATATCGGTGGCGACATAGAAGAAGGGAAGGAACTCGAGGACTTGTTTTTCAGTGTAGCCACGGCCCTCCTGCAGAACTTTTGGGAGCCACGCCCTGAGGAGTTGCCACCAGGTGTTAATGAGGGCAATAACGACAAAAATGACGAGCATCCGGCGGCTGAAGATGGCAGACCAAAGGGAATCGTTGGGATGAGTGGGGGTGTCTTCGGTGGTATTGCCGACAGCATTCGGTTCGGGCTTGCCTGGATTGCGGGTTGGCAAATCCTGAGACCGAATCAGTGCAAACCAAGCCACGATCCAGAGAAGGCCGGCCGCACCGATAATTTGAAATGCGGGTCGCCAACTCTCGGGTTCTGGGGTGAGCAAGAACCTCATCAGCAGGGGCGTGATAATCGCGCCGATGGAAGTGCCACTTTGAAGCACGCTGTTTCCCATGGATCGGTCACCGGGTTCCAGCAGCCATCGAGTGGTCTTGATGGCACATGGCCAGTGGCCACCCTCGAATAATCCCAGGGCAATTCGGCAATAGAGTAATTCTTGATAATTGCGCGCGAACCCAGTCATGAATCCGGCGGCAGACCAGAGAAATAACGCGCTGGGGTAGACCCAACGAACCGGAAAGCGATCGGCGATGAGGCCAAAAAGAAGCGAGCCAGTGGCAAATGCCAGACCGAAGCCCGTCTCAATGTTTCCGTAGTGTTCCTGAGTGAGTTGAAACTGGGCCGTGATACGTGTCGCGATGGTCGAGAGCGTAACACGATCCGTGTAGTTAATCGTGGAAGCGCACAACAACAGGCCGCAGATCCACCATTTCCACGCAGTCGAGCGTGGTTTGGAATTTGACGAGGGAGATGCGGTCATCGGGAAATGCCTCGTCGCTTTGGCTAAGAACCGTCAGTTGTTGCTAACGTTACGGCGCGGGCGCAGGAGGATGACCTTTTTGTCACTGCCTTCGACCTCGACGCTGTGGGTTTCGATATCGGGATCTTCCTTGAGACATTGGTGAACGATCCGCCGATCGAAGGCGTTCATAGGTTCCAACTCGATAATGTCACCAAAGCGGCGAACCTTTTCGGCGGCGTCGTGTGCCCGCTTGATCAGTTGTTCGCGTGCCTGTTGACGATATCCGCCGACGTCCAGCATGACTTTGGGAGTGCGGTCGTCTCCCCGGAAAAGAATGCGGTTCAGAAGATATTGGAGGTCGCCCAAGGTTTGACCTTGGCGTCCTATCAATCGGCCGGGGTCATCGCTCTGGATGTCCAGCATGAGTTGTTCTTCGACCATTTGTTCTTGGACGGACACCTCGAAACCGAGGTGTCCAAGAAGGGTTTGAAGGGTCGCTTTCGGGTCTTGAGGGGTCTTCGTATCGGAGGACATGGGCGTCGTCAGTCTGTGGGATCTGGTTGGCGAGGAAATCGGTGGGAAATAAGCGATGTGGGAGTCGTTGGTAGCGTGAATCGTCGTCCGGCGGTTAGCGGTGTTTCTTACCGTGGCCCTTCTGGACGGCCAAGACCGGGGTCATGTCAGGAAGTGGTTCGCGTCTGCTGAGGTACATCTGGAGGATGGTTATCAGGTTTGAGACCGTCCAGTAAAGTGCCAACCCGGCGGCGTAATTGTAGAAGATGAAGAGAAATGCCAGCGGCAGGTACTTGATCATCTTCTGCTGCATGGGGTCCATCTGTGGCGATGGAGGCGTCATATGGGACTGCAGGAACGCGGTGCCGAGATAAATAATCGGCATCAGATTGAATGGCATTCGAAGCAACGGGATTTCGAAGAGCGTATCCGGCGCGCTCAAATCGCCCATCCATAGAAAGGCTGATCCGCGCAACTCGATGGCGGTTCGCAGCATGGTGAACAAGCCAAAGAAGATCGGGAGTTGGAAGAGCAGCGGGATGCAGCCAGTGATGGGGTTGACACCGTATTGTCGCTGCAATTCCCAGGACTTGGATTGCATCGCTCGAGGGTCCTCCTTGTACTTCTCCTGGATGGCTTTGAGCTGAGGTGCCAGTGCCTGCATTTTTTTCGACATGCGGAAGTTGGCCATGCTGAAGGGCCAAAATACGCCGCGGACGATGACAGTCAGGGCGATGATGCACAGTCCGTAATTCAGGTGGAGGCTGTTGTGCAGGAAATTCATCATCACCAAGAGCAACTTGGCGAAAGGCCCGGAAAAGCCGGTGTAATCCATGACAAGATCGATCCGGTTCTCCATCCGAGAGAGCGGGAGATATTCCTTGGGACCGGCATAGGCGGTGAAGACTCGTTCGATCGCCTGGCCTGGAGCGAGGGTAATGGCTGGAAAAATCAGTGCGGTTTCGGCGCCGGCGGGATTGGCCAGGGCTTGATTGTCAACCGCCAGTTGCTCCGCCGGGGGAGGAGGCAGAGCAATGCGTCGGGAGACGACATTGGTGGCTGGGGAGTCGGGAACGGTAATGAGGGTGAAGAACTGATTATTGATGGCGGCCCAGACAACATTACTGGCGCCTTCAGTCGCCATTTCAATAGGCTTGGAAGGAATGCAGAAAAAACCAGGAGTAGGAACCCAGCCGAGGACCTGTCGTGCTTTCGAGCCATCGTACCAATAAAGACCCATCATGGTCCCATCATCATGGGCGTTCATGGGGGTGGCGGTGCCAATGTTCCATTCCTGCTGGGGCACAGAGAGGGCCTGGCCGGAGGTGTTTTCGAGGCGCAACTTCGCTGTGAACTGATAATTGGTCAGCAGCGTGAATTCCTTGAGGACGCGAATGCCATTCCCGACCTGCTTCTCGGCACGAACGACATTGCCTTGGCGGGATAGGACGTAGTCGGCATCGCCGTCCAATCCGTTTCCGAGGCTGTACGCCGGGGTTAGAGCCTGATGATTGAGGGCGGCGAAGTTGGTTCCAGCGAATCGTTTATGAGGGCCAAAGGCGATCGATTCCGGGTGAGCCTTGAGTTCGATCTTCTGGATGCCGCCGCCGTGAGACGTGAATGTTGCACGGAAGACGTTGTTTTCGAGAACTTGGGTCTGGGCCGGGGTGGTGGGTTTGGTGGTAGCTGTCGCCGAGGCTAGGGGTTGAGCGGGAAGACCGCTAGTGCTGGTGCTTGGCGCCTGCGCATTGGTGCCTACCGGTTGGACTTGAGGTTGTATGTTACCTGCTCCCGTGGCTCCTGGATTTGGAGTAAGGAATTTGGGGGCGACGATGAACCAACCCACCATCAGCACGAAGCAGATGGAAACAGCGATTTTTCCGGTGCGATCCATGAGTGCGATCAGTGGTGGACGGTAGAGGAGTGAGAACGGAGCTCTGCGCGCGCACAGATGGGAACAAGGTCAACGCCTTGGCCACCCCATGGGTGACAGCGGCAGAGTCGGCGCAGTGAGATCCAGCCACCATGGAACAATCCATGGACTTCGATGGCCTCCAGTGCATAGGCGCTACAGGACGGATAATAGCGGCACCCCGCGGCGGGACCGAACAGAACGTACTTTGCTGGGGAAAGGATCCATCGGTAAAGTTGTATGCAAACCATTGCTGCCGTGCGCAGCGGATGATGGAGCCAACGACGAGTCGGTCGCCAGGATCGAGGCGAAAAACCCCTGAGCTCCGTTGGGGAAAGGGCGCTCATTAAAGTCATTGGCTTGGTCATGATGGATTTGCTTTCCCGATTTCGCGTCTGGCGAGGCGTGCCTTGCGGAGTGCCTCCAAGTAATCTTTTTCCACGGCGGCGAAGGGGCGACCTACGATAGAATTTCTGGCGATCAAAACCAAATCAACTGGTAAGACCAGCTGCGTTTGATGTTGTCGAAAGGCCTCGCGCAGCAGGCGGCGAGCTCGGTTGCGAGCGACGGCATTTCCGATGCGTTTCGAAGTGATGACGCCAACCCGAGAACTGATAGCTTCGGGTAGGAGACGCCAATTGAGAATAAGGCACCCTTGAACTACCCGCTGACCCTCCCGTTTGATGCGGGAAAAGTCACCGCCACGTTGGATTCGGTAATTTCGAGGAAGGCCAAGAGAGGCCACTTGAGAAAAATCAAACCGGCGTGAGGCGTTTGCGCCCCTGGCGACGGCGATTGGAAAGGATGGTGCGGCCGGCCTTTGTGGCCATGCGAGAACGGAACCCGTGCTGCCGCACACGGCGGATCTTGGAAGGCTGATACTGACGTTTCATAGCGTGTCGAAATCATTTCCCCGCCGGGCGGGGAGCGGAGGACACTAACAGGGACGGGGGGTGCGTCAAGCACCAGGGACGCGACTTAAGTCGAGGTTCTTCAAATACCACTGGATGAACCCTTGTACATTGTACTCCTTGTAAGTCGAGTAGGGTCCCGGTCGGAACGCCTTGGAGCTCACGCCCTTCTGTTGGCGCTCGCAGATCAACCAGTCCTGTTCACTCGTCAATTGCCAGAAAGGCAAAAGCCTGGCCAGGGTGTAATCTCGCCCTTCCACGGCGTTTTCGTCTACTAACCACCAAACCCGGATAGCCGTTTCCGTGGGGCCAACCGGGAGTAGGCGGGTGCTTACCCCATGGTCGCTGCTGGAATGATTCCAGTAATTGGGTAACGTACGAATCCGAAGTGTCCCGACCTCCACCTCCTTGTAGTCCCCCATCAATGGGGCTACCGGCCGTCCATCCATGGATTCGGTCACCCACCCATCAACCAACGGCGTTCGGTTGGCGCTAAACCAGATACCTCGTTCGGCATCAGGGAACGGGGTCATTCCCGTTTGGCTATGCGTCGGGATTCCCGCCGCCACCCACTTCTCGGCAGTGCGCTGCGAGGCTTCTAGCATTTCCTCCCGAATGCGGGCGGACGTGTCGTCTTGATTGTAATGATCAAAATTGGCTTTGATGTATTGGGGGTGATTGACGTTGCAGTGGTAGCATTCGCGATTGTTTTCCCAAACCAATTTCCAGTTGGCGGAGACGAGGTAGTCCACCGACTTGGCTATCTTGGCCTTGCGGAATCCCTGGGGCTTGAGCAACGGAGCCAGGCAGTCACGGGCGGTTTCGAAAGGGGAAGGGGTGGGACTTAAGTTGATAAATACCAATCCCTCGACCTCGCATGCAGCGGCCCGGGACAAACCGAAGTCATCCTTTCGAAGCGATTCTTGCATCCCGCGCCAAGCCACCAGTCTCCCGTCGAGACCGTAGGCCCATTGATGGTACGGACAGACGAGTTTGGCGACATGCCCGCAAGGTTCGGTGCAGATCACCGAGCCACGATGTCGACAGACGTTGTGAAGTGCGTGGACCGTTCCGTCCTCAGCGCGAATCACCACAATGGGGTCTGGGCCGACATCCAGGGTAACAAAGTCTCCGGGTTTTGGCAGTTCGCAGGAGTGAGCTGCAAACAGCCACCCCTGCCGCCAAATGGCATCCAGGTCTCGTTCATAGACATCGGGCGAGGTGTAGAACTCGCGCGTCAGCGCGTACCCTTCATGATGAGATGCCAGCAGGCGGGACAATTCCGGATCCGAGTCCAGGCCGGTCGATCGCTGCGATGGGATGACGGACGGTGTCATACGTTCGATTGGGAAGGACTGAAACAGGAGCGCGATTGAAAAGCAACCGCCGCCACCCTGTTGGCAGGGCTAGCGGCGGTGCGGGAATCTGCTCGGATTATTTCTTCAGGCGGAGGAATGCATTTTCGGCGCCTGGAGACATTGAATGGGTGTTTCCTGAGACATTTGGCACCGGTTGCCAAGAGCCGGGTGCCGCCGTGGGGGAGAACTCGAGTTTGTACCCCGAGGCGTCCGCCGGCCAGCTGATGGTCACCTGGGCGCCCGTCCGCGCTATCGACAACGAGGGCGCGGTGACGGGAACCGTGCCGATGCTGTACAGGCCGAAGTCATCCAGGCCCCAATACCAACTATCCGTACCGGCATGCGCAAATCGGAAGCGAACGGACTTTTGATTGTCGGCAAGGGGTATGGGATAGAGTTCGACGCGTTTGGAGTCGACGGCATTGTCTTGAGCCCTGGCCTGGATGAATGGCGCCAATGCAGGAGTCACTGCGGCACCTATAAACGAACCGTACGTGCCATAGAGGGTTTCACCTGAGTCGGGATCCAAGTAACGGGCGATGTCTCCAGCTTCGGTGTTAAAGGTGGCCTCGGCGTCCACGGTCACGACCCCGGTAGTTGCGTCGGTGATCTTCACGATATCGGGGTTGTCCAGAAGATAGAAGATCGGCAACCAAGTCGAGCCCTGGTCAATGCTGTACTCGAGACTGGCGATACTGTCTTGGTTTTGCTCCCAAAGGCTCTTGAAGGCGACGTGCACGTTCGAGCGTCCGGTGAGGTCGTAATCGCGAGTAACGAGGTAAAGTATCTGGCTGCGACCGTTGCGATAGCCCGAATTGGCAAACAACATGCGTCCACTCGCCAGGGGGCCACGCAGGACCGAGCCGTTCAGCACAACCATGGGATTCGGGCTGAGAACCCGTCGATAATCTGCTTCCCAAGCATCTTCATTGTCTGGGTTGCTGTAAGTGACGAAGGACCCCAGGAATCGATTGACGTCGATGGCGGTCCAATTCACAAACGCCGCCGAGTCTAGGTTTCCGAAATCGAGGTCTTCGTTGGTTTTTTCGGTGAGATTACGGCGCGTCCAATTTGGGGGGATTTCGCCCTCGGCGATGTTATCAAAGTTCTCGAAGGTTCCTGGGATAGGTTCGGGTAGTTTGATGTTATTATAATTCGCGATGGTGAACGTGGACTCGGCGATGAATCCTTTCGAGGCACTGTCCTTGAAGGAGAGTTTGAATCGGTGGGTTGAGTTGGGGAGCGGTGCGCTGGGCAACGCAAACGACACCTGGATCAACTGGTTGGTTTGATTCGCGAAATGGACGACGACTACGTCATCGAATTCCAAGCGGATAGTATTTAGTACGACCTTGGTGGTGCCGTTGGTAATGTTGGCACTAAAGATCACTCCGGGCGGCACATTTACGGATTGATGGGCGGGCGAGACGGAAAGAAATCGCGGTTCGGAGCCTGCAACTGCTTCGGTGAGCACAAATGATTGGCTGGACAGAACGGTGTAGCCATCGTTCTCCAGGAGGTAGGCTACCCAGTTGCCTGGCGTTGGCAGGCCAGTGGGGAAACTGAGAGTGCCTTGATTGACGGCGGTGTTGCCGTCTCGCGTGCCATCCAGGTAGAACCAAAGGGTGGAGCTGACGCCATTGGCGCCAGGTACCTGGCCTTCCTTGTAAATGCCGACCCAATCCTTGGTGTTACCCGGGGCGTTAAAGAAGCTGACGGAAAAGGCTTGGCTGGTGGCGACTGTTCGTTGAAGCCGGACAAGGGGCGTGGTGGGTTCGAGGACTGTGAAATTGGTTTGCGCCAGGATGGTGTAACCATCGTTTAGCAAAAAGTGGGCGGTCCAGGTGCCTCCGAGCGCCAGCCCGGGCAGGTTGACGGCGCCCTCCTTGAGACCAACCGTGCCGTTGCGAGTGTCGTCGACATAATCCCAGCGGGTCGATCCGACACTTCCTGGAACGACTTCCTCGGGGTAGACGCCGATCCAGTCTTTGGTGTTGCCGGGGCCACCATTGAAGAAGACATTGAACGCTTCGTCTGGGAAATAAGCGGGATACTCCGTGACGAGCGATTGGCCGGTCAATGAGGCGGCGGTGCTGAGCAGGCCAGCCAATGTCAGTTTTTTGAATAGGTCGGCGAGTGAGTGGGTTTTGGGTTTCGGGTTTAGTCTCATAGATCGGGTTGGGTTAATCCGGGGAGCAGACGACCGGGGTGATGCCATTGGTGGTGGGTTGTGCCCATTCGGAGGCGATACGTTCGCCTTCTGGGCTGGCAAGTGAATGCCACGTGGAATCGGTTGGGCGCTTTACCAAACGCTGGTGCTGTGCTGCCGCACGCCCCATGGCCGGTGAGTTGCCAGAGGCGCGAGCTTCCTCCAATTGTTGCTTCAATTCCGGCGAATACATCTCGAGATAGGCGACACTCCAGGACGTTTTGTCCTCGGGTTTACCGGTGGTCGAAATGACCACAGCGCGAACGGCGTCGTGGGTTTCGTCGTTGACCCCTCGGATCGGAGGC
Source organism: Verrucomicrobiales bacterium (assembly GCA_005793375.1). Lineage (GTDB taxonomy): Bacteria > Verrucomicrobiota > Verrucomicrobiia > Limisphaerales > UBA9464 > SXSK01. Next base: position 7,412 of record SXSK01000355.1, on the reverse strand, counting down.
ATCGAACTGCGGTCCGCCGTGAAGAGTTTCTTCTCGGACAAGTCGTAGAAAAATGCCTTTTCGGATATTCCGTCGTTCGACTGAAAGAACCGCCAACTCAAGAACCCGGCGACACAGAGGAGCACAGCGGCGATGCCGAGCTGGCTGGAATTGGAACGGTCCATGGAGGTTAAAAGCGCCATGTTAGGGAATGAACCCAATCAGTGAGGATCGGACTGGGCGGACCACCAGCATTCGCTCGTATTGCAGGGGATGCGTGCGGGATCCAGCAATTCGGCGTGGCCATCCGCGGCGCCATAATTAGAACGCCGGTTGTGGCGAACAGCTCCTTTGTCGCCTTGCGCCAGCCGATTGAACCCTGGAGCCCGGTTATCACCCAGTTCCTTCCAAATCCACCATCGGTCCTGTGGCCAACCACCGGTCACGTCGCTGTGGCCGTCGCCGAAGAGTAATACGCGGGATGGCGATTCGATCATGCTCGAGCGGCAGAGGCTATTTTCATAACCGACGGGTCTGCCGAAGGGTGGCTGGGCGCCTCCCTGAGTCCAATGAACATTAACGGCTCCAATTCCGCTGGGGATATCGATTTCTCCGGAGACGATCTGGCCAATCACCCAGGGGCTGGGTGTCTTAACACTCGCGGCTTTGGCGTTGGCGTAGACCTCCACTTTTTCGGCGGGACAATCGTAGACCTTGGGGCTGCGACCGACGTACTGAAAAAGATGGGATCGCCAGCTGGATTCGACGGAAGCACCGTTCACGGTGTAGCGAGCTTGAATGGGAGGTAGCCATTCCTGATTGTCACCCATATAGAGCTGTGTCGCTAGGGACAGTTGTTTCTGGTGATTGAGGCAAGCGATTCCGGTCGCGCGGGACTTGGCTTTGCTGAGCGCTGGGAGAAGCATGGAAGCCAGCACGGCGATGATGGCGATGACCACTAGGAGTTCGATCAACGTGAATGCGGCGTGTGCCAGTGGCGCGGCTGAATCAGCCATGAACGACCGAGTGAGCGATCTTCCGCATCTCATAGTGTTCTAACGTTTCACGTATTCTCGCCATGAAGCCGACTTAGCGCCAGTCGCCTGTTCGGGTTGTTCGCGCCACGTTTCTGGCGCTACTGGGAGAGTTGCTCTGATCTGTGGCTATCTTGTGAATACTATCAGGCAGTCTGGTGAAATTCAGCGCTGTTTGGCGGACCCTTCGGAAGAGACCCTGCGTTGTTCGCGAATGACTCTCCAAAAATAGAGAGCACTCGACAGCAGGCAAGTGACGCCTAAAGCACACATGAACCAAGTGAATCCTTTGAAGAACCCGAACCGTGACTGGTCCCCGGCTACTAAATCTTTATAGAGTTGGATTCCAACCGATCCCGTGTACCCAATAGCGTCGGCAAGGTAGATGGCGAAAACGGCGGTGCCGACGACTCGCGTGGAGGCAATCAGGCGGTCAAAGAGGACTGAACCATAGGGCACATAGGCCAAGTAAGAACCCAATCCGGTCAGGATCATCCACCAAAAACCGGTGATCCAACCCGCTTCCAACAAGGCGGTACTCACGCCGAGTAGAGCGGTGCCACCGGCCATGATGCCAAAGGCTGCCATCAAGCCTCTCCGATTGTCTTTCACGAGGTTTAGCAACGCCAGAACCAACATCACACCCACCGTCACGATGGTTTCTGCCTGGGTGATGATGGCCTTATTGGTTTTGTACGGATAACCCAAACCGTCAAAGATCTCGACTTGATAGTTATCACGAAAATCGCGGTAAGCGGTCAGGAAAAAATAGGCGATGCAGAGCAGGGCGAGGCCGAAGGCGAACTGGCGGACGAACGCCAATCGATCGGTATGCTGCATGGGTTCGCGTTCCACCCGTTCGGCGATGTCGCCGGCATTGGGTCTCGGGAGAGAGTTGAGCATCCAAACCGCCGTTAAGAAGATGGGCACAAAGTGGAAACCGGCGATGGCGGGCATCCAACTTTCGCTCACTTGACCCAAGGCATTGGCTAGCCAGGGTCCAACGATAGGGACCGGTTGCCACCAACCCGCGACGGTGCCTTCCATGAGTGCGCGGCCGAAGTCTTTGACAACGCCGCTAGCCACGATGAAGGACAAGGACAATCCGGCGAGGAGGATTTCGGAAGAGCGCCGCCCCTCTAGATACCAGACTACCAGACCCCACACCATGCCGAGTGGGAGGCCATTGAGAAAAATCGGGATGATTTTCCAGGCGCCTGGCACGATTCCGTAGGCAATCAAGGCGAGTTGAGCCCAGGACACCAAGAACAGGAGGGTGACGGCGCGGCGATGAGGCTTAATCTCGGAGCAGACCTTGATGCCAACGTATTTCGAGAGGGCGTATCCGAGGATTTGACTGATGACGATAGCGGTTTTGAGGGCGACGTTTGTGTCCAGGAACAATTGGCCTTGGAAGGTTGCTGCCGCGAACGGTTTTCTAAAGGCGTACATGGCGAAGTACGTCGAAAAAGCGGCGACCACAGCGAACAAGACGAATACCGGGGCCGGCGCACGCTCGAGCCATTGCGTGAGGCGGGACGGGGACTTGGCAGGGTTGGAATTCACATCAGATCAGGGGGGATGGAAGCGGAGGACCCTGGCTGACGGCAAGGCTTGAACCGATTTAAGTGTGTGACAATTGGTCGAGATTTACTCCTGACGTCGAAATGGCACGAAAATCTCTTGGAGGGAATTACCGCCAAGGTGCCCACCAAATCCTTTCGAAAGACGTAGGGTTGGTTATCCACCTTGTGCCAAGGCGCGGCGTCGGGCTGCGAAACGTTTCACCAGTTCATCGGCGATGACTCCTAGGAGGATCACAGCGCCTATGATGGCAAACTCGATGTTGTTTCGGTTGGTGACAAGAGTGATCATATTGCGCAGCACTTGCATGAGGGCGGCTCCGACGATGACGCCGACAATGGTTCCTTCGCCGCCGCGCAGGCTGCATCCCCCCAAAACCGCGGCTGCGATGGCGTACAATTCATAGAAATTGCCGAAATCCACCGGCTGAGCCGAATTGACATCGAGTACAAACAAAAGGCCACCGAGCCCGGCGAGTGCGGAACTGATGATATAGGCGAGGATGACCATTCGATCCGTGTTGATGCCACTGTAGCGCGCGGCTTCCTCATTGCGGCCGAGGGCCAGCAAGTAACGTCCGTAGATGGTGCGGTTTAGGAAAACGGCGGCCACGATGGCCACGACGATTAGGAAGATCCAAGGAGCGGGAATGGAAAAACCTGGGATGAACGGGATGCCAATTTTTCCGGTCGCCAGGAGGCGGAGCGTCTTAAACTCGGCGCCGAAGCCGACGGTTTGATCGTTGGTGAAGCCGCGAGCGATGCCTCGGTAGAGCAGCAGGCCGCATAAGGTTACGACGAACGGGGGAAGCTTGAGTTTGGTAATCAACAGTCCGTGGAACAAGCCGATTGCGAGCGACAATACAGCGACGAAGGCGACGGCTCCCGGGATGGACCAGCCGTGGGTGGCGAGCAACCAAGGCAGCCCGCAGCCGACGAGGCATACGACGGATCCGATCGACAAGTCGATGCCGCCGGTAACAATGACGAAGGCGACACCAATGCTGATGATGCCGAACAGGGCGGTACGGCGGACGAGGTTCTCAAGGTTATAACCGCTCAAGAAATTGGGGCTAGCGATGGCAGTGATGACACACACCACCAGGAGCAGTGCGGAGATGCCGAGAACTTTACGCATGGAAAAATGGGGTGGGTTGGAAAGAGAGCGGTTGGATCGACTTGATCTATGTGGTCGCTATGGCCTGGGTATTGGTGGCTAGATGCAGAACCGCCTCTTCGCTTAATTCAGGGCGGGCGAGTTCGCCGGTGATTCGGCCTTCGTGCATGACAATGGTTCGATCCGAGAGACCCAAAATCTCCTCAAGTTCACTGGAGACAAACAGGATAGCGACTCCGTCTCGCGACAGCTTCTCCATGAGTCGATAAATCTCTTGTTTGGCTCCGACATCAATACCCCGAGTGGGTTCGTCGAGCAAGAGCACCTTGGGGCGCAGGGCCAGCCATTTTCCCAGCACGACCTTCTGTTGGTTGCCACCGGACAAGAACTGGGCGAATTGATCCGGATTTGGTGTCTTGATTTGAAGCGATTGAATCATCTCCGAGCTGAGTTCTTGTTCGCGTTGGCGGTTGAGGAATCCGGAGTGTTGATCCCGGCGCAAGCTGGCGAGGCTGATGTTATCGCGAACCGCCATTTGGAGGATGACACCCTGTTTCTTCCGGTCCTCAGGAACCAGGGCGAGTCCGGCCTGGATAGCATCCAACGGCGATTGGGGTCGCAACAGTTGGCCCGCCACTCGGATGGAACCGCCGCGGGCCGGGCGAACACCGAAGACCGTCTCGAGCATTTCAGTTCGACCGGCTCCGACGAGTCCGGCGACACCGACAATCTCACCGGCCCGCACTTGGAAGCTCAATTCCTGCTTGGGGTGAGCGCTGGTGCGGAGCTGCGAGACCTCCAGTGCGGAGTCGCCGGGTGGATGCGGCTGGTGGGCATAAAACTGGGACAAGTCCCTTCCAACCATCATCCGGACCATTGAATCATGACGGATTTCGTGTCGGTCGAGTTCCCCGGCGTTTTCGCCATCGCGGAGAACCGTGACGCGATCGGCAAGGGCTTTGACTTCACCGAGGCGATGGGAGATGTAGACGATACTGACGCCGCGACTTCGGAGGTCACGGATCACGCGGAACAAATTCTCTGATTCGGTGCTGGAGAGGCTGGAAGTGGGCTCATCCATGATCAGCACCTTCGCCTGCACGGAGAGAGCTTTGGCGATTTCGACCAACTGTTGTTGACCGATGCTCAGGGTTGAAACACGGGTGCTGGGATTGACATCGAGGCCCACTGCCTGGAGGTGTCTCGAGGCGTCTCGACAAAGGTGGGCGGTGTCGATGAGGCCGAAGCGGCGTCTCTCGCGACCGAGATAGATATTAGCCGCCACATCGAGATTATCGGCCAAGTTGAGTTCCTGATGGATTAGGGCAATGCCGCGTTGCTGTGCATCCTGGACGTTTCTCAGATGAACGACTTGACCCTCGAATCGCAGTTGGCCCGAGTCCGGTTGTTGGACCCCGGCCAGAATCTTCATGAGCGTGCTTTTGCCCGCGCCATTTTCGCCAATGACGGCCAGAACCTCGGATGCGCCCAGTCTGAGGCTGACGCCTTTCAACGCCCGCACGCCCGGAAAGGACTTGCTGAGTTGCTGAGCCTCCAACAGGGAAGCCGTCATATGTTCCACAGCCGTGAAGACGCTATTTCGTGGGCGCGGTCTTGACCTTCAGGTCGGCCCAGAATTCAGTGACCGTGTCCTTTCGAATCTGGCGGGCGGGAATATCGATAAACTTGTCGGCGGGGACCACTGAGTTGTTGCCTTTGGCTAGCTCGGCGAGGATTTCGACTGATTTGTAGCCGTAGAGATAAGGGTTTTGGACCACCGTACCATGGACGGTTCCATTTTGGATACCGTCGAGGGTTGCATCGTCTTCGTCGAAAGCCACGACCTTCACTTTGCCGAGCTTATTGGCTTGGGAAAGGGCCTCAATCATTAGAGGGGGGTTATAGGCGAACAAGCCGACCATGCAGTTGACGTCCGGGTATTTAGCCAGGGTATCTTCGGCATTAGCTTTGCCTTTGGCGCGGTCGAACTGATCTGTCAGAGTGCCCAGGATCTTGAACCCATTGCCTTCAATTACCTGAGACGGCGGATCGAAGTTGGAGGGGTTGGACGGGCGACCGAGGATGGCGTCGATCACTCCTTGGCGGCGGCGTTTGGCATTGTCTTGTTCAAGACGGCCAATGAACAACATAACGGAGCCACCATTCGGCAAGGCTTCGCGGACTAGGTCGCCGCACAAACGGCCCGCCTTGTAGTTATCCATGCCGATGTACAGGACCCGTTCGCTATTGGGCGCATCGGAATCGTGAGTGATCAGTTTGGTACGCCTGGAGACCTGATTGAGAAGTTCCGTCTGGTTGACGGGATCGATCGGGCTGACGGCGATGCCGTGGATGCCACGGGTGAGTAGGTCCTCAATGATGCGTTTCTGGTCGGTAATTCCCTCGACAGGCATCAGCGTTTCGGCGTCGACCCCGGCCTTTTCACCGGCGGCCTTCACACCGGCGGCAGCAATCGTCCAGAACGAGGCCACGCCATTGCTGACGAACGCGATTTTCTTTTTGCCGCCTGTGTTGCCCGACGCTGGAGCCGAGTCGGGGGTGGGTTTGCAGCCAGTCATTAGTGCGGTGGCCAAGAGTGGCGCCAGGAACCACCGACAACGCGGAATCAATTTCATGATCATGACAATTTAAGGGCAAGTATTGACGGCGACGCGTCGGCGTGCGGAGTCACCCGAGGTTTGTCGGGAACGTGGCGCGCGGCACGGCGATGGTTCTAGTAGGGGGATCCGTAGCCACAAGTCGAGACTGAATTGGTGTGGTTCGGGTGGGCTAATGAGGCGGTTCTGGACCGGACGAGGCTGATTCACGGCGCCACTTCGATGTCCACTGTATGGCCGGCAGCGGCCTGGGCCTTCATGAGGGCGACATCTCGTTGAAAATTGCGGGAAGTCGCTTTCAGGTCCGACATCGTGTCCGTCAGGCTGCTAGTTTTCAAATCTCCAAGAGAATGCGAGCATTCGGTGGGCGCCTTGGGCGTTGAGCCAGCGTTACGGTTCAAGGTGGGTGGGTTGGGCATAAGTTCAACCTTCCTAGCGTGTTTTTACTCATTGAAAAACTCGCGTATCGCACTCGCCCCTGCTCCATTAGAGGGCGATGAGTGAGCGACTGGATACGCATCAAAAGGCGCTGCAAATCAATTTAGACTCGACGAAGTATGGCGCCTTCGCAGAGATCGGCGCAGGGCAGGAAGTTGCCCGATGGTTCTTCCGAGTAGGGGGGGCGAGTGGAACCATCGCGAAGACCATATCCGCTTATGATATGGTGGTCAGTGATGCGATATATGGTGCCAACGAACGGTACGTGAGTCGAACCCGGCTCAACTCGATGCTCGATCATGAGTACAGGCTGCTGACCGAACGACTGCAATCACGTCGAGGTGACAATACGCGTTTTTTTGTTTTTGCCGATACTTGTGCGGCGAAAAGTTATACGCGACGCGATGAGACCCACGGGTGGATGGGTATTCGATTTCAGACCGAACCCCAATCGGATCCGAGCGGAACGGTGTTACTACCTCAATGAGGTCTAGTCTGAACGGATGGCTTGTATAGCTTGCAGGATTCAGTTTAGACGACTCATAAAAACCCACTCGTACACCGGATTGATCGACACTTCGGAAACTCGCCATTCGACCACTGCGCTCCATGGAAACAGAGTTTAGAGGGCTAGGCTTGGTGT
>SXSK01000032.1 GCA_005793375.1 Verrucomicrobiales bacterium | reverse complement strand
GGCTCCTCACCAACAGGTCCGAAACATGCGCGCAGATCCCTGTCCCGCTCTTCAGCCGAAGGTCGCCACGAACTGTTCAAGATTTACTACACCCCAATGCGGACTCCTTGAAACCCATTGGGGTGGTAACACCGTTCCCCTGGCGTAACGCCCTGCCTTTGCTGCGAGTCGGTGGCGAAAGCGTGTATCGCCGGCGCGAAAACCTCGATTATACCGTGCCCCACGGGTTTGCGGGCTCAATCTTAAACCTAAAATCGGATACCGAATACGAATGCCGGTTTCAGTTGATCGACCCGGATGGGGTGACCGGAGACGCACAGCACGTAATAAAGGTCCGAACCAGGAAAGAACCTCAAACCTCGACCCAAGGTCGGACCATTCACATCTACCCGCCCGATCACAAAGGTCCAAGGATCGAACCCAGTTTCACCAATATTCTTCAGGCATACTATGGGGCTGGGCTCGGCGATTGGAACATGGTCTGGGAACGACGCGCCAAACCCGGTGACACCTTTCTCATCCACGTCGGACTCTACAAACCTGACCGTTTGAATTACGTCGATCCCATGATGGCGCCCTTCGATGGTTCCATGTCCCTCACACTAAAAGGAACGCCTGATCGCCCCATTAGCTTCAAATCGGCAGGTGACGGTGAGGTCATTTTCGATGGCGATGGAAACCATCGCCTATTCGACGTGATGGCGTCTACCTACCATCACTTCGAAGGCATCACTTTCCGAAACACCGACGTCGCCATCTTCGCTGGTCAGAAGGAGGTGCTCGGCGCTGTGGGCTTGACGGTGAAGCACTGTCGTTTCGAAAACATCGGTTTCGGTATTTGGACAGAATACGCGGGTTCCAGCGATTTTTATATCGCCGACAATCTGTTTTTAGGTCGTGACGATCGTTATCGATTGGTGGGCTGGACCGGGCCTATGTGGGCGAGTGCAGGCCCTTACGGTTCTCATGCTCTCCAGAGCTATTATGCCATCAAGGTGTATGGTCCAGGCCACATCATTGCGCACAACGCGATTGCCTATTTTCACGATGCTATCGGGATATCCACCTACGGAACACCAGAGTCCGATCCAGAACGTCGCGCCTCGTCCATTGATATTTACAACAACGACATGCACATGCTCGGTGATGATTTCGTCGAAACTGATGGCGGCGTCCACAATGTGCGCGTCTTCAACAATCGAGGTGTCAACGCGGCGCATGGCGGTTACAGCTCGCAACCCGTCTTCGGTGGTCCAGTGTATTTCATTCGAAACCTTCTTTACCATGTGCCCGGCGGCATGGCGTTCAAGTTTTCAGCGAAACCTGCGGGCTTGCTAGTATATCACAACACCCTCATTGGCGAACACACCATCAGCGATCCGTCCTCCAACCTGCACTATCGCAACAACCTGTTCCTCGGTCGCGATACTCCCAATCGAGGTGTTGTGACCTTCGCGAACGCCACCGACGCGTTTAGCTCCGACTACAATGGGTTTCGCCCCAATCGAGGAGTGAAGGATCAATACCGATTTTGGGGACCTAAAAAGGGCCAGCGGATCTACGAACCTACCGAGACTGATTGGCAGCGATTTCAAACTCTGACCGACCTGGCCGCTGCCACTGGCCAGGAAACCCATAGCATCGAGATCGATTACGATGTTTTCATTCAATTGCAACCGCCTGATCCCTCTCGACGTCACGCTGTTTATCATGCCATGGATTTGAGGTTCGATCTGAAATCCGACAGTCGCGCCGTTGATGCCGGGACGTCATTGCCAACCATCAATGAGGATTTTGCCGGCAAAGCTCCCGATCTGGGCGCGCTGGAAACCGGGAAACCGGCTCCGCACTATGGCCCACGTTGGCTCACCTGGGAGCCGTTCTATCGCTGATGACGGTAGGTGGTGACTACTGCTACCAGGATCGCCCAACTTGCCATGGACCAAAACCTTCAATTCTTTGTCGACCAGTTGCCCGTCGTCGACGTGCATGAGCACCACATGCCCGAGGTCGTCCTGCAACGGGACGTGAATTTATTGCAGCTTTTCCAGCAGAGTTACGCTGGTTGGACGTTGTCCCGGCCGTATTGTCTCCCATCCGAAGCTCGCGACCAGGACCCCATGATGGCAGCCGCCATGCCCACTACCTGGGAATCCTTGCTACCCTACTTGGAGGGCTGTGGTTCCAACGCGTTCGTCCGCAATCTCGTTCACGCTATCACCGAACTACACGGGGACGGCGCCACCGAGATCAACTCCGACAACTGGATGTTGATCGACCAGGCGGTTCGCAACGCCCATAACCGGGAGCATTGGCTCCAAGAAACTTTACAACGCGCCCGCGTTCAAACCGTCATTACCGACGACTATACCAATCCGATGCTCGATCCTCGCAAATCCCTCGGAGCGCAGTATCGATCCGTGATGCGCATCAATTGCCTGGCTCTCGGATGGCATCCAACGTCCGCCGATCACAATGGCAACCGAGCCCATGAACTCCTGTCGCGCCTCGGTTGTCAGCCCGAATCATTCGATGATTATCTGCGTGGCATCGGACAACTGGTGGATACGATGCCATCGCGTGGGCAAGTGGCTCTCAAAAACGCTCTAGCCTACGATCGCTCCATCGATTTTGAAGAACCCGACGAGGGCCGTGCGCGAGCGGCGTGGGGTCAACTGTCACCCAGTCCTGCCCAACAGAAAGCATTCGGAGATTTCGTGGTGGATTACCTGTGTCAACTCGCGGGCGAACGGGACATCCCGATGCAACTACACCTGGGTACTGGGATCGTTCGCGGCTCACACCCAATGCTCACCGCAGGCCTAATTGAACGTCATCCTCGAACCCGGTTCCTCTTGATGCACTTGGCCTACCCATGGAGTCGGGATTTATTGGGAATGGCGTTTGTGTACCGAAACATCTGGTTGGATCTGACTTGGTCGTTCTTGTTGAGCCCTTCCCACTTCAAGCTGGCCTTGCATGAAGCCATCGACGTCTTGCCCGATGAATCTCGGATGATGCTCGGCGGTGATAACTGGCACGTCGACGAAACCTACGGTGCCCTTCAATCTGCTCGGCGGTATATTGCAGAAGTTCTCCAGGAGAAAATCGATCAAAAGCAGTTTCCTCTGGCAATTGCCCAGCGACTCGCGAAGCGGATTCTGCACGACAATGCCGTCGAGTTTTTCAAGCTGTAGTAGCCAAATACAGATCGCATGCGATCACCTCCACCTGCATGACGTCCCCGACATGGATTCAAACTAACCCCCAGCGATGATGTTGACGATTTGGTTGGGCATTCGGCGATCGATCAAATTCACTGTAGCACCGTCCAACAACGGGATAAATCGGGCGATCACGTCCCTCCCATTCTCAACACCCATCCCCGCCGGATCTATTCCGCTTTTGTGGTAGTGGTGGGTGGAGTCATGTAAATACCCCTAATCAGTGATGACATTGTCGTAATCGGGCATCGGGTCGGGGTCCACGAGGAACTCAGGCTCTGGTTCCCGGAGTTCGGCCGAGGGCGGTGATCGGGCCGGAGCGAATCGTGCGGGTCTGCACCACAGCCCGAGGTGTCGGAGGATCTTCTCGATCACGGCCGGATCCTCGATGACCGCGATCAGGCGCATCTCTTTCTGACAAACGGGGCATTGCAATGGATCCGAGTGCCAGGCTTGGCGAATCAGGTCCCGCCACTTGCGGACGGGAAGCATTGCGGGTGGTGGCGGGGTGGACTTGGGCCAGGGAGGCGATGGGACGGATGGATTCGCCATTCGGGCGCAACCGCGCATTTTATTCAAATAGAGGCCATAAGACTGGGTGGCCAGTTCAATTACTACTATCGCGAAGCCGCGTGATATTAACCTCGTTCGAGTTTTCGGACAGTACGGGATGAAAAGAAGCCCTTGCGGCCGAGGCTCTCTATAAAGAACAAAAGCTCAGCGCCGATGAGATTGCCGACAATTTGGGAATCAGCAAAGCGACCCTCTACAATTACCTACGACACCAGCAGGTCGGAATCGGGCCATACCATACGAAGGCGAATCTGGAGCCGAAAACCAAAGTGATGAAGATCCATCTTCGGCTCAACGTGGAACGTAACAGCAAATTCGTCCGAGGAATAAAGAGAACCCGAGAAGGAATCGAACGCTATGTTTTGAGCGATTACAGCATGAAGAAGCTCGGTAAGGACACTGACGAATACGAGCTGACGATCCCATTTCAAACTGATGAACAACTCGACAAAATCGTGTACGATATTCTTCAAGAGGCCAGCCGTATCGCCGACATGCGCCACTGCTTTGTCGAAGGCGGTGCCCACTCCGTCGATGATCCTGATCGCCAATGGTAACGGGCCATCCCCAAAAGACCGCAATCGTTAAAATCGTCTCTGGGTCATACCAAATTTCCTGGTCTCTTGCCGTTCCAGGAGCCTTGGAATGCGTTCTGAGGTTATTCTGGAGCCGCCCTCTGCCCCCGAATCCTGTGGAACTTTAGGTACCTTTGCGGCGTTAGACCCTATTGCCAGGCATAACCGTACCGAGTGAACTCGCTTCGGTGGTGACGGGCGCTATTGATGTTCGCGCCATCAGCAATCATTGGGTTGAACTACTCCGGCTTGCCATGTCGATCAAAACTGGAACCGTCACTGCCTCGGTGATCCTGCGCAAGCTCGCGGCTTATCCCCGGCAGAACCGTTTGGCCGTCGCCCTGCGCGAATTGGGAAAACTGGAACGGACCTTTTTTACGCTCGAATGGCTACAGGACCCACAACTGCGCCGACGCAGCCACGTCGGCCTCAACAAGGGTGAGCAGCAAAATGCCCTCCGTCGCGCCGTATTTTTCAACCGGCTCGGCGAAATTCGCGACCGCTCTTACGAGAATCAGGTCCATCGTGCCAGCGGTTTAAACCTGCTTGTCTCGGCCAACATCTTATGGAATACGACCTACCTGCAGCGCGCCATCGATCACCTGATCAAACAAGGCCACCATCCAGTGCCGGGCGATCTGGCCCACTTATCGCCACTCGGATGGGAACACATCAATCTAACCGGGATTACAACTGGGAAACATCGACAACCCTCGATCCGGACCAGTTCCGGCCCCTCCGCTCCCGTGCTCATGATTTCGCCGCCGCTGCTTAGCGTGCTTTAAATTCCGTTTCGTGTCTTCTCCTCCTGTTGGGTCTAGGCCAATCCGTCGACTTTCTTTGCACGTCAATTCTGTGACTATCGCTTCATCTTCAACACCGCCGAGAAGGAGCATTTCGCCCGCCTATTGCGCGAAGTGGAGGCTTTCTGTGAGGTGAAAGTTCTCACCTATTGCCTCATGTCCATCGAATCACTTCCACATTCTCGTCGAGGTGCCCAAACCACCCGAGGTTCTGCCGAACGCCGAAGCGATCCTCGAGAAGTTGAAGCGGTTGTCCGGTCATCAGAACGTTGGCGCCGTCAGCCAGCGTTTTGAGATGTATCGTGCCGCTAAGGACGCCCAGGCAGAGGACTTTGAGCCATTCGATGGAAATCTACCGGATGCACGTGTACCGAGAAGGTACGGAAGAGCGGGAAGCGGTGGGAATTGATGGGAAAACGGAGCGTGGCGCGTTGAAGCGGGAAGATGTGCTGACAGTGATGAACGCCAAGGGCCGACTGCCCATGAAGCTAACCCGACTTTTGGAACTCGTAACATGGGAATGACGATGTGCGAGCGATGCGCCAAGTTTGCCAAAGAATTCGGTACTACGCACGAGGCTGAATGGACACGGAGGGGAAAGACAATTACTCCGTCACGAGTTAGAAGCCGTCAACCTGAGAATTACGTACACGGTCGAGCTGTTGATGGAAGGGGGATCAGAATACTCAACTAAGGAACTATTGGAGAGGGGACAGGATGGCATCCCATTCGCGGAGACCGATGACCGGAAGCGCAAATTCAAAAGCCTGCCGCCATTCAGCCGTCCCGGCCGCCTTAAACACGTGGTAGAGACGCTTTTGGGACTTAGGCGCTGCTGGCGAGGCGGCGGACTCGTCCCGAGACCACAGCCCCAGCTTCAACCCGCCTTCCTGACCATGATCCACATGACGATGTAGGATAAACGCCTCAATGCCGGGCAATTTCTGCACCTTCACCCAAGCGTAACAGTACGCGGCGGCTTGAATCACCTCCCCATTCGGACCCGACGGCGTGTGAAACCCTTGTTCACTCAACAGGATACGCCGCATCCGCCCCTGAAACTGGAACCGTGATTGCTCCAAATACCGCGGCAATACCTCCAAATTGCGAAAGGTGATGCGGGGGGTGGTCAATACGTCCGCGGTTGCGCTCTTATCCATCCAAGTTTTCGGTTCGAATAGATTCTCAGGATAAGGGTGGAACGCTAGGTGCCATTCAAAATCCCCGCCTACAACTGCTTTCCGATGGAAGTATTCCAAAAAAGGCCGCCCTGCGAATGCCTGGCGCTCATGACCACCCGGATAGCGAATATTCCAATGATGTTCCATGGAAATGTAGACCCGTACTCCCGGGGAATGTCGTTTCAGAGAATCGTGAGCCAGTCGGACCGTCTCCACGTAGTCATCTGCGAAGGTCTCCATCCCTACCTCTCCCTGGTTCGCCCAGAACCAGTGAGAATTGACTTCGTTACCCACGATCCAGTTGTCGACGACACCATGCGAGCCATCCTGAGGTGACCACCGAGCCCCCAGAAACTCCATAGCTGCTTGAAACCACGCCCGCCCCTCGCTCGTTTTCGTGTTGAACGCAGGGCAGTTTCAAGATTTCGACTTTAAGGAGGCAGGTGAAACAAAAGGCGGTATAAAACTGGACAAAAGGCGCTGACTTTATTTAACTGCCGGCATGTCCGAGCCTATTACGCTACCCGAGCACGAGCAACAAACGG